>JAZNAQ010000034.1:0-14590 GCA_045586595.1 Eubacteriales bacterium | reverse complement strand
CAAACGGAACATATCGAAAATCTCGCAGAGATTTATATCGATGAAAAAGGGACAGAAATCTGTCAATTTCTGTCGCTTTTTCTGGTCCGAGTGACAGGAGTCGAACCTGCGGCCTCTTGAACCCCATTCAAGCGCGCTACCAAGCTGCGCCACACCCGGATATCAACTATGAAAGTATACCACACCTTTTTTAAAGTTTCAAGTACTTATTTTATTTTTTTATTCGGAGGATAAAAAATGACAATTTCATTTGTCAGAACAATTATTCTTTATCTGCTGATTACAATAGCGCTCAGAGCAATGGGAAAACGCCAGGTAGGCGAGCTCTCCCCCGCTGAGTTCGTTATAACAATACTTGTTTCAGAGCTTGCAACAATACCTATGCAGAGCACCGGCACACCTCTGGTATACGGTGTTATGCCCATACTCACACTCCTTGCTCTTGAAATAATCATATCCTCGCTCTTTCTCAAAAACCGTTGGATACGAAAAATTGCAGTTGGCAGAACAAGTATCCTGATTGAAAACGGTAAGATAAACCAAAAAGAAATGGAGCGAATAAGGCTGACACTTGACGAGTTGCTCGAAGAGCTTCGCCTTAAAAGTTTTATAGACATCAGCCAAGTAAAATACGCAATACTTGAAGCAAACGGAGAGCTAAGCGTCTTCCCCTATTCAAAAGACGAGCCTGCAACCCGCTCTGATCTTGGAATTTCTGACGACAACACTTTTTTACCCCACACCATAATTTCAGACGGTGTATATATAAAAAGTGAAACTGAGCGCCTTAGGAAAAACAAAAACTGGGTTTTCAAAGAGCTTTCAAAAAAAGGAATAACATCCTGCAGCGATGTATTTTTAATGCAAGCAGATGAAAAAGACAACGTACTTATAATCCCTAAGGAGAAAGACAAATGAAAGAGAGCATTGTTGCCGCAATTATCATCGCCGTGGTAATTATCATGTGTATATACACAACCGTCTTCACATCAAACTTTTGTGAAGACATAAAAAAATCAGTAATAGTCTGTATGGATGCCGCAGAGCAAAAAGATTGGAACGCTGCTTCAAAATATATAAATGAAATAAAAGGCATTTTTGACAAGAAAAACCCAAAGCTTGAAACATTCATTATGCACCAGGACTTGAGCGAGGTTCAAGACTCAATTCTAAAAATAGATGCAGCCATCAAGCTCAAAAGCCTTGATATATGTATCAGCGAAGCAAACCATCTTCTCGGCCAGCTCGACAGAATGTCGTCATCAGACAGCCTCACACTTGCTAATATATTATAAAAAACAAGCCGTGTAAAACACGGCTTGTTTTTAGTTATTTTTAAGGCTGTTAAGCTCTGCAAGAAAAGACTCAATATCCTCAAACGAGCGGTATACTGAAACAAACCGAACGTATGCAACCTGGTCTATCTCTTTAAGGCTCTTCATTATCATCTGGCCTATCTTACTGCTCGAAACCTCTTTTTCCATTGTGTTCTGCAAAGTCTGCTCAATTTCGTCAGCAACCTCTTCAAGCTTATGGATAGGGACAGGCCTCTTAACACAAGCACGAAGCATACCCGAAAGAAGCTTCTGCTTATCGAAAAGCTGCCTTGAACCATCGTTTTTTATAACATAAAGCGGCATACTCTCAACTGTTTCGTAAGTAGTAAAACGTTTCTGGCACGAAAGACACTCGCGTCGGCGGCGAATAGAGCCACCGCCCTCTGCAGGACGAGAATCTAACACCTTACTTTCTAAATAGCCGCAAAACGGACATTTCATATCTGACACCTCCAAAGGGATGATAGCCTTCAAGAAACACGTTCCTTAAGGTATATATTGATAATAACACAAAACACCCTCAAATTTCAAGTAAAATCGCAAAACGTCATATGTTTGTAATGTAAATACAACAACAGACTTGCAGAAAACTGCAAGTCTGTTTAAAAACGGTTTTATGCCTTCTTTGAAGACTTTGTGAGTTTTGCCCAAACCGCGCCGGATATAAATACTGAGGAATAAAGACCTGCAACGATACCAACAACAAGCGGAATAGCAAAATACTTTATTGATGTTACACCAAAAATAGCAATCATAACAACTGAAAGCAATGTTGTTATTGTTGTGTTTACGCTTCTTGTTGCGCTCTGCCAAACACTCTTGTTTACAATGTCTCCAAAGCTTGTTTTCTTCATCAGCTTTTTGTTCTCACGGATTCTGTCAAAGATAACGATTGTAGCGTTAATCGAGTAACCGAGAATTGTGAGAACAACCGCGATAAACGTAAGGTTGAGCGGAATTCTGAAGATAACATATGCACTAATAACAACAAGAACGTCATGCGCAAGGGCTACTATAGCCGCAAGCCCTGAGCGAATATCAAAGCGGATAGCAATATAGATAAGCATGCAGAGAATTGCAAGGAAAGCCGACTTTATAGCTGCATTTCGAAGGTCCTTTCCCATTATTGGGTCAACATTATCTACAGCGAGAATGTCTGTATGAGCTGTTTCACCTTCTGCAACCTTTTCTGTGCCGTCGTGAAGACCATATGCCTCTTTAAGAGCCACAAACGCTGCATCACGTTGCTCAGTTTCGAGAGTACTTGTCTTTATTATAACCTCTGTACCGTCACCGGACTTCTGAGCAGAAGAAACATCAACACCGGTAGCTTCCTCAACAATGGCTGTTATGTTATCAAGCTCTGCTTTATCAAGCTGCTTATGCATACTGTATGTCATTGTTGTTCCGCCGGCAAAGTCAATATCAAGGTTAAAGAGATTGACGCCAAACGGAAGAAGAATAAGTGAAACAAGACCTACAAGCGCAAAAACAACACCAATAACAGCAAAAATATTAAACTTATTTACAATGTTTAATTTGTTTTCTAATTTTCTAAACATCTTTCTTCCTCCTTATGCGCCGTAAGCCTTAAGCGACTTTATGTTCATATCAACCAAGCGATAGAGCAAGAAGCGCGAAACAACAAGAACGGTAAACATTGAAATAACAACACCAAGGCCGAGTGTAATCGCAAATCCTACAATAGTACCCATACCGAAGAAGTAGAGAACTACAGCAGCGATAAGAGTTGTTATGTTAGAGTCGAGAATTGCGGTAAATGCACGCT
The DNA here is from genome assembly GCA_045586595.1 of Eubacteriales bacterium. Lineage (GTDB taxonomy): Bacteria > Bacillota > Clostridia > Oscillospirales > JAAYXM01 > SIG480. The sequence goes on along the minus strand of JAZNAQ010000034.1, from coordinate 11,464 downwards.
TAAAGCCTGCATCAATAGAAGCTTTAAGTGTCTTACCTACGCGGAGTTCTTCCTTGATGCGCTCATAGATAATGACGTTTGCATCAACAGCCATACCTATAGAAAGGATTATACCCGCGATACCAGGAAGAGAAAGGTTGACCTTGAGAAGTGACATGATAACAACCATAAGCGCCGTATAGAAAGCAAGAGAGATGCTTGCAACAATACCCGGCAAACGGTAAATGACTATCATAAATACCATTACAAGAAGAAGGCCGATAAGACCTGCAAAAAGGCTTGTCTCAAGAGCTTTTTCGCCGAGAGTCGGGCCGACTGAGCGAAGCTCAATTTCTTCAAGCTCAAACGGGAGACGACCTGAATTTATAATGTTTGCAAGTGTCTTTGAACCCTCGCCACCGGCAGCAGAGAAGCTATCTTCACCACCGATTGTGATGATAACTTCTTCCGAGTCAATGCCTGTAGATGCATATGAAGCATCAACAAACGGACGGCTCTGAAGTGCATCATCAAGGTAGATGTCGATATAGTTCTTACCATCACCGGCTTTAGAAGCCGCTGTTTTTGTTGCCTGTGTAAACTTCTCACGTCCCTCGCTTGTAAGAGAGAGAACAACGTGATGCTGGCTCATACCATTTTCAGCTACCGGGCTGTAAACAGACTCTGCTTTCTTAACATCCGTACCGGAGACAATAACATTACCGTCAGCATCGCGGAACTCGAGAACAGCTGTTTTTCCAAGAAGAGCAACTGCCTCTTCCGGGTCAGTAACAGACGGAATTTCAACCGAAAGTCTTCTGTCTCCGAGAGCAGTAACAGTTCCTTCAGTGTAGTTGGCCGCATCAAGACGCTTACGGAGAACGGTCTTTGCAACCTCCATATCGTTTTCAGACGGAGCTGAGCCATCTTCGGTAATTGCCTCAAAAGTAATCATAGCCCCACCCTGAAGGTCAAGACCGAGACGAATACCCTCTGTTGCACTAGGAACTTCGACTACACCGAGGTTAAGGCCGCTGATTGCAGTGACAATTACAAGAGCAATTACCACAACAGCCGCGACAAACCAAAGTATGCCTTTTTTCATTTGTAAAACCTCCTCAGTTTTTGCGCAAAACACCAAAGCAAATTTTTACATTTTACGCAACTAATAAAATATTATATATTTTTGCAAACTGCAAGTCAATAAGAATTTAGTTATAACTTATACTGTAAGCTCTGCTTCTGTTTCTATATCCGAGCTGTAAGGCGCTATTGCAGGCTTGACATAGTCGTTTAAAAATTCCGTTACCTGAGACGCGCTCCTGCCCGTATAATTTTTCGGGTCAAGATTACCTTCAATTTCTTCCTTTGTCATACCAAACGCCGGATCGTTTGCGATTCTGTCAATGAGGTCGTTTGCTTCTCCGTCCTCTTTGACGCGCTTACCTGCGGCAATAGAGTGAGTCCTTATAAGCTCATGAAGCTCCTGGCGGTCTCCCCCGCGCTTAACAGCGTCCATCATTATGTTCTCTGATGCCATAAACGGAAGTTCTTCCATGACATGGCGTCTGATAACCTTCGGATAAACAACAAGCCCCGAAGCTATATTTAAGTAAATAGAGAGAATTGCATCCGTTGCAAGGAATGCCTCAGAAACCGCAAGTCGCCTGTTCGCGGAATCATCAAGAGTTCTCTCAAACCATTGAGTAGCCGCCGTGAGTGCCGGGTTCTGAGCCGTGCTTATAACAAACTTTGCAAGCGCACATATACGCTCTGAACGCATGGGGTTGCGCTTATAAGGCATTGCAGAAGAGCCTATCTGCTTTTTCTCAAACGGCTCTTCCATCTCCTTGAGGTTTGCAAGAAGCCTTAAGTCTGTGGCGAACTTGCAGGCACTCTGCGCTATGCCTGAAAGTGTTGCAAGCGCCATTGAATCGATCTTTCTCGAGTATGTCTGGCCGGAAACCGGAACCACCCCGTCAAAGCCAAGTTCTTCGGCGATAAGCTGCTCCATTTTTTTTATCTTCTCTTCATCGCCGTCAAACAATTCCATGAAGCTCGCCTGTGTTCCTGTTGTTCCCTTCGAGCCGAGAAGGCGCATTGCATCTATTCGAAACTCAAGCTCAGACAAATCATACAACAGCTCGTTAATCCAAAGGGTTGCACGCTTGCCTACCGTAGTAAGCTGTGCAGGTTGATAATGAGTAAAACCGAGTGTCGGCATATCCTTATACTCATCAGCAAACTTTGAAAGTGCAGAAACTACGTTTACTAGGCGCTGTCTGATGAGCTTAAGTGCATCACGCATAATGATGAGGTCTGTATTATCCCCTACATAACAGCTTGTAGCTCCGAGGTGAATAATCCCCTTCGCCTTAGGGCACTGCATACCGTATGCATAAACGTGTGACATAACATCGTGCCGTACTTCTTTTTCGCGCTGCTCTGCAACGTCGTAATTTATATCATCCTTAAAGCGTTCAAGCTCTTCAACCTGTTCCTGAGTAACGGGAAGACCGAGCTTCATTTCAGCGCGTGCGAGAGCTATCCAGAGTTTTCTCCAGGTTTTAAATTTCATGTCAGGAGAAAACAGCTCGAGCATTTCGCGGCTTGCATACCTTCCGGAGAGCGGTGATTCGTAAATATTTCTCATTGCAATTCTCTTCCTTTATCCCAAAATCTTCTCAAGTGCAGCAAGTTTTGTACAGAGACACAGAAGCTCAGATGCAATTTTCAGTTCATCAACCGACGGGTATGTTGGTGCAATTCTGAGATTTTTATCGTCCGGGTCATTGCCATACGGGAATGTTGCGCCGCAACCTGTCATAACAACTCCTGCCTCGGACATGAGCTTATGAACACGTTTTGCCGTACCGCTCATAACGTCAAGGCTTATAAAATATCCGCCTTTAGGCGATGTCCACTCTGCTATACCAAGCCCTGAAAGCTCTGTGTCAAGGGTATCAAGAACCATCTCAAACTTGGGTGCAATAAGTGCCGCATGCTTTTTCATATGAGCCTTTATACCATCAAGGTTTTTAAAATACTTAACGTGACGTAGCTGGTTTATCTTATCGGGGCCTATCATCTGATAAGTAAAAATGTTCTTAGCAAACTTGATATTTGCCTCGCTCATTGCCATGACCGCAACACCGGCACCCGGGAAAGAGATTTTCGAAGTGGAAGCAAAGATATATACCATATCACCTTTGCCGTTCTTCTTGCACTCATCCATTATATTTAAAAGCTCATCGCCTTCGTCGTAAAGGTCATGCACACAATATGCGTTATCCCAGAAAATTCTGAAATCAGGTGCTGCCGGATTAAGCGCGGCAAACGCGCGTACAACATCATCAGAATATGTTATACCGCTCGGATTAGAGTATTTCGGCACACACCAGATACCCTTTACAGACGGGTCATTTTCAACATATTTTCTGACCTCGTTCATGTCCGGTCCGTCATTGGACATAGCAATCGGAATCATTTTTATTCCGAAACACTCGCATATGCCGAAGTGTCTGTCGTATCCCGGAACAGGACAAAGGAATTTTACCTCATCAAGCTTGCACCAAGGAGTGCTTCCCATAACACCGTGAGTTACAGACCTTGATACCATGTCAAACATCAGCGTCAGGCTTGCGTTTCCGCCGACAACAATTTCAGCAGTTGACACACCAAGCATTTCTGCAAAAAGCACTTTCATCTCAGGAATGCCGTCGATGCCGCCGTAGTTGCGGACATCGGGCGATACACCCGCAACATCACCATTGGTTGATATAACACTTAGTAAGCCCTCGCATATATCAAGCTGGTTCGGTGCAGGCTTTCCTCTTGACATATCAAGCTTAAGCCCTTGTGAAACATAACTTTTATACTTTGCCTCAAGCTCTGCCTTGCGCGATTGAGCCTGATCTTTGCTAAGGCTTCTGTAAGATATTTTTTCCATAAATAAATTCTCCTGTTTCAGATTACAAAAGCTTTCCCGTGCATCTCGGGAACGGCAGAACGTCTCGTATATTGCTTACACCTGTCAAATACATGATAAGACGCTCAAAACCAAGGCCGTATCCCGCATGGGAAACACCACCGTAACGCCTGAGGTTAAGATACCAATCATAATCCTCAGAGTTAAGACCCATCTCTTCCATTTTAGCAAGAAGAACGTCATAGCGTTCTTCACGCTGGCTTCCGCCTATAAGCTCGCCGATACCGGGAACAAAAAGATCCATAGCCGCAACAGTTTTGCCATCATCATTCTGGCGCATATAGAATGCCTTTATTTCCTTCGGATAGTTTATAAGGAACATGGGCTTTTTCATTATTTCTTCTGTGAGGAATCGTTCATGCTCTGTCTGTAAATCACAGCCAAAGAATACGGGATATTCAAACTTGTCCTTATGCTGTTCAAGAATCTTTATACCCTCGGCATACTCCATCACACCGAAATCAGAATTTACAACGTGTTCAAGACGCTCAATAAGGCCCTTATCTACAAACTGGTTGAAGAACGTCATTTCCTCTTTACAGTTATCGAGCACATGACGGATTACAAACTTGACCATTGCCTCAGCAAGCTCCATATCGTCATTTAAGTCTGCAAACGCAATTTCAGGCTCAATCATCCAGAACTCAGCCGCATGGCGAGCTGTGTTTGAGTTCTCAGCGCGGAAGGTCGGGCCGAATGTATAGGTTTTACCAAAAGCAAGGGCAAATGTCTCGGCCTCAAGCTGCCCAGACACCGTAAGGCTTGCTTCTCTGCCGAAGAAATCCTTTGAATAATCAACCTTGCCGTCTTCGCTTCTCGGCGGGTTTTCCATATCGAGAGTGCTTATTTTAAACATCTCGCCGGCACCCTCACAGTCACTCCCTGTAATAATCGGAGTGTGTGCATATACAAACCCACGTTCATTAAAGAACTTATGAATAGCATATGCCGCCTCACTTCTTACACGGAAGACCGCAGAAAACGTATTTGTTCTCGGGCGGAGGTATGTTATTGTCCTTAAAAACTCAAGTGAATGACGCTTTTTCTGAAGCGGATAGTCAGGAGCAGACTCACCCTCAACCCTAACCGAATCAGCCTTGATTTCAAACGGTTGCTTCGCCTCAGGAGTAAGAATAAGCTTACCTGTAACTACTATCGCACTGCCAACGTTAAGATGAACAAGCTCTGAAAAGTTTTCAAGCTTATCATCAATAACTATCTGAACACTTTTGAAAAAAGAACCGTCGTTAAGCTCAATAAAGCCAAACACTTTTGAGTCGCGCACCGTGCGGACCCAACCACCTACTGTAACTTGCTTATCTGCAAAGCCCTCGGGTGAAGAAAACAATTCTTTTACGTTTGTCAGCTTCATAAATTTTCAACTCCAATTATTTCTAAATCTACATACAATATATTAAACCACAAATCGAGCAAAAAGTCTATACAAAACTAAAAAATCAGTGCAGAGAAAATTCTCTGCACTGATTTTATTTTATCCGAAGTTAATGTCTCCACCCTCTCCGGTCAGGTCACCATTGCCCACATGAAGCCCTGATGTTTTTATTACATCCTTTGTATCGAGCCTGATTACCTCAAGCTCAGGTGCTTTGTATTTCTTCATTTTTCTTTCACCTCCTATTTGTTGTATATCGCATCTATGGTTGTTTCTTTCCCGTAGATATAGTTTCCGCTAAAGTCTACCGCATAGGGTCTGAATGTTACAACTGCACCCTTATAGCTCTCCGAGAATGTATACTTCTGAGCAAAGATATATGCGGAGTTTCCCCTGAAGTTTGCCGGCGTTACCGTTATCACATTTCCGTCTGAGTTGTATGCCTTGACAGAGCTATATACAGTCTTTGTTCCGTCACTTCTCGTCTTGCCGTTCGCCGTTATTTCAAACCCGACTTCCCGGTAGTTCAGACCGTCTATTGCCGCAAGCAGTATTATCCTGTATCTCGTTGCTCCGCTATCATCTGTATAGGATATGTTCCGTATATATGCGTTGACTTCACCAAAGTTGGTTGCCACTACATTTTCTTCCTCAATCTCGCCGTCTATGGCAAGCTCTTCATCGGTATATGTGAGCGCAAAGGTTGAGAAGCGGTCTATCTCAAAGGTGATTGTGTCCGGATCATCGTCGAGGTCAACAAGTGTCATCGGCTCGCCGTTATGAACATGGACAAAATGATAATGCTTATGCCCGCGGTATTCCTCCGGAATTTCCATTGTGATACGCACCTTTCCAGTTGTGTCTGTATCGCGCGCTACACTCTTTATCTCGCGAGTCCCCTGGCTATCCGTCTTTGAAAGCGAAATATCATAATACGCTACAATTTCTTTATCGCCCGCCGTGTTCTCAATCGACTGTTGAACAAACTGCTCGTCTGTCTGTATTCCAGCCTCTCCTATCTCGGTCGCTTCGGATTTCTTTATTTCAAGCGTGAGGGTTAAGGTTTCTCCGCTTTCAAGCTCATCACCGGAGAGAAGCTGCTCAGCGCCTGAGATTGATGCACCCTGCGGGGCTTGGCTTTCACATTCGGTTATCCAACCTATAAGAGTCATAAGGCTTTCGGTATATTCATCGGAGCACTGCTTTTTCTCTTTCGAAGAAAGGCTGTCGTACCAGCGTTTTTCAGAAGCTAACCAATTGCGCTGAGTTTTTGCGATTTCTGCATTTGTGCACCCTGTCATAAACGTTTGCATTGCAGCTTCGTGATTCTTCACCTTATCGCTTTTCCAAACATGGAAATCAGTATCACCGCTTACCTTGCCTTCTCTTACGGTAACTACGGTAAATCCCATGCCGTCACTTGGAGTAGTTGCCGTGATGAAGAACACTCCGTCGTTGACGTTTTCAAACGTATACTTACCGTTGTTTCCTGTCCGGCATATTGCAATTTCGTTACCCGAAACATCAGCAAGAACAACCTTGCATGGTTGTGTCTCCCCCTGTGCGGTAACCTTGCCGGAAACTGTTGCCGTGCCGCCAAGATCTTCTTCGCAGATGATTATGTCAAAGGTGTAAGTTCCTGTCTGCGTAATTTCTGCATATGCATATCCAGAAAGTTTGTGTGGGTGAACTATTGCATCAAATTTATCCGGTCGCTGTTCCTCGGCTTCCGCAATAATGGAATAATTTCCCGAAGAAATCCCGTTAAAGGAATAGCTTCCGTCGGCTTCGGTTTTTGTTTGCGCAACAACAGTACCGTTGCTGTCGCGGAGAAATACAGAAGCATAGTTTTTTGTATAATAGCTTCCGTCGCGAGCTTCGGCTGAAACCGTGCCGTTAATTGTTGCCGAAGAAACGGCAGTAATTTCTATTTCATCCACCGTAACATTTGCGTTAAACACGGTAACCTCGCGCACGGCACACCCGTTTTCCGTTTCGACTTTGATAATGTATGTGCCGTTTGGAACGTTTGTGAATGTATATGTGCCGTTTGTTATCTGAAGCGCTTTAATAACGTTTCCCGTTGTGTCCGTAAGCGTAACAGTCGCATCTGAGGGAGAAACAGCACCCGATACGCTATACGCACCTTTAAGCACAATATCCGTCTCACCCGTAAGGAAAACATCAAACGCGTTCATGCGCTTAACAGCTACCTTCTCCGTTCCGCCTGTATTTCCTGCAGTTGCGCGGATAGTGTATGCCCCTACTTCGGCATAGGTGAACGAGTATGCGCCGCTCTCGTCGGTCGTGACGGTCTCTTTAACCTCACCGTCATCATAGAGAATTTCTACCGTTGCGTTTGCTATCGGTGTTCCGTCCGTTGTCGTCACCGTACCCGACACGCCCGCTCCGTAGGATATTTCAGGGTTGGAGGTTTCGCGGATAATAAAGTGAAGTAATCCGTTTTCTTCTATAAGTTTATGAGCATATGAATTTTCATAAACCAACCAAATGCTTGTATGCGATAATGCATTTATCGCAAGCTCATCTACTGATTTCGGTATACGCAATTTTTCGATTTTAGGACAGTTATAAAATGCCCTTACACCAATACTTTTAATGCCATCAGGCAAAGCTATATCTTTAAGGTTTGTGCATCCATAAAAAGCATATCTCCCAATGCTTACAATATTACCAGACAGTGCAACACTCCCAAGACTGCTGCAGTCATAAAATGCATTAGACCTAATATCGACAACACTTTCAGGAATCATCACATTTTCAAGACTGGTGCAATCATCAAATGCATGATATCCAATATAAGCTATACTATCAGGAAGTGTTATACTTTTAAGATTACCGCATTTTAGAAATGCATTTCCCACACACCTTACTTTACAATTATTTACAGTTTCGGGAATTGAAACAATTTCCAAGGCGGTATCTGCTGAAATCGCAGTTGCCTCACCGTCTGATAGGCAATATGTAATACCATTTTCTGTATATTTTTCAACATTATATATTGAGCTTACGGCAAAGTACGACTGTCCTCGTTCTTCAGCATGTTTATGCGCAGCAGAATCTTTATCAACAATCAACATTATCCAAGGAGCAAATGCTTCGTCATGTATTAATTGAACACTGCTTGGCACATATACTGTCCTAATGCCAACACCGGGAATGTTGCCTTGAAATATATAATTACTAAAAGCATCTTTTCCAATACACAAAACACTGTCCGGGATTGTTATGCTTGTTATATTTTCACAACCAAAAAAAGCAGATATTGCGATTGCTGTTACCGCATATCCTGAAACACTTTCCGGAATGACGACCTCCGTCAATGTGTCCGAAACTTCCTTTACAACAGCTTTATCATCTATAATGTAATATGTAATTCCATCTTCTGATAAAGTTTGCACATTAAAGTCATCATTTTTGCGAAGAACATACGTCAAGCAATTCTTCATCACAAAGTCATGTGAATAAGAATTCTCATATACCGCGAACATGGTTCCATCATAAAAAGGTATTCCTTCAATGTTTTTTACACTTTTGGGAAGTGCAACCCACTTCAACTCACCACAACGAGAAAAAACATTGGAAGAAATAGTGGTTACCGGATATCCCGAAACGCTTTCAGGCACGGCAACACTTGTATTCGTTCCGCTATATTTCTCCAAAGTTGCCGTTCCGTTAAAAATAGTATATGTCATCCCGTTTTCTACATAGACTTGAACTTCGGAAATTTCACCATCTTCAGGAGAAACACATACTATATTATTAAGTTCTGCAAATTCGTACGTATACGAATCCGGAGAAGCAACAAACAGCATACCGTTTGGGAATGTAGCCGTTTCAATCTTTTTTATACTTTCCGGCATATATATCTGAACATAATCCGGGCAACATCTGAACGCGCCATTTCCTATAGTGGTTACAGGATAACCATCAATGGTTTCGGGGATAGTTACAGTCTCTGCCGATTCATCAAAGCCTAAGACAATAACCTCGCCATTATTTATACAATAACTTATATTATCTTTTTTTCGTATATCAAGCAATGATTTATCTTCCGCTTCAATAACGACATACATAACATTGTTTTCTTTAGCGACCGAATGAGCATATGACCCATTATAAACAAGCCAGACCGCATCCTCAGGAAAAGAGTTTGCATATACTTCACAGACATCCCAAGGCAAAAGAACCTGTTTTAAATTCTCACAGTTATAAAACGCATACTCGCCAATATTAGTAACAGAATCCGGCAAAATTGTATCCCCAATTTTTTTGCTATATTTAAATCCCCTGTCACCTATATATGTAATATTTTTAGGAATCTCAAAATTATAATATGCGCTGTTAAAGCATTCAATAAACGCATTATCGCCCAAATACTTTAAATTTGCAGGAAGATGATTTATTTCTGAAAGCAGGCTGAAATCTTCGCAAAAAACCTCATCTCCGATATACTCCAAGCTATCAGGAAATACAACTTTCTCCACACCATTACACTCATCAAAAGCACCGGCACCTAAGTACCTTACACCTTCGCAGAATACAACAGTTTCAGCACCACTATAACCATAAAAAGCACTTGGAGATATAGTTTCTATACTTCCCGGAATTGTCATATTCATAGCATAACAATCCAAAAACGCTAACGGAGCTATCGTAGTTACCGGATATCCTTTAACCGTTGACGGGATGACCAATTCATCCTGATCGGGGTTGCACGACATAAGAGTCGCTTCACCGTTTAAAATAGCATAAGTCAGACAACCCTCGGTATATTCTTCGGCAGTATAGCTTGGATTTATTATTTCATATGCAATCTTATGTTCTACTGCGTACTCATAGCCAACGCTGTCCTCATTACACCATACTGTAAGGCTCCCACACCCCGCAAATGCATCAGCACCGATGTTTGTTACCGAGTCATAGAGGATGACGGAGTTGAAGCTATCACAGCCGTAAAAAGCACGGTCGCCGATAGTTGTGAGTGTTTCAGGGGAGACGATACACACAAGATTTGTTGCACCCTCAAATGCGCTCTCTCCGATTTCGGTTATACCCTCGCCGAAGGTCGCGCTGTTTATACTTGTGTTTTTTTCAAACACACCGTCGCCGAGTTTTAAAACAGTTAAAAGGGTGCCGTCTGCTGTCTCAACAGCGTATGGGATATATACATCCTCTGCATTGCCGAGGTATTTCGTAAGCACAACACCATCTTCGTAGGCTTCATACTCCCACTCGGCATCCGCGTCCGTTTCTGCCGCAAATGCAATGTTGATTGTAAATGTCGGCAACATTGCGATTACCATACACAGCACAAGCAGCAGAGATGTTATCCGTTTCTTCATACTCTTTTCCTCCTTAGAAAATAAAAAATGCGACAGCTTGAAGCCGTCGCACGAAAAACGCACAGCTCCAATTGTCGCCAAACAAAACCTTGTATACCACTATTGTATGAGTATAGCAAAGAGAGCATGCACATTTTTGCCCAAGCAAAAAGTACATACAATAGAGTATACAAAAAATTTATAATTATTCGGTTTCGTTTGGCAAGATTATTCTATCACATAAGGTATTATTTGTAAATATTAAATTGCATATGTAAATTTCAAAATTTTTCTTTCCACATATTTCAGCAAAAAGCACGAATTTAACAAGAGTTAACTTGGAATACTTATTGTGTACGTTAGAGACTAAAAAAATTAAGGAGTTGATAAAATGTTTGACAAAATTGCTCTTTTTCTTACCATAGTCGGTGCGTTGAACTGGGGCTCGATAGGCATTTTTCAGTTTGACATTGTTGCCTCGATTTTCGGCGGACAAGGCGCGATATTAAGCCGAATAATCTATACACTCGTTGCTCTCGGAGGCATATGGTGTATATCACTCTTTTTCCGCGACGACACCGTCACGGTTGCGCACAAGCGAACAGACGAAATATAGCGTACAATAATGATCCCCCCGTGTAACGGGGGGTATTTCATTTTCGGGCATAGCCCTAACTGTTACTGGCGACGCACAAGTGCGTTTTAGGTTGGCCTGCCAGCCACGCAACTGTTACTTATTACCCATAAATGGGTCCCGCG
>JAZNAQ010000033.1:0-6103 GCA_045586595.1 Eubacteriales bacterium | reverse complement strand
TCAGTCTTATCCTCTCAGAAAACCCGAATATATAAAAAAGCATTCTACTTCAACCCCCCGTACCCCCAATCTTGGGGGCGAAAAGGTGTTTTTTGCTTATATTAAAAAAGTACCTGAGGTCTTTTGACCTCAGGTATTTTTGGTGCGGATATTTATAACACAAGTAGTTCTCCGGCAATACATATTCTATATTTCGTACTCTAATATATTTTCTCAGATATGGAGGAATACATAATGTCAAACATCATTGAATATTTATATTACGGCAAAAAGTAATATGTTAGGTTTTGTATCAAGCTTCAGGCTTGATGCTAAATTTACATGCGGTGCTTTTATAGGGAAATAATCAAAATCGTAGTTCTATCTGTTGTCGGAGAGCTGACTTATTTTTCCGTCACGTACTTTGATTTTGAAGGTTTTATGAATATCGACACAAGAAGTTCCGACAGAAACCGTGTAATCACCGTTATGCATACCTAAAACCATACGGCGGTCATAGTAGCAGAAGGCTTCGTTGGGAACAGGTATACTGATTTGAGTTTTTTCTCCCTTTTTAATCTCAACACGCGCATATGCTTTCAGCTCCTTCAGGGGCATTACAACATCACAGTTAATCCCCGTCAGGTAAGTCTGAATAACCTCCGCACCATCAAAGTCACCGGTATTCTCAACCGTAAGATTTATCTTAAGACTGTCCGCCAGATTGATACATTCAAAATTATCAAGTTTAAAGTCTGTATAGCTCAGTCCGAAGCCGAACGGATAAAGCGGAGCTCCGTCATTTTCAATATAGCCGTATCCTCTTCCTGACGGCTTCATCGAATAGAAAAGAGGAAGCTGTCCGACAGTTTTCGGGAATGTTATGGGAAGCTTTCCACTCGGAGAAATCTCTCCGAAAAGAATTTCACATATAGCTTGTGCACCCTGTTCACCCGGGAACCATGCTTCTAAAACAGCACCACAGCCGTCCTGCCACGCAGTCATATCTACAGGTGAACCATTAAGAAGCACAACTGCTGAATTTGAATTTGCCGCAGTCATTCTGCGTATACTTTCCTCCTGATCCGTTTTGACGGTGAACTCAATTTTGCCCACAATAACCGCACTGTTATCTTTTTGTTCCGTTCGCGTAATACCGGGAAGACGGATATCCGAACGGTCAAGTCCTTCACCTTCAACAAGTGCAGTCATATATATTGCTGCATCACACTCGGCGGCAACCTCTTCGATGTAAGCATCCTCCGCGAAAACAACCTCAACGGCTCCGTCAAGATATTCTCTGAGATACTGTAACGGTGTTTTTGCATCCTCAGCCGTCCATTTGACTTCGAAAGGACCGGAATAGTTTTCTCCGACCGGGAAAACATCCGCACCCATACCGAACACAGCCAGCTTCTTCATTTTTTTCTTATTAAAAGGCAAAACGCCTTCATTCTTCAAGAGCACCATTGATCTGCGGGCTGCTTCAAGCGCCAGTTGCTTATGCTCGTCACAGCGCACAAGGCTCTGAGCCTCATTTCTGTCTGCAAAAGGCTTGTCCATAAGACCGATGCTGAACTTTGCAGTCAACACACGCAGAAGTGCACGGTCAATATCAGATTCATCAATCCAACCTTCTTTGTAAGCAATCATCAAATCATCATAAGAGTTTTGTGGCAAATCAACATCCAGACCTGCTTTGAGGCTCGCTGCCTGAGCCTTCCATTCTGTATCAAAAAGTCTGTGTGCTTCCCAAACGCCCTCAACCGAATTGTAATCAGAAACAACAAAGCCTTTAAAGCCCCACTCGTTACGCAAAATATCGGTTAGGAGCTTTTCGTTACAGGTGCAGGGAACACCGTCCCAGCTGTTATATGCAGCCATAACAGACATTGCTCCGCCTTGCTTGATACACTTTTCAAAAGGCTTAAGATAAACTTCTCGCATAGTCCTTTCACTTGTATCGGAAACATTGGAGTCTCTTCCTCCATAAGAATAGTTATCTGCATAATGCTTTGGTGTGGCGATAACACCGTTTTTCTGTAATCCTCTGCAAATTGCAGCACCCATATCTCCGTTCAGGAGCACATCTTCACCGAAGCTTTCAATTGTTCTCCCCCAACGACAATCCCTGACAACATTTACTACCGGAGTAAGAGCCTGCCTTACACCTACAACGGCACACTCCTTCCCTATAACGTCGCCTATCCGTTCAACTAAATCCTTATCAAACATCGATGCCATACCTATCGGTTGTGGGAAGCAGGTTGCCATACCCCACTGTGCTCCGTGAAGAGCCTCTGCGTGTTCAATGGGCGGAACAGACAGCGAATTGCACTCCATACTACGACGTATATCTCGGTTAATTTCATCAGCAACTTCCGCAGGAGAAACAGGTTCTCCTCGCTGCTCGTGCATAAAATGTCCGGGATTACGGAAATTACCGAAACGATATTCTCGCCTTTCTTCGTAATCCTCGCGTATAGGATAGAGCATCTGACAAGAAAGCTGACAGATCTTTTCTTCAAGGGACAGCTTTTTCAGAAGCTCTTCTGCTCTTTTTTCAGGTGATTTATTCATAAGGTCAACTCCTATTAATGTGCTTTTATGATAAGATATCCGCAGACAGGCAGTGTTATTTTGTCGGAAACGCTTTCGTTTTTAAGTGTATCTGTATACTCTTTATCAAGAACGATTATTCGTTCTTCATCTGCAAAGTTCATAATAAAAATTATGTCGCCACGCTTTCTTGAGAAAACTCCGTCACTGAGTTTTATGTCCGCATCGGCAGCAACAGCATTTTCGGCAATAAGCATTTCGCAGAAATCATCGGCAAAAGTCCCGTCGTTTCTGAAGGCGGCATAGTATGCCTTACCTTTTCCGAATGCATTTTCTGTAACGCAGGGCATTCCGCAGTAGAAATCGCTTTTATATTCGCCCAGAGTTTTTGCTCCGTTCGCATGGATGATGTCGCAGATGTGGTTCACTTCATAGTCCTTGCCGTTGAATCCGGCCTTGCCCGTAATATCCTCGGGAAGAGAATCCGTTTCCTCACACCATATGCCGAAAACCTCCTTCAGCCTTCCTGCAGGGAAACCGCCGAGTCTGCAAAGGTCATCAGTATCGACTATGCCTAAGAGATACGTTGCAACAAAATTACCGCCGTTTTCAACATATTCCTCAATCCGTTTTTCCGTGCCGTTCTTAAGCATATAGAGAAACGGTGCGATAACAATATCATATTTTGAATAATCATCCTGCATGGAAATAACGTCAACGCTGATGCCTCTCTTATAAAACGGAGCATACCATTTTATACATTCTTTCACATAATCTCTGCGGATGTTGTTATAACCCCGGAAAACATTGACTGCCCAGCCGTTTTCCCAGTCATATATAACCGCAACTCTGCTTTCGGTTTCGCTTCCGACAGCGGAATTCAATTTTTCAAGTGTTTCTCCAAGCCTTGTTACGTTTCTGAAAACTCTTGTGTTTTCGTGTCCGCAATGGTCAATAACCGCACCCTGAAATTTTTCGTCTCCGCCTCTGCTTTTTCTCCATTGGAAATACTGTATGCTGTCCGCACCGTGTGCAACAGCCTGGATTGATGCAAGCTCATGTATGCCCGATTTTGGGAGCTTGTTGACATCCTGCCAGTTTACTAATGACGGTGTGCTTTCCATAAGGAAAAACGGCTGACCGTTTTTTAATGAACGGAAAAAATCGTGTAAAAACGCTGTTTCAAGTGCCTCATCGAGATTTTTACCCTTGTCCCAGGCAGGATAACTGTCCCAAGATACAAGATCAACATAATTTGCGAACTTTTGATAATCAATTCCGTTATATCTTTTCATAAAGTTGGTGGTTACGGGAATATCCGGTGTAATTTCCCGCAGAGGTGCAATTTCGTTTTCAAAAAAAGAAATGTGGCTGTCGGTTATAAAACGCTGCCATGCAAGATTAAGAGCCGATGCACTGTCTTCTCCGTTTTTTTCGGGCGGATTAATCTGGTCAAAATCGTTGAAGGAATGCGACCAGAATGCATTCCACCATTTGAAATTCAGCTCATCGATATCGTTGTGATAATATTCTCTGAGCCATTTTCTGAAAGCCTCGCAGCAAAGCTCACAGCGGCATTCTCCGCTGTATTCATTTGAAATATGCCACATTTTCAGGGCAGGATGGTTTTTGTATCTTTCCGCAAGTATTCTGTTGATGCTGCGGACTTTTTCTCTGTAAACCGGGGAAGTGAGACAATGATTGTGTCTGTCACTGAATTTGCGGCGTATCCCGTTTTCGTCTTTTCTTAAAACTTCGGGATATTTTTCGGCAAGCCATGCAGGCCGCGCGCCCGACGGAGTGGCAAGGATTGCGGCAATACCATTCCGATGCATTTTATCAAGTATAGTATCAAGCCATTCAAAATTATAAACGCCTTCTTCAGGTTCAAGTGTTGCCCATGAAAATACGCCGACCGTTGCACTGTTGATATGGGCAAGCTTCATCAGACGCATATCCTCATCCCATATTTCGGGCGTTCTTATCCATTGGTCCGGGTTATAATCTCCACCGTGGATTATATAATCAAAAAGCTTTTTTGCCATTGCTTTTCTCCTTTTTTGGATTTAAATGACCCGAACTGTATTCTGTCCGGGTCATTCACTCTGCCACAAAGCTCAGTAAACACTTCGTGTGTTACAGTTTAAATTTGTTTTATTTTTTAACTTCAAAACCTTTAAGGGTTCAGGCTTTTTACGAGTTCATTTAAAGTTGAAACGGTTGTTGACCCCGCTGAAGCTCCGGCTGAAAGCAGTTCTTCATAATGTCTGTGATAGGAGCCAAAGACCTTATCTGCGCCATCTATATCCCAAATAACATCAGTAATAAAGTGTGCGAAGTCGTTATCCGGCAGAATATATCCGATTGCATCGTTACAAAGTCCCATAACAAGAACTGTTTTACCTTCGGGAATGAGTTTTGCGGTTGCTTCATAAGTCCATTCTGTACCTGAATATGATTCTTCCGCCGAAACAAAATTACCGTATATAAGTTGAGGTACAATTTCACCGGGAACAGTAAGCAAAACAATATCTTTTCCGATTTCTATGTATCCGGCTTCCGTAATAACGGAATAACCTGTTTCGCTTGAAGAATCCTTTACGGTTGTTGTGCCGATAAAGCCTTCGGTAGCACCGTAAGCGAAAAGACCTGTTTCAAGGCTGACAACATACTCAGTCATTCTGACATTGAGTATGGGTTCAATTTCTTTTAAATTATCCTGGGCTTCCAGAATAAGTCTTGCGTATTCATAGCCGTAGAGGATGGCTGTCTTATAATCTTCTGCAGTAGGATTGACAGCGACTTTTTCATCAACCTCACCAATAGTTGACGCCGGAACATCTGCCCATTTGTTAACAGAAACAGGTGCTTGTGCACCCTGAATAAACATAAAATTCATACCGGCACCGTTGATTTTTTCTTCCATAAATGCAGGAAAGTCTGCAGAAAGAAGATTTGTTTCTTCATCAACAATTGTTGGGTGTGCGCCGATATTGGTAAAGATTGTTGCTGCTGAAGTCTTGTTGTCGGGAACAAATTTGAAGCAAGCAAATTTGTGCTGATAGCCCTCGGTATAGTATCTCTTGTTGACAAGATACGGGTATTCATCATCGGCATACAGACCGTGCTCGTCATCCTTGCCCATACCTGCTGTTTCGAAATAATAGAGCGAACCGGTTTCGATATTCGTATATGCTTCAACAATCGCATCGGATGCACGGTCAATCATAACCTCAAGAAACTCAGTATCCATTGACCTGCCTGCTCCGCCGAAGAAACTGAGAAAGATTTTAGGCAACAGGTCAAGACCTATACCCTGAGTATCAATAACCGTATGGCAGTGTGTAGCGTTGATATTGATGGCATTGATATCGCTGTCAACTTCCTTTTCTTTGAGCTTTTGCTCTACAGCACTTCTTATAGCGCGGACATCTGCATTGGCAACACCGATACCGTCGATTGAAGCAAAGATTGTTGTGCCTCTGCCCGAACCGTCGTTGAGGGCAATTGCAACAGCCTTCTGATCGTCGAACACACCGTTCACCTTCTGGGTAAAATATCCGCC
>JAZNAQ010000032.1:0-16187 GCA_045586595.1 Eubacteriales bacterium | reverse complement strand
ACTTCAGTTTTAATCGGGAGGAGGTAAGATTTTTATGGCAGGAAGATTTGAAGAAAGAAACGATGAGTTTCAGGAAAAGGTCGTATCTCTTAACCGAGTATCAAAAACCGTTAAGGGCGGTCGTATCTTTAAGTTTGCAGCGCTCGTAGTTGTCGGTGACGGTAAAGGCACCGTCGGCTTCGGTCTCGGCAAAGCAGCAGAAGTTCCGGACGCAATCCGTAAGGGCATTGAGGACGCTAAGAAGAACCTGGTAAAAATCGCGCTTTTGGGCACAACTATTCCGCACGAGGTAGTAGGTACCTTCGGTGCAGGTAAGGTGCTTCTTAAGCCGGCAGCTCCCGGTACCGGTGTTATCGCCGGCGGTCCTGTTCGTGCGGTTTTGGAGGTTGCAGGTATTCGTGACATTCGTACGAAGTGCCTTCGTTCCAACAACCCGCAGAACGTTGTTACGGCTACAATGGAGGGCCTTAAGTCCCTTCGCGGTGCGGAGGACGTTGCACTCCTTCGTGGAAAAACAGTTGCCGAAATTCAAGATTAGTAGGAGGGCAAAGTCGTGTCTCAACTTAAAATAACGCTTACCAAAAGCTTGGTTGGCAGAATTGATAAGCACATTGCCACCGCCAAATCGCTTGGCCTTAAAAAGGTCAATAACGTAACAGTGCAGCCTGACAATGCGCAGACTCGCGGCAAGATAAAGCAGATTTCATATCTTGTCAAGGTCGAAGAAGTTTAATAGGGAGGTGTAGGAATGAAACTGCACGAATTATCTCCCGCAGCAGGCTCTGTTTCTGATGTAAAGCGTAAGGGCAGGGGTCCCGGCTCGGGCAATGGTAAAACAGCGGGAAAAGGTCATAAGGGTCAGAACGCAAGATCCGGCGGCGGTGTCCGTATAGGATTTGAAGGCGGTCAGATGCCGATTACCAGACGTCTCCCGAAGCGTGGTTTTAACAATATCTTTGCAAAGAATTATGCAATAGTTAATGTCGATGCTCTTAACGCATTTGACAATGGCGCGGTAGTAGGCACAGAAGAGTTGCTTGCTAAGAAAATTATCCGCAAGGCTGAGGACGGTCTTCGCGTTCTCGGCAACGGAGAACTCACAAAGAAGCTTACAGTAAAAGCTAACGCTTTCTCCGAATCGGCAAAGGCAAAGATTGAAGCCGCCGGAGGGAAGGTCGAGGTGATCTAGTTGATAGAGACAGTAAAGAACGCGTGGAGAATACCTGAGCTTCGTTCAAAGATGATATTCACACTCGTGTGTCTCCTCATCTTCAGACTCGGCTCTGTAGTACCGGTTCCGTTTATCGACCGTACTCTTCTCGGAAGTATGTTTGCAACATACGAAAACACTCTTCTCGGCTTTATGAACGCTATGTCCGGTGGTGCGTTTTCACAGGCTAATATCTTCGCACTGTCGATACAGCCGTATATCAACGCATCCATCATCATGCAGCTTCTCTCAGTTGCAATCCCGTCTCTTGAGCGTATGGCAAAAGAGGGCGGCGAGGAAGGCAAGAAGAAGATTGCATCAATCACCCGTTATGTAACAATCGCAATCGCACTCCTTCAGGGCTTTGCATATTACACATTGCTCAGAAACGGTGTGCAGGGCATAAGTCTTATCAGTACTGATGGTATTAACGGTACGTTCGCTGCGATTTCTATTGTCGCTACTTTCACTGCAGGTTCTGCATTTGTTATGTGGCTTGGCGAACAAATCACAGAGCATGGTATCGGCAACGGTATCTCGATGATACTCTTTGTAAGCATCATCTCTCGTGTTTTCCCTGCTATACAGTCACTCGTAGGAAACTATGCAGCTCTTAATTGGTATGGAATTGCAGCAATCGTTGTTGTATTTCTTGCTGTTATCGCATTCATCGTATTCTTCGATGGTGCAGAACGCAGACTTTCCATTCAGTATGCAAAGCGCGTTGTAGGCCGCAAGATGTACGGCGGTCGCAGCACACATTTGCCGATAAAGGTAAATATGTCAGGTGTTATGCCTATTATCTTCGCTTCGACAATTACCACTTTCCCGGCAACAATCGCTGCATTCTTCCCGAAGCCCGAAAGCGGCTTCTGGAGATTTATGCAGGAGCATGTGTTTGCTACAACAAGCTGGACTTATGCAGTAGTTTATCTTCTCCTCATTGTAGCATTCAGCTACTTCTACACAGCAATTCAGTACAACCCTTTTGAGATTGCAAATAACCTTAAGAACAACGGCGGATTTATTCCGGGCTTCCGTCCGGGCAGACCTACAGCCGACTTTATCTCAAAGGTTATCAATAAGATTACTCTTTTCGGAGCACTCTTCCTTGGTGTTATCGCTGTTCTTCCGATTTTGGTAGGCAAGTTTACACCTTCAATCAATCTCTCTATAGGTGGTACATCAGTACTCATCGTAGTTGGTGTTGCTCTTGAAACTGTAAAGCAGCTTGAATCTCAGATGATGATGAGAAACTACAAGGGGTTCCTTGAATAAGGAGGAAAAGCGCAGTGAAACTTATACTCCTCGGCGCTCCGGGTGCCGGAAAGGGAACTCAGGCAGAGATTATTTGCAATAAACTCAATATCCCGACGATTTCGACGGGTAACATTCTTCGTGAGGCAATAAAGAACAAGACAGAACGCGGAATGATGGCAAAGTCGTTCATGGACGCAGGAAAACTTGTTCCGGATGATGTCATAGTCGGCATCGTGTCTGAGAGACTTTCTGAAGATGACTGCAAGAATGGATTTATTCTTGACGGCATGCCGAGAACTGTTCCCCAGGCAGAAGCTCTTGACAGCATGGGTGTTGAAATTGACACAGTCCTCTCGATAGAGGTAGACGATTCGGCGATTGAGCGCCGTATGTCGGGCCGCCGTGTTTGCGAGAATTGCGGTGCGTCCTATCATATCGAGCACAAACAGCCGAAGGTTGAGGGAGTATGTGACTCTTGCAAAGGCAGGCTTGTCCTTCGCGCGGATGACGCTCCCGAGACTGTGCGCGACAGACTTCGCGTGTATCACGAGCAGACAGAGCCGCTCGTTGCTTTCTACAAGGCTAAGGGTATTCTAAAAACAATTATGGGACAGAGCGGAATAGACGACACGTCTCGACTTGTTTTTGAAGCACTCGGAGTGTAGAATTCAAAAAGAGCGATTAACGCTTCATATCACTGTTTATACAGTTGTTGGAGGATTTGGCTTTTGATACAGATTAAATCACAACGTGAAATAGAGCTTATGCGGTGTGCAGGTCGCATCGCAGCAAATGCTCTTGCTGCTGCAGGTCGTGCAGTGGCACCGGGAATTACAACAGGCGAGCTTAACGAGTTAATTAAGCGGTCTATAGAGAAAGACGGCGCATATCCGAGCTTCCTTGGATACGCCGGCTTTCCCGGGGCAGCTTGTATATCGATAAACGACGAAGTAATTCACGGAATACCGGGGCCGCGAAAAATCAAGAGCGGCGACTTGGTAAAGATAGATGTAGGGGCGACATATCAGGGCTACATCGGTGATTGTGCAAATACCTTTGCTGTCGGTGAGATAAGCGAAGATGCACAGAAACTTATAGATGTAACCCGGCAGAGCTTCTATGAGGGTATAAAATACGCTCGCACGGGCAACAGAATTTCTGATATTTCTCATGCGATTCAGTGCTATGTCGAAGACAACGGCTTTTCTGTAGTAAGAAAATACGTTGGCCACGGCGTAGGCGCAAAGTTACATGAGGAGCCCGAGGTACCAAACTTTGGTAAACCGGGTGTCGGAGCACGGCTTGTAAGCGGAATGACAATAGCTATAGAGCCGATGGTCAATCAGGGTGTATATACCGTCAAAGAGCTGAGTGACGGTTGGACCGTTAAGACACGTGACGGAAAGCTGTCAGCCCATTATGAGAACTCGGTGTTGATAACAGAGGACGGCCCTGAGATATTAACCTTGGCGAGTGAGAATTTATAGAGGGAATTAAAAAAATGGAAGCAGATGTTGGTCATATAGTTATTTCTCTCGCGGGTCGCGACAAGGAGCGACCGTTCTACGTATTAAAAACCGAAGAAAACTTCGTGTACCTTGCCGACGGAAGCCTTCGCAAGATAGAGTCTTGTAAGAAGAAAAAACGCAAACACGTTAAAGTTGTTTCTGACTTTGAATCACGCGTTAGCTTAAAGCTTCGGTCAGGCGAAAAGGTATTAAACAGCGAGATGCGCAAAGCGATTTCAGATTTTCTGAAGACGCAGTCACAAGCAGAGGGAGGTAATTTGCTTGGCTAAAGATGACGTAATCGAGCTCGAAGGTACCGTCATAGAGGCGCTGCCTAACGCGATGTTTCAAGTAGACATCGGAAACGGGCACAAGATTTTAGCTCATATCTCAGGAAAATTGCGAATGAATTTCATCCGCATTCTTCCGGGAGATAAAGTTACGGTGCAAATGTCGCCGTATGATTTAACACGCGGGCGCATTACATGGCGCTCAAAGTAAATGCATGATAAACCTGCGCCGGATACCGGCAAAGACGGCGCGGCGTGCAGATAAGAAAATTGCCGGAGAAATGGAGCTTTTTACGATTATGAAAGTTAGACCGTCGGTAAAGCCTATTTGTGAAAAGTGCAAAATCATTCGCCGCAAAGGCCGCGTAATGGTTATTTGCGATAATCCGAAGCATAAACAGAAGCAGGGTTAAAAATTACCCACATACAAAATTGGAGGTATGTTAAATGGCACGTATAGCCGGAGTTGACCTTCCGAGAGAAAAGAGAGTTGAAATAGGACTCACATACATTTTCGGTATCGGAAGAAAGCGTTCAAACCAGATACTGGCTGCGACAGGAGTAAATCCCGATACACGCGTCAAGGACTTGACTGAAGAGGACGAAGTAAAGCTTCGTGACTACATTGGCAAGACCTTCACGGTTGAGGGTGACCTTCGCCGCGAATTGGCACTTGACATTAAGCGTCTCATCGAAATCGGTTCCTACCGTGGACTGAGACACAGAAAGGGCCTTCCGGTACGCGGACAGCGCTCTAAGACAAATGCAAGAACACGCAAGGGTCCGAAGAGGACGATTGCAAACAAGAAGAAGTAAGGAGGTAATTTAAATGGCTAGTCCTAAAACAGCAAAGAAGGGCGTTTCAAGAAAGCGCCGTGAGCGTAAAAATATTGTAAATGGCGCAGCACATATTAGTTCCTCCTTCAATAACACAATGGTAACTATTACTGACATCAACGGAAACGCACTTTCTTGGGCATCCAGCGGCGGCATGGGCTTCCGTGGTTCCCGTAAGTCTACTCCGTTCGCAGCTCAGGTTGCTGCAGAAACTGCAGCAAAGGCTGCTATGGAGCATGGTCTTAAGACAGTTGAAGTTTATGTTAAGGGCCCGGGTGCAGGTCGTGAAGCGGCTATCCGCGCACTTCAGGCAGCAGGTCTTGAAGTAAACATGATTAAAGACGTTACTCCGATTCCGCACAATGGTTGCCGCCCACCGAAGAGAAGAAGAGTTTAATTGAGATAGGAGGAAATAGATAATGGCTAAGAATATGCAGCCTATCGCAAAGCGTTGCAAGAGTCTTGGCATCTCTCCCGCAGCTATGGGTTATGCCAAGAAGGAAACAAACCGTAACCCCGGCGGACAGATGAGAAGAAAGAAGAGTGAGTATGCTCTTCAGCTTAACGAAAAGCAGAAGGTAAAGTTTGTATACGGCATTCTTGAAAAGCAGTTCCGTTCTTACTATGAAAAGGCTCTTGCTGCTCAGGGTAAGACAGGTGAAAACCTCCTTGTTCTTGTTGAGCGTCGTCTTGACAATGTTGTATACAGAGCAGGTTTTGCTATGACACGCCGTGAGGCAAGACAGCTTGTTTCTCATGCACACTTTACTGTAAACGGCAAGAAGGTCAATGTTCCTTCTTACCTCGTAAAGCCCGGTGATGTTGTCGCAATCAGCGAGAAGAGTATGTCTCTTACAAAGTTCAAATCAGTTCTTGAAGCAACTGCTTTGCTTCCTGTAGTAAGCTGGATGGATGTTGATAAGACAAAGGGCCAGGCTACAGTAATGGCAATGCCTGTGAGAGACGAAATCGACTTCGAGATTAAGGAAAACCTTATCGTCGAGTTGTACTCTAAGTAAGATTTCGAATAACCCTCGAGGCTACGAGTGTAATATCGCGCGGCAGAATAAGCCGCACAAAAGGAGGGTAAAAATTGATGATAGAAATAGAAAAGCCCCGTATAGACTGTATAGATTCGCTTGAGGATGGTTCCTACGGTAAGTTTATAGTAGAGCCGTTAGAGCGCGGTTACGGCACAACGCTCGGCAACTCGCTCCGTCGTGTTCTTCTTTCATCCCTTCCGGGAATCGCAGTTACTTCTATAAAGATTGCAGGAATTTCACATGAGTTTTCGACAATTCCGGGAATCAAGGAAGACGTTACTGAAATTGTTCTCAATGTAAAGAAAATAGTTGCGAAACTCCATACAGCAGAGCCGCAGACTGTATCCATTGACGTGTCTGAAGAAGGCGAGGTATGTGCCGGCGACATTAAGTCGACGGGTGAGGTTGAGATTTTAAATCCGGACCTTCACATAGCAACCCTCGGCCCGAATGCAACCTTCTCTATGGAGCTTACATTCGCACACGGTCGCGGATATGTTTCGGCAGAGCGCAATAAGCAGGCACAGACCGCTATCGGCGTTCTCCCGATAGACTCTATTTATACGCCTGTACACAAAGTAAACTATCATGTTGAAAACACCCGTGTCGGAAACATGACAGACTATGACAAGCTTACGCTTGAAGTATGGACGAATAAGACTATTTCTGCGCGTGACGCGGTTTCTTACAGCGCTAAAATTTTAAACGACCATCTTTCGCTCTTCATTGATTTGTCTGAGGATATCGGCAATACTTCGATTGTTATCGAGAAGCCGGAGAATCAGCGCGATAAGGTGCTTGAGATGACGATAGAGGAGCTCGACCTTTCTGTTCGTTCCTTCAACTGCTTGAAGCGTGCAGGAATAAACACGGTTGAAGACCTTATAAGCAAGACTCAGGAGGATATGATGAAGGTCAGAAACCTTGGACATAAGTCTCTTGAAGAAGTTATCAACAAACTTGATACTATGGGGCTCTCACTTGCAAGCGAGGACAACTAATTGTCCCGCTTGCGGGCATGAGCCATTATAAAAGGAGGTATAACAATGCCCGGAACACGTAAGCTCGGACGTACCACTGATGCGCGTATGGCAATGCTTCGCGCAATGGTTACGTATTTGCTTGAAAACGGAAAAATTGAAACAACGCTTATGCGTGCTAAGGAAGTTCGTCCGCTCACAGAGAAGATGATTACTCTCGGCAAGACAAACACATTGCACAACAAGCGTCAGGCACTTGCTTTCATTACGAAAGAAGATGTAGTTAAGAAGCTCTTTGACGAAATTTCGCCGAAGTATGCTGAACGCAACGGCGGTTACTGCCGCATCACAAAGCTCGGCCCGCGTCGCGGCGACTGTGCTGAGATGGCAATAATCGAGTTAGTCTAATAAGACATAAACAAAAGGATTACCTCAGAGTTTCAAGCCTCTGAAGTAATCCTTTTTTTATTTGTCATTCTATAATTTCTTCTATGAGAGTGTTTGTGTACTTGTACAGCTCCTCGAAATTAATATGTGGGTTATACAAGTCTTCTAAAACATCATGTACGAGCTTTGCTTCTCGAAGCATTTCACACGCATCGAAAAGAAGTGTTGCGCGCGCTTTTTTTAGAAGTGAAATTCGCTGTTTTTTTGTTCTTAAGATGTCAGCATCTATCAGCGCATCAATGCGCATTTTTCGATAATATTCTCCGTCATATGGGTGTTCCTTGTCGGATGTTATAAATGAGAGTGAGAGTTCAGGAATAATAAGATGTTCAAGCTTTTCAGGGATAAGAGGGTTTTGGCATGCAATACACTCAAATCCCGAGCTCTCTGCTGCTTTCAAAATAGGAGTAAGGATAAAGTGGCCAAGACCAAATGAGTCCTCTAACACAAATGTGCGTGTGAAGTTGTTTGGCTTGCCGGAGAATAAACTTACATATCCTTTGGGAGATATTGAAGATACGAATCTATGCTTTGTGCTTTTACCATTTCCTTTACCGCGTATTTCGCGCGATACTATTCCGCGAGCTTTATTGTGTAATTTTTCTATTAAGACTCCGCCAAGTGCTATATCGAATAGTTCATTGTCAATATGTGCAGCACTTGCAGTAAGGCGGTATACATGCTCGAAATATTTTGAGTATTTTTCTTTGACAGAGATTATTTCGTCTTTTTTCTTTGAAATTGCATCATAGTCAGCAAATCGGCCCAGGTTTACATATCTTTCAACAGCAAGGGGGTATTTTGGTTCTACTATATGAGGGGAAGTGCCGTCTACAATGGCTTTTCCGAGCTTCGGTATAATAATGGCATCAAGCGAATCGGGGTCTGATGAGCAGTAGATTTTTTCCACAGAATATCCGGCAACTTCAGCTGCGTTTGCAACTTTTTTCATTAGCGAGGATTTTCCGCTGCCCGGGCCCCCTTTAAGAATGTATACCGCATTTGCTTTCTTTAAATCAATAAGCTCGTCATAAAAAGAATGAAATCCTTGCCCTGAATTTGCGCCTAAAAAGAACGATGTATACATTAAAAATCCCTCCGAAATGTTCTTGCTTTAGCCTATGCAGTAAAAATTGCATATGTCACATATATCAAGTACAATTCGGAGGTTAAAACACATATTTAATTGTTTATTTTCATTCGAAGTACCTTTGTCTTAAAATCGTGCAGGTTAAAAGGAATGAGAGGATAAAGGTAACAGTGCCCCGATATTGTCTTGTTACAGATTAATGTTAAAAAGATGAGCACTATACCGATTACATAACCTGTAAAGCTAAACAACCCTACAAACAACAAGAGCCCCATGCGCATAAACTTAAGAGCATAACTCAGCTCAAACCCCGGTTGTGCATAGTTTGTTGTTGCCACGAGCGCCATATACAACAACGATTGTGCAGAAAACCAGCCGGCTTCAACCGCAAAGTCTCCTACAATTATTGCGCCTACCATAGACAGAGAAGTTGTCAGCATGCTAGGAGTGTTTAGCGATGCAAGCTTAAGTCCATCTATTGCAACCTCAAGAATCAGTAGTTGCAGAAAAATAGGTATGTTTATTGGGTCATCAACGTTAATGAATTTGAGCCAATCAGGTATCCACTGTGGGTTTTTGAGAAGAAGCACCCATGTCGGAGTTAAAAAAGTTGTTATGAAAGTAACCAGGAATCGGGTTAGACGCAGGTATGTTCCGGTAACGGGTGGGAGATAGTAATCATTTGCTTCTTCCATTATATCAAATACGGTTGCGGGAACAATCATTGCGCTTGGAGCATTGTCAACCAGAATGATTATATCTCCTTCAAGTATCTGCGCAGCCGCAGTGTCCGGGCGTTCAGAATATTTGAATTTAGGGAAGGGATTATACCAGCGCCGAGGCGCGAGAACCTCGGCAAGGCTTTCTTGGTTCATCGAGAGTGATTCGACTGTTGCACTTTCAATTTTGTCTGTTACTTTTGAAAGAAGCTTCTTGTCAACCTTACCATCAATATAACATACGGCTATGTCTGTTTTTGAGCGCGAGCCAACCTGATGGTAGCTTACAACAAAATCGGTATCGCGTATTCTTCTTCGCAATAGTGCAGTATTAAATATCAGTATCTCAACAAATCCGTCGTGAGAGCCTCGAAAAACCTTGTCTCTGTCAGGCTCGGATGTCTCACGCTGCGGATACGTTCTTAGGTCTATAGATATGCACTTTTCAAACCCGTCTATATATAGAATAAGTGCACCTGACAGCATTTGAGTAACTAATGTATCTACATCATTTTCTGTTGTCACTTCCACATACGGTACACAGTTTGAAGCGAAGGTGTCTGCGCTGGTCAAAAAGGACATATCGCGTATGTTAAAGAAAAACTCCATAAGCTTTTCTGAAATCTCATCCTTCATGAAACCGTCGACAAAAAGCATAAACGCGGCTTTCCCACATATTACAATGTCACGCTTAACAATGTCAAAGCTTTTGCCCAGGTGTAGCTTATCAGAGAATATTTTGGCATTGTCTGAGATGTTGTTTTTTATCTGCATATTGTCTCCTGTTAGCTTGAGAAGTCCTCAAGCATGCCTTGAAGCTCAAAGTCATCGTTTGCAACTATGCCGCGGGTTAGTTGCTCGCGGTCAAAGTGCCTTAGCGTTCCGGCGTATATGTCAGTGACGATTATTGGGCGGGTCATATCTGTTTCATTAAATACTACAACAATCCCATCCTCAATTTTCAGAACATACTTATTGTTCTCTGATATTTCCTCAGTGTTTGTTTCTGTTATGGTTGAGGCTTCGGAGACTCCCTCTGTTATTTTTGATGTTTCATAATCCCATAGCTGAGAAACCCCTCCGGCAACAAATCCGAGCATTATGAAAAGCGCGCATGCAGCAACTGTAATCCTTTTGGCTGAGTTCATATAATCACTTCCTGTCTTTTGTATATATAGGTATTATTACCCTAAGTTTCCGTTTTGATACAAAGAAAGAGCACCCGACGCTTTTTGAGCATCAGGTGCCAGTAAAGTGGGTTGTGGGGATAAAGATATGAATGGACAGCGAGCCCGAGGACTTACTGTCTCTCATCACCTATATAATAACACAATTTCCAAAATTTGTAAATACCTTTTTTGAAATTTTTTGAGTAACCATATTTTTCTGAGTGAATAGAATGAAGTGAAAAAACTTTTAGGAGGTAACACCTTATGTTATGTAACGACAACTGCGGAAGCACAAACTGCGCATGGATTATCATCATCGCTGCTATCGTTGTAGTATGGCTCCTTTGCGGCAATAATTGCGGCAATAACTGCGGCTGCTAATCAAAATCTCCGGCAGAGAAGCGGCGGGCATATGCCCGTCGCTTCTTCTCAGTTAAAAATCTTTAATATTGCTATAAATGAAAGAGCGCCGGGAATACCGAGAAACGAGCACAATATACCGCTAATTACATTAACATTTGCGCTGATTCCGAATGCGCTTGCCGTAAATAAGACAGCAAAACCGGAGACCGCGCGAAGAAGAAATTTACGAAATCCGCAAAAAATACATAATAAAAGAATGATAAGGACAGTTGCGATATATATTATGTGTGTCGTTTCCATGATGATATACCTCAGAAAAATCAGACAGAAATCTTTGAGTTATAATCTGCAATAAGCTTTGCTTTGCGAAGCAGGTAACTGTATCTTGCTTCGGCAGATTTTATTTCATAGACGCAAGCTTCTATCATTTCGGGGTCGCGGGCTTCTTCAAAACAGCTTCTAGCATATCGTAGGTCTGCAAGAGCTTCCTCTATATCAGAAAGGAGCTGCTTTTTTTCAAGTGAAACTGCGTCCTCCTGCTTTTTTTGAAAAAGGGAAGATAGCTGTGTGCGGATTTTTTCGCGGATTATGCTTTCTTTTTTTATTGCCTTATCCATAGAATAACCTCCTCTGTTTTTGACATCGTGTAGAATATCTTTTATAAAACTTCTCACACTCTATATATATTTCTATTTTGGACAATTATTCCGTATTGCATACCAAAAATCTCCGACAAAGGCAATGAAAGTGTATATTGTGGAAAAGTTGACATCAGATATCAAAATATGGTAATATATCTCTATATAATAAGTTTTTAAATCTTGGCGCCTTTTGCGCGCATGGAGGTTTTATTTTGAGCACAAAAGCGGTAAAAAAAGAATACGATAATGAGAGTATTTCTTCTTTAAAAGGTGCGGACAGGGTTAGAAAACGCCCGTCTGTTATTTTTGGCTCGGACGGTCTTGATGCGTGCGAGCATTCTGCATTTGAAATAGTATCAAACTCAATAGATGAAGCTCGAGAAGGTCATGGTGATACTATTATCATTACTCTTTATGAGGATAAGTCAATCGAGGTCGAGGACTTCGGTCGAGGCTGCCCGGTTGACTATAACCCTGCTGAGGAGCGTTATAACTGGGAGCTTGTTTTCTGCGAGCTGTATGCAGGCGGAAAATATAAGAACAACGAAGGCTCAAACTATGAGTACTCACTCGGTCTTAACGGTCTTGGTGCGTGCGCGACCCAGTACACATCCGAATATATGGATGTAACTGTATGGCGTGACGGCAATAAGTATTCTCTTCACTTTGAAAAAGGCGAGAATATAGGAGGATTGAAAACCGAGCCTACCGACAGAAAAAAGACGGGCTCTCGTATTCGTTGGAAACCCGACCTTGAGGTTTTTACGGATGTTAATATTCCGCCAGAGTATTTTCTTGACACATTAAAGCGTCAGGCAGTTGTAAACGCAGGCATAACCTTCAAGTTCCGTCAGCAGCGCGGCGGTAGCTTTGAAACAACCGATTTCAAATATGAAAACGGCATAATAGATTATGTGGAAGAACTTGCCGGGGACAAGCCCCCGCTTACAAAGCCGCAGTTCTGGACATGTGAGCGAAAGGGCAGAGACCGTGATGACAGACCTGAGTATAAGGTTAAGATTTCTGCGGCATTCTGCTTTACCAACACTGTTCCAAAGATTGAATATTATCACAATTCATCCTGGCTTGAATACGGCGGTGCGCCCGATAAGGCGGTTCGCAATGCGTTTGTTTACGCTATTGATAATTTTGCAAAACAAAACGGAAAGTATCAAAAGAACGAAAGTAAGATAAGTTTTGTTGACGTATTTGACTGCCTGCTCTTGGTTTCAAACAACTTTTCAACAATAGCATCGTATGAAAACCAGACTAAAAAAGCTGTTACAAATAAATTTATCCAGGACGCAATGGCTGAGTTTTTGCGTTCACAGCTTGAGATATACTTTATAGAAAACCGAGACGAGGCAATGCGTATATGCGACCAGGTTCTCGTTAATAAACGTAGCCGCGAAAGCGCAGAAAAAGAACGCCTTAATATCAAGAAAAAGCTTTCGGGCAATCTTGATATAACAAGCCGTATCCAAAAGTTTATTGATTGCCGCACAAAGGACAGAGAACGGCGTGAGCTGTATATCGTAGAGGGCGATTCCGCGGCGGGTGCATGTAAGCAGGGGAGAAGTGCAGAGTTTCAGGCAATTATGCCTGTGCGCGGCAAAATCTTAAACTGCTTAAAGGCAGATTTCGGCAAAATATTTAACAGCGATATTATTGTTGATCTTGTAAAGGTTCTCGGCTGCGGTGTTGAGGTTCAGAGCAAAAAGAATAAAGATTTATCATCGTTTGACCTCGGAGGCCTGCGTTGGAAGCGCGTCATTATCTGTACTGATGCTGATGTGGATGGTTTCCAGATTCGAACGCTTATATTGACAATGATATACAGGCTGATGCCGACTCTTATAAAAGAAGGTTATGTCTATATCGCAGAGTCACCGCTTTATGAAATAAATAGTGGCAATGACACATATTTTGCATATTCAGATACCGAAAAGAACGATATTCTCTCAAGTCTCGGCAATGCAAAGTACACAATTCAGCGCAGTAAGGGTCTTGGTGAAAACGAGCCGGATATGATGTGGGAAACAACTATGAATCCTGAAACGCGCCGCCTTATAAAGGTTGTTCCGGATATGGCAGAAGCGGCTGTGGCAGAGATGTTTGACCTGCTCCTCGGCGATAATCTTGCAGAGCGCAAGCAATATATTGCCGAAAACGGTTGGAAATATCTCGACGAAGCCGACGTGTCGTAAGGGAGGGGTTCGTAAATGGCAAGAAAGAAAAAGACTGAGGAGCGCAAGGTCTTTGGACTCAGCGCGGAGGTTGTTGAACAGCAGATAACAGAAACTTTAGAAAAAAACTATATGCCGTATGCAATGTCGGTCATTATTTCCCGTGCGATTCCCGAAATTGACGGCTTTAAACCTTCACACAGAAAGCTTCTCTATACCATGTATACAATGGGTCTGCTTTCGGGTGCAAGAACAAAGTCGGCAAACGTTGTCGGTCAGACAATGAAGTTAAACCCCCATGGTGATGCTGCAATATATGAGACGATGGTTCGCCTTGCAAGAGGCTATCAGGCACTGAATTTCCCCTTTGTTGATTCAAAGGGTAACTTCGGTAAGGTGTACTCTCGCGATATGGCATATGCGGCATCGCGTTATACCGAGGTAAAGCTTGCACCAATCTGCGCAGAGCTTTTCCGAGACATTCGCGATACTGTTGATTTTGTCCCAAACTATGATAATACGCTTGACGAGCCGACGCTTCTCCCAACAGAGTTCCCGAACATACTCGTTTCTGCAAATACGGGTATAGCTGTCGGCATGGCTTCAAATATCTGCGGATTTAACCTTACCGAGGTTTGCCGTACAACGATTGAGCTTATAAGAAATCCCGAGCATGACATAACTTCAACCCTTCTTGCACCCGATTTCCCGACGGGTGCCGAGCTTGTTTACGACAAAGAAGCTATTGAAAACATATATAAAACAGGTCGTGGCTCGTTTAAATTGCGCGCACGCTGGAACTATGACAAGTCAAATAACCTTATAGAGGTATTTGAGATACCGTATACAACTACAATTGAGGCCATAATTGACAAGGTCAGTGAGCTGGTAAAAGCAGGGAAGCTTCGCGAAGTTTCGGATATGCGTGATGAGTCTGATAAAGAAGGCTTAAAGCTTGCTATAGAGCTAAAGCGCGGTACAGACCCCGAAAAACTTATGCAGAAGCTTTTTAAACTCACTCCGCTTATGGATTCATATTCATGCAACTTTAACGTGCTTATTGGCGGGAATCCGATGGTACTTGGTGTGCGTGAGCTGCTCAACGAGTGGACGGCATGGAGAGCTGAGTGTGTAAAACGCCGAGTGTTTGCTGAACTTAAGAGAAAAAAAGATAAGCTCCATAAATTAAAAGGCCTTAAGAAAATCCTTTTGGACATTGACCGCGCAATCGCCATTATCCGTGAAACGGAGGAGGAGAGCGAGGTTGTACCGAATCTTATGATAGGGTTTGGTATAGACGAAATTCAGGCTGAATATGTTGCTGAAATAAAGCTTCGAAATATAAATAAAGAATATATTTTAAAGCGCGTTGCTGAAACTGATGAGCTTTCACGCGAGATAGAAGAGCTTGAAGAGATACTTGCAAGTAAGACAAAAATACGCAATCTTATCATCAAGGGTCTTGAGGAGATAATCAGAAAGTATGACTCGCCGCGAAAAACGCAAATTGTCTACAGTAATGAAGTTGAAGAATATAACGAAGAAGAAACTGTAGAGGATTATCCCGTTCATGTATTCCTTTCACGCGAGAGCTACTTTAAGAAAATAACTCCGCTTTCGTTGCGTATGGGTGGCGAGCAGAAGTATAAGGAAAACGACGGGCTTCTCACAACCTTTGAAACGACAAACAGAGGCGAACTTCTGTTCTTTACTGATAAATGTCAGGTGTATAAGGTGCATGTAAGTGACTTTGCTGATACAAAAGCAAGTGTGCTAGGCGACTATTTGCCGGCAAAGCTTGGTATGGACGAAGGCGAACAGGTTGTATTTATGTGCAACCCTGAGGATTATAAAGGAAATCTCCTGTTTGTTTTTGAAAACGGTAAGGTTGCGCGCGTTGAGCTTTCTTCGTATGAAACAAAGACAAACCGTAAACGTCTTACAGGTGCATATTCTGATAAGAGTCCGCTTGTTGCAGCGTTTAAAATAGATGAAGATGACAGGTTTGTAATGTACTCTACAGAAAACCGGGCGCTTATATTCCATACCGCACTTCTTGCTCCAAAGACATCACGCAGTACTCAGGGTGTTGCTGTTATGAAGCTTAAACCTAAATATAAGGTTAAATATGCCTGCAGAGTAGGCGGCTCAAGTATCAAGGATGAGTCGAGATATAATGTACGCACGCTTCCGGCCGCGGGTGCAAGGCTTACTGATGACGAAAGGCTTGATGAGCAAATATCGCTTTTCGGTTGACGAAAAATAAAAAATGACTTGTGATTTTTCACAAGTCATTTTTGTTGTATAATGAAAACCACGCGATAGTCGCGTGGTTCAAAAGAGGCTATTGCCGATGAACAAAAAATTCTCCATTGTGTTAGAATAAAAATGACCTGCCAGTCAAATTAAAAACACAATGGAGGATTTATCTATGAAAAAACAAG
>JAZNAQ010000031.1:0-106444 GCA_045586595.1 Eubacteriales bacterium | reverse complement strand
GCACCCTCACCTCCCCGGTGGATATGGCCAAGTTTTACAGCGCAAACGGCGCCGATGAACTGGTGTTTTACGATATCACCGCCTCCTCCGACGGCCGGAAACTGTTCACGGATATTCTGTGCGAAACGGCGAAAAACGTGTTCATTCCCTTAACGGTGGGCGGCGGCATCAATACCGTGCAGGATTTTGAACGGGTGCTGGGCTGCGGTGCCGATAAGGTGAGCGTCAATTCCGGCGCCATCCGCAACCCTTCCCTCATCGACGAAGCAGCCCGCATTTACGGCGATCAGTGCGTGGTGCTTTCCGTGGACGTAAAGCGTGTGGACGGCGTGTTCCGCATTTTTGCCAAGGGCGGCCGGGAAAACACCGGCATGGAAGCCATCCAGTGGATCAAGGAATGTGTGGACCGGGGTGCCGGGGAAATTGTGGTGAACTCCATCGATACCGACGGTGTGAAGCAGGGCTTTGACCTGGAAATGCTGCAGAAGGTGTGCGACGTGGTATCCGTGCCCGTGATCGCTTCCGGCGGTGCAGGCAAAATTGACGATTTCATCACCCTCTTCAAGGCCCTGCCCAAGGTGGACGCCGGTCTTGCCGCCAGCATTTTCCACTTTGGTGAAGTGAAGATCACCGACCTGAAAGCAGAAATGAACAAAAACGGGATTCCAACCAGAATGGGAGTGTAACATATGATCAATATCAACGAACTGAAATTTGACGAAAAGGGCCTGATTCCCGCCATCGTGGTGGACAGCATCACGAAAAAAGTATTGACCCTGGCCTACATGAACAAGGAAAGCCTTGAAATTTCCATGGAAAAGGGGCTCACCTGCTTCTGGAGCCGTTCCCGGAACGAGCTGTGGCTCAAGGGTGAGACCAGCGGCAACTACCAGCACATCGTATCCATCACCGCGGACTGCGATAAGGATGCCCTGGTTGTGGTAGTGGAAAAGGACGGCCCTGCCTGCCATACCGGCACCGACTCCTGCTTTACCAATCCCCTTTGGGAAAGCGAAAGTCTGCGTCAGTTCAGCCTCCAGGGGCTGTACGATATGCTGGTAGGCAGAAACGAGACCCGTCCCGAGGGCTCCTACACCACCTACCTCTTTGAAAAGGGCATCGACAAGATCCTGAAAAAGGTGGGTGAGGAATGCACCGAGGTGATTATCGCCGGTAAGGCCGACGACAAAAAGGAGACCATCTACGAGCTGGCAGACCTGGCCTACCACGCTATGGTGCTGATGGTGCAGATGGGCATTTCCGTGGAAGACATCCACAGAGAGCTTGCCTCCCGCCACATCATTGACCACAAGGTCAAGCAGGAAAAAATGACCAAGTAAGAGACCTCGTCAGCAGTAACCTCCCCTTGCT
This sequence comes from Eubacteriales bacterium, assembly GCA_045586595.1. Taxonomy (GTDB): domain Bacteria; phylum Bacillota; class Clostridia; order Oscillospirales; family JAAYXM01; genus SIG480. The sequence continues at coordinate 105,073 of JAZNAQ010000031.1, read as the reverse complement.
TATATCCGCTGGGAAAGCGCGCGCAATGAGCAAGGTAAAAATCTGTAAAAAAACGAAAAAAGTTCTTGACAAAACCACCCCGCATGGGTATAATGACTCATGCGTCTGGACGATTAGCTCAGCTGGTAGAGCATGCGCTTGACGTGCGCAGGGTCAGCGGTTCGAGTCCGTTATCGTCCACCAAAAAGCACACATCACAATTTGTGGTGTGTGCTTTTTTGATTGTAGGATAAAAGCAGGAGATGACTTATTATGTCATCTCCTGCTTTTTTAGCTTAGTTTTATAGGGTATGGTTTCCTCTCATCGGTAAGGTCGAGCAAAAAGTCAACACTTGTTCCGTAAAACTTTGCCAGAATTATCAGGTTTTCGCTTGTAGGCATAAGTTCACCGGTTTCGTATTTTGAAAGAACACTCTGGCTTATACCGGTTTCCATTTGCACTTTCAACTGTGTATAGTCCTTTGTCACTCTCACCAGTTTTAGGTTTTTCATATCCATCACTCCTTAATATTCTATTATTGCATAAAAAATTCTTGACATTCATAAAAGTTTGGAATATAATATTCACGCCATGAATATTATATGGAATTATATTTAATTGAACGGAGGGTAGTTTCTTACTAAAGTTGTTTTGTTGAATATATTATAAATAAGAAAGGAATGTGAAAATGAAAACGACATTTAGCAGACTTGTTGCTCTTGCATGCGCTGTTGCAATGCTTTTCTCATTTGTAGGAACGGCATTTGCTACAGAAGATCCTGAGAAGACACCTATTACAATTAAGACACTTGACCCCGCAAGAGGTGAAGTTACATTCAATGGCGTTGCTGAGGGAGATGACGTATCCGTTGATTTTGATAAAATTGAGATGGAGCTTTACGGCTATGGAATTTCAACGGAAGTCACAACTGCAAACGTATGTGAATATCCGTATGATGCCGATGCCGAAAAGGTATATGACACATATACAGTTGATTATGACAAGGTAAAGAACACAATTGCAGTCGAGATGACAAACCTTATGCCGCATAAGAATGCACAAGATAAGGTTGCTTTCTGGACCGGCTTTGCTGTAACAGCTCCGAAGGGCGCTGATAGTTTTGATTATGCACTCGGGGATATTAGCGATGGTGAGGACTGCCCGCTAGAGCTTATTGATGCTGGTGACCCCGATACAATTGAGGATGATGTATACGGCGTCGCATTTTACTTTGATGCAAACGCATGGTGTACTGTCGGATATGTAGGACTTCAGTGGTTCGACGAGAATGGCGAGCCGGTTTCCGATTGGGAATATGCAGCAGTTGACATTTCCGGAGTAGAGTGCTACGAGAAAAACGGTACGGTAGTTTCGGCAAATGTGCGCGATTTTTATGATGACAATGCTGTTTACGAAAGCTACAGCGTAAAAGAGAAGAACGATACTGTCACAATCAAAATGGACGGTCTCAAGGAGCATGAAAACGGCGAAGGCAATATGGGCTACTGGACCGGCTTTGCTGTAACAGCTCCGGAGGGTGCAGACACATTTGACTATGTTATTGATAATGGTTGGTATTACTCCAGTGAATCTTATGAACCTGTTGCACTGGAGACCATTGACGAAAACGGCACCAAGGGTGTTGCATTCTATTTTGATGCTCAGCATGCAGGTTATGACTATGAAAGCGAAAAGCTCGTCTACTATGTTTCACTTCAGTGGTATGATGCCGAAGGTGCCCCGATTTCTGCACGTACAGACTATTATGTAGATGTTACAGATGTTAAAATTTACGAGTTAAAGGGAAAAGTAGTGAAAGCCAATGTCCGTGATTATCATGATGACTTTAATGTCTATACAAGCTATGAGGTGGAGGAAAAGAACGGCATTGTCACAATCTCTATGGATGACCTTCTTATGCACAAGAGCTCTGATGACAACGGTAACGCACCGGCCTTCTGGACCGGCTTTGCCGTAGCTGTACCTGAGGGACACGAGGAGATTAAGTCGTTTAATTATCACATTGAAGGTGATTATTACAGTGAATCTTATGAACCTGTTGCACTTGAGACCATTGATGAGAACGGCACTAAGGGTGTTGCATTCTATCTTGATGCTGAGGATGCAGGCTATGACTATGAAAACGAAAAGCTTTACTATCATGTTTCACTGCAGTGGTGTGATGAAGCCGGCAAACCGCTTTCTGCATGGACCAATTACTATGTTGATGTTACGGATGTAGACTGCAAGTATTTTGATCGCGACACAATAATGCCTGCAAAGCTTGTTGATAATGCAACTGAGCCCAATGCCGAGCTTTGCACTGATTACAAGGTAGACTGTGAATATGGCAATGTTGTAATCACGGCGAAAGACCTTGAAAAGCATGAAAACGGTGAGGGCAATATGGGCTACTGGACCGGCTTTGCTGTAACAGCTCCTGAGGGCGCAACAAAGTTTGAATATGAATTTGGAAATACATCTTCTGATGGCTTGGTAGAGGTTGAGTTCCTTGACGCAGGCGAAACAGAGGCTCCTGAGGATAATATATACGGCGCAGCTTTCTACCTTGATGCCGGCGATTTTGATGCAAAGGACTATGTCGATATAAAGTGGTATAGAGAAGACGGAACACCGTATGATAATATAAGATATTATTATAACATTGACTTTACAGGTGTGGGTCTTTCAATTGACGATGAGTTCGACGTAGATTCTTCTATCAAAACGGCACCTATCTCGGATAAAAACGATCCCCCAAAAGAGCTTCTTACAGAGGAAAACAAGGATAGCTATACTGTAGAACTTACCGGAAATGTAATTAAGATTTCCGCAAAGGAGCTTCGTGCTCATATAAACGGTGAAGGCGACCGCGGCGCATGGGTTGGCGTTCAGTTTGATGAGGCTCCTGAGAGTGCAGTGTTTGCAAAATACGCATTTGCAGGCTCAAAGGCTGAGGCAAAATGGATATGGAACAATAGCGATTATACTGTCGAAACAGAGGAAGCACGCTTCTATGTAAATGCATTCTATCCCGATACTAAGGACACTGTTATGCTTCAGTGGTTCGATGTTGATGGAAAGGCACTTACAAATATCAAGACCTACGAGATTGATACAACAGGTGTTGAATGCGATGTTGAGGGCAAGGAAACCGAGATTGAACTTGCACCTGTTGTTGACCAGACATTGGAAGGTCCGTCAGATATCGCGCCGTACTTTGGAGAAAATTTTGCAAAGCTCGCAGGTAATGTAATCACACTCGGCGCAGATTGCCTTTTTATGCATAACAATTCATATATGGAAAACGGTGCATGGATTGGCTTTACGGTTAAGGTTGAGGGTGCGGCGTATGTAAAATATGCATTTGCAAACGACTATTATGATGAGTTGGACTGGCAGTATAATGCAACTGAAGGCGAAATTGACGGTCAGGAGTCCTTCTATGTAGATGCAAGCGCATATCGACCCAAGAACAAGCTTATGGTTCAGTGGTTTGACGAAAACGGCGATGCACTCACGAAAGTCAATACCTATGACATCAATATAGAAAAGGTCAACTGGTCAGATATAGAGCAGTTTGACGTTCTCTTCAGCAACATAATGCTTGCAGGTGAAGATGCAGAAGACTACGAGCTTGTTTATGACGGAGCACACAATCTTGCCGATAATCAGTATGTTGAGGGAAAAACCTCAAGAGACTATGTCTATGCGTATGCTGAAGTTTACGGGAATGGAACAGTAACAAATAACGGTAAGGTATGGGTAAGAGACACGGATTACTCAGACGGCATTACAAAGAATACGCTTACTGCAAAAGCAGACAGCGGATATAAGCTGGAAGGTTGGTATGTGTACGGTGAGCCTGCATCAACAAGAACTTCGATTAAAATTGATCAGGATAAGTGCTATTATTTTGAAACTGTTTTTGAGAAAAAAACTACCGGCAGTGGCGGTGGTGGCGGCGGCCTTATAGGCAGCGTTACTGATGACAAAAAGGAAGACAAGGTTGAAGAAGAGCCTGAGCAGGAAACAGGAGCAACAACTCCGTCTATGAGCTTTAACGACGTGTCTGCAAACGCTTGGTACTATGACGTTGTAAAGACCGCAGTAGAAAAGGGGCTTATGAACGGAATTTCTGCAACTGAGTTTGCTCCTAATGCAAGCCTCACAAGAGGGATGTTTGTCACAGTCCTCTACAGAGCGGCTGGCGAGCCCGGAATTACTTCTCTTAAGAGCTTTGCTGATGTTCCGGCAAATCAGTATTATGCAAATGCTGTTGCATGGGCAAGTGCAAACGGTATTGTAAATGGTGTTTCTGCTGATAAGTTTGACCCGAATGCAAGCATAACCCGTGAGCAGATGGCGGCAATAATTTACAGATTCGGAACTATGACACAGATTGAAGTGGAAGCCGATAACGAAATCAGCTATACTGATGCCGAAAGAATTTCACCGTATGCAGAAGAAGCTGCAAAGTGGGCATATAATGCAGGTGTAATCCTCGGCAACGCAGACGGAAGCTTTGCACCTCAGCGCACAGCAACAAGAGCTGAAGCTGCAGCTATATTTGTAAGACTTCTTGCTGTAATGCAGTAAGAAACTGAATTTACGGTTCTGTTCTATCATAGGGAAACGGCGCGTTTTTAACGCGTCGTTTTTCTTTTTCCTTGAAAAACTACATACAACTTGATATAATGAACATAAGAGGTGAGGAAATGAGTATAGCTGATTCGCTTTTTATTAAAAATTGTAAGGATATATTAAAAAACGGTGTGTGGGATACAGATTATGATGTACGCCCGCGTTGGGAGGATGGAACGCCTGCACATACTATAAAAAAATTTGGAGTCGTTAACAGATACGACTTATCGCAGGAGTTCCCCATTCTTACCGTGCGCCGTACTGCGCTCAAGTCAGCCGTTGATGAGCTTTTGTGGATATGGCAGAAGAAGTCAAACCGCGTATCTGAGCTTCGCAGCCATATATGGGATGCTTGGGCTGACGAGAACGGCACGATAGGCAAGGCATACGGCTACCAGCTCGGCAAGAAGCACAAGTACCGCGAGGGTATGTTTGACCAGGTTGACCGTGTTTTGTATGACCTTAAAAACAACCCGACAAGCCGCAGAATTATGACAAATATATACAACCACGACGAGCTACATGAGATGCAGCTTTATCCGTGTGCGTACAGCGTTACGTTTAATGTCAGCGGCAATAAGCTAAATGCAATTCTGCATCAACGCTCGCAGGATATGCTTACCGCAAACGGCTGGAACACCTGTCAGTATGCTGTGCTTGTACATATGATGGCGAGAGCCGCCGGACTTGAAGCTGGTGAGCTTATGCACGTTATTGCCGATGCGCACATTTACGACAGGCATATTCCGCTTGTTGAAGAACTTATGAAGAACGAGACCTTTGATGCGCCAAAGTTTATTATGAACCCCGAGAAGACAGACTTCTATGATTTCACTGTTGACGATTTTAAGCTTGAGGGGTATAAGTACAGCGAGTTTAATACAAAAATTCCCGTTGCGGTATAATAAATAAGATTGCCTCTGAATATAGTAGAATAGGAAAAAATAGCAGGGAGGAATTCGGCGTGAATATTATAGCGTCGGCAGACATCGAATGGGGTATCGGCAATGAGGGCGACCTCTTGTATAATATCCCTGAGGATATGCGTTTTTTTAGAGAAATGACAACGGGAAAGACCGTTATAATGGGCAGAACAACCCTTGAATCGCTCCCGGGCGGAAAGCCGCTTCCAAAACGGCGCAATATCGTATTGTCAAAGACGGCGGGAGATATTGTAGGTGCCGAGGTGTGCAGAAGCCCGGAGGAGATTGTGGAGCTTCTTGCAGGAGAGAAAAGCGAGAATGTTTTTGTAATCGGCGGCGAGAGCGTATACCGTGAAATGCTTAAGTATTGCGATACGGCATACATAACGCGGGTTGAGGCAAAGGCAGAGGCAGACCGTCATCTGGTCAACTTGGATGAGTGCACAGACTGGATAGTAGAAAAGAGCTCGCCTATGTACGCTCACAACGGCATATGCTTTAAGTTTGTGACGTATAAGAGAAAGTAAAATAATAAATATTTTATGAGAACCGCCATAAAGGCGGTTCTTTTGTAAAAAATATAAACTGTTGCAAATGTCACTATTAAAATTGTGTACTTTGTGCAATAATATAATAAACACCAGAAAAGGGGAAGACTTCAAATGCATATAACAAATGATATAAAATATATTGGCGTAAATGACCATGATATAGACTTGTTTGAGGGGCAGTATACTGTGCCCAACGGCATGGCATATAACTCATATGTGATTTGTGATGATAAAACGGCAATTATGGATACCGTAGACGCGCGATTCACGGATGAGTGGTTTGAAAACATCAAGAGCGTGCTTGGGGATAAAAGCCCCGACTATCTTATAGTTCAGCACATGGAGCCTGACCACTCGGCAAGCATTGCGGATTTTGTAAAGAACTATCCTGATGCTAAAATTGTTTCGTCGGCAAAGTCGTTTACTATGATGAAAAACTTTTTTGGCGATGATTTTAAAGAAAGGCAAATAGTGGTAGGAGAGGGAGACACTCTTTCTCTGGGTGAGCATACACTTAGCTTTGTTGCCGCGCCTATGGTACACTGGCCCGAGGTGATTGTAACGTACGACAGCAAAGACAAAGTGTTGTTCTCGGCTGACGGCTTCGGCAAGTTTGGCGCGCTTGATATAGAGGAAGACTGGGCGTGCGAGGCGAGACGGTATTATATAGGCATTGTCGGCAAATACGGAGTACAGGTACAGGCACTTCTGAAAAAAGCGGCGGAGCTTGATATACAGATGATTTGCCCTCTGCACGGGCCTGTTCTCTGTGAGAATCTTGCCTACTATATAGGGCTGTACGACACATGGTCAAGCTACAGACCGGAGGAAGAAGGCATTGTAATTGCCTACACCTCCGTTTATGGCAACACAAAGAAGGCTGTGGAGCTTCTTGCCCAGAAGCTTCGCGAAAGAGGTTGCGCTAAGGTTGTTGTCAATGATCTTGCAAGATGCGATATGGCAGAGGCGATAGAGGATGCGTTCAGATACAGCAAGATTGTTTTGGCAACCACAACATACTGCGGTGGGATTTTCCCGTTTATGCGTGAGTTTATAGAGCATCTTACAGAACGCAATTTCAAAAACAGGACGGTTGCGTTTATTGAAAACGGGAGTTGGGCTCCGCTTGCGGCAAAAATTATGAAGTCAAAGCTTGAAAAGAGCCCAAATCTCATATATGCCGACACAACGGTAAAAATAATGTCGGCACTAAATGAAGAAAGCATAGCGCAGATAGATGCGCTTGCGGATGAATTATCTAAAAGCTAGGGAGGAAAATACTATGAAGTACGTTTGCAATATCTGCGGTTGGGTTTATGACGAGGCTGAGGGTTTGCCCGATGAGGGGATATCCCCCGGCACAAAGTTTGAGGACCTTCCCGAGGATTTTGTCTGTCCGCTTTGCGGAGTCGGAAAAGATGATTTCAGTGAAGAGTAATTGACGCAACAAAAGCGGTTGCCGTGCGCAACCGCTTTTCTTACAAAGGAGAGTACTTATGAATATGGTATTGCTTACGGCGCTTGGTGTCGGCGGGGCAACAGTAATAGGATCTTTGGTTGGTTTTATATTCAAGGGCTTATCAAGGCGGTTTTCAGACATAATATTATCCTTTGCCGCGGGTGTAATGCTTGCAGCTGCGGTATTGGGGCTTGTTCTGCCTTCTCTTGATTATGGCGGAAGGTTTGGTATCATTATTACGATTGCAGGAATATTTGCGGGCGCGCTTTGTCTTAACCTTATAGACAAGCTTGTGCCCCACCTTCACAGGCTTGTGGGGGCGGAGACAGAGCCTCACAATAATGCAAACTTGAGCCGGGTGCTACTCTTCGTAACGGCTATTGCAATACACAACCTGCCTGAGGGTATTGCAGCAGGTGTTGGGTTCGGTTCGGGAAACACAGCGCAAGCACTTATTATTGCGGGCGGCATTGCCCTTCAGAACATACCCGAAGGAATGGTGATTATAGGGCCTATGCTTGCGGCCGGGGTACCGCCGAAAAGGACGTTTGTGTGTGCAATGCTGACAGGGCTTGTAGAGGTTGCCGGCACGCTTCTCGGGTATTTTGCAGTATCTCTTGCATCAGTCGTCCTGCCGTTTGCGCTCGCTTTCGCGGGTGGCACAATGCTGTATGTTATAAGCGATGAGATGATACCTGAGACACATGCAAACGGAAACGAGCGCGGAGCAACATATGCACTTCTCGTGGGTTTTTGTCTGATGCTTGTTACGGACGTGCTGTTAGGATAATAAAACAGAGCGCATGGAATTTCATGCGCTCTGTTTTTTACATTTTATTATTTTGTACCGAAAATTCTGTCGCCGGCATCGCCAAGACCGGGAACGATGTATGCGTCATCGTTTAAGCACTCATCGAGCGAGGCTACATAAATATCTACATCGGGGTGCTTGTCCTGCACCATTTTAACTCCCTCGGGCGCGGCAACAAGGCACATGAGCTTAATTTGCGAGCAACCCTTTTCTTTGAGCATAGAGATTGCATCGGCCGCACTTCCACCTGTTGCGAGCATTGGGTCTGTTACAATAACCATACGATTTTCTATATCTGAGGGGAGCTTGCAGTAATAGAATACGGGCTTGTGTGTTTCCTCGTTGCGGTAGAGGCCGATGTGGCCGACCTTGGCAACGGGAAGAAGTGTGAGAAGGCCGTCAACCATACCGATGCCGGCACGGAGGATAGGGACAATAGCGAGCTTTTTGCCTGCGATTTTTTTTGCAGTCATCTTGCCCATCGGCGTTTCAATTTCAACGTCGCACAGGGGCAGGTCACGCGTAATCTCATATCCCATAAGCAGGGCGATTTCGTTGAGAAGCTCTCTAAAATCCTTTGAGCCGGTGTTTTTGTCACGCATATTAGTGAGCTTGTGGAGAATAAGCGGGTGGTCAATAATATGAAGTTTTCCCATGTCTTACACATCCCCTTTTATTATTTTTTATTTTATTATACTCCCGAATTATAAATATAACAATAGAAAAAGCAAAAAAACTCATTTGTAAACTTTCTCCTAAATTTATGCCAAATCAACAAGAAAGCTTGCAAGAAAGGAGCGTTTGTTGTAAAATAGTAATATCTATACCTATGAACATATGCTTTAAGTTGAAGAAAAATACACCACATTAAAAAGAGGTGAGGACTAATGCCAGCAAATTTTAAAGGCGGTATACATCCGGATATAAGAAAATCGGCTACACATAAAAAGCCCATTGAAGAGATGAATGCTCCCCGAGAGATTGTATTACCCATGCTTATGCATAAGGGGGTTATGTGTAGCCCCATGGTTGAAGTAGGAGAGCGCGTTAAGCTCGGGCAGAAGATAGCGGAATCGACAGCGCCTAACAGCGCGCCGATACATGCGTCTGTTTCGGGTGAGGTTGTTGCAATAGAGCCGAGGTTGCATATAAAAGGTGAAAAAGTTCTTTCAATAGTTATTGAAAATGACTTTCAAGACGAGTGTGAGGATGCGGGAGTATCATATGACAGGTTCCAGAGCCTTGGCGCAGAGGAGCTTGCACTTTTAGTACGCGATGCAGGCATTGTGGGGCTCGGTGGCTCGGCAGTTCCGCTATCGGAGAAGCTTCTTGTATCCGACAGCAATGTAGATACGCTGATTGTAAACGGCGCAGAATGTGAGCCGTATATAACGTCAGATAACAGAATGATGATAGAATACAGCGAAGAGCTGTATGACGGTGCGCTGATAATAGCCAAAGCGCTTGGGATAAAAGAGGTAGTTGTTGCGATAGAGTCAGACAAGGCTCATGCGATTGCAGAGATGCGTCGTGTGCTTACGAGAAAAGCGGGAGTAAAGCTCTCTGTTTTCCATACGAAATACCCACAGGGGGCAGAACGTCAGATAATACAGGCAGTTACGGGCCGTGAGGTTCCCCCGAAAGGGACGGGAGCAGACATAGGAGTAATTACGGTAAACGTATCTACGGCTGTAGCCGTGGCGCGAGCAGTAAGAGAGGGAAGACCCCTTACATCACGCGTTGTTACGGTCTCAGGCTCTGCCGTTGCAAACCCCAAGAATCTTCTTGTAAGAATAGGAACCCCTATAGGCGAGCTTTTTGAAGCCTGTGGCGGATTTTTGGAGCATCCGCACCGTGTTATTGCAGGAGGCCCGATGATGGGGCTGTCGCAGTACTCTCTGGAGGCTCCGGTCATAAAAGGAACAAATGCAGTGCTTGCGTTTTGTCGGGACGAGGACAAGCTTGCGCCTGAGAGCACATGTATTCACTGTGGAAAATGCGTGGGAGTGTGCCCGATGAACCTTATGCCGTTATATATCTTGCGTGAGTATAAGGCAGGCAAGCTTGATAAGTGCGAAAGACTAAATGTTGAGGACTGCACAGAGTGCGGGTGTTGTTCGTATATATGCCCGGCAAGAATTTCTCTTGTTTCGGCATTCCGTTCTGTCAAAAAGCTTCTTGCAGACGAGAAAGTGAGGGAGGATAAGGCGAATGAAGATAGATAACAAAAGACTTCTAATGTCATCCTCACCATATATAAGGTCAGACGAGGATACGCGCTCAATCATGATGGATGTTGTGGTTGCTCTTGTTTTCCCTCTTATTATGGCTATATACTTTTTCGGGTGGCGCGCAGCGACGCTTACGCTTACATCGGTTGCGTCGTGTGTTGCGTTTGAATGGCTTTACCGTTACATTGCAAAAAAACCTTCAACTATCGGGGATATGTCTGCAGTTGTTACGGGAATGCTTATCGCCATGTGTCTTCCTGTATCAGTTCCGTTATGGATACCTGTTGTTGGTGCGTTTTTTGCGATAGTTGTTGTAAAACAGCTTTACGGAGGGCTCGGGAAGAATTTTTTAAATCCGGCACTTGCCGCCCGTGCATTTTTGTTTTCGTGGCCGGCTCTTGTGTCGGTCTGGGTAAAGCCAAACCTTGGCTCGTCAGCTGTTTCTGCGTTTGAAAACGTAACTAATAAAACCCTTTCACCGGAAGTTATTGCTTCTGTTACCCCGCTTATGAAGATGAAGCAGGGAGTATTGCCGAGCGTAGCCATGGCAGGTGGAGATGATGTTATATCAAGCCTTCGCGATGTTGTTGTGGGTAATGTGGCAGGCTGCATCGGCGAGGTTTCTGCTGTTGTAATCGTGGCAGCTGCGATATACCTTCTTGTAAGGAGAGTAATAACAATACATATACCTGCGGCGTATGTCGGCACTGTGGCGGTGCTCACATTCCTGTTCCCCCTCGGTGGGAATCCGGGCTGGCAGTGGATGCTCTACAGTGTATGCTCGGGCGGGCTTCTTTTTGGAGCAGTGTTTATGGCGACGGACTATACAACCAGCCCCGTCACTGCCAAGGGTCGCATTGTTTACGGCATAGGCTGCGGTGTGCTGACTGTTCTTATACGGTATTTCGGTACATACAGTGAGGGTGCGGCTCATGCAATACTCATAATGAATTGCTGTTCATGCTTTATGGACAGAGTAATTCGTCCGCGCAGATTCGGAGTTGTGAAAACAAAGAGAAAGGCGGTGGGAGAAGATGAAGATAAACCTTGCGAAAATTAAGCTTCCGGGCTTTTTGGTGAAACAGAAAAAAGAGCTTCTCAGCTCAGGGCTGATACTGCTCGCGATATGCGCCTCGTGTGCGCTTCTCCTATCTGGGGTTTCTTCGCTTCTTTCCGGACGAATTGAGGAAAATGCAACGGCGGCACTCATGTCGGCGATGGAGAGGGCTCTTCCTGCAGGCGAATATGTGCAGTTCGGCTTTGAAAGCAAAGAGGAAGATAAGGTTCTGTCTGTTTATGAGGCGAGAAACGATGAAACGCTTCTTGGTTACTGTGTGGAAACAACAGCAAGCGACTATGACGGAGATATGAACGTCTGTGTTGCGATAGATACCGAGGGCAAGGTAATTGCTGTTGAGATTATTTCTATATGGGGGAAAGACATAGACGGCTTAAAGGTTAATGATAGCTCATTTCTTTCACAGTTTGCAGGAAAGAGTGGGAACATAACTACAGTGAATGGCATGGCCAAGACCGACACGCAAGTTTCTGCAGTTTCGGGAGCAACAGCATCATCACAGGCTGTTGCAGAGTGTGTAAACCATGCCGTGGCAGCAGTCTCGCAGATTGAGGCAGAAAAGGCGAAGGAGGCGGCTGGCATATGAAGAGGATTGTCACATTTTTAAAAAACAGTGTATTGCTTGAGAATACATCGCTTTTGCTTATGCTCGGCCTTTGCCCATTGCTTGCGGTATCAACAGCAGTTATCGACGGGCTTATAATGGGGTTGTGTGTGATAGTAGCACTTGTTTTGTCGAGTGTTACAATATCACTTATAGCGAGGTTTATACCCAAGAGCATCCGCGTGATTGCATACATGGTAATTATTGCGACATTTGTTGCCGCCGAGGAGCTTTTGATACGGGCGTTCCTGCCGGGGATTGCAGAAAATCTCGGTATATATCTTCCACTCATAACCGTAAGCGGTATCGTATTTGCCCAGTCGGAAAGGGCCACTGAGGAAGGCGTTGGCGCATCTGCCCTGAACGCGCTTTCTGCGGGACTCGGTTTTTTTGCGACGATGTTTGTTATGTCGTTTGTGCGTGAACTTATTGGCAACGGAACCCTTTGCGGGCTTCGTATAATCCCTGAGCAATATTGCATGCGGCTTATTATATCACCACCGGGAGCATTTATAACATTTGGCCTTTTGCTTGCAGTATTTAATATGGCGGTTTCGCGCATTCGTGAAAAGGAGGGTGAGGAATGAGTTTTTTCAGTATACTTTCAATCTCTCTCGGCGCAATTCTGGCTGAAAATATTGTATTCTCGCATCTTCTTGGCGTAACGTCATTTATCAACAGTTCAAACGGCATAAAACCTGCATTAAGGACAGGGGTTGCCGTTGCGATTGTATCAGCTGTGGCATCTGTGATTTCGTGTGTTCTTGATTGGGCGGTCATTTCGCCACTTAATCTTGAATATATGAGAAGTGTTATATATATTCTTGTTGTTGCGGGGGCTGTTCAAATCGCAGAGAATGTGCTTCCCCAAAAGGCCCCTGCGCTTTATGAAAAGCTTTCGATATCATTCCCAGTTGTAACAGCGAATACAGCGATTCTCGGAGTGATGCTCCTCGGCTCAAACGGTGGATATAACATATTTGAGGCTGTTGTGTTCGGTTTATTCTCCGGATTGGGTTTTCTTGCGGCTATTCTGTTGTTTGCCGCAGTGCGTGAGCGGCTTGAATATTCAGATACTCCAAAATGCCTTGACGGTGCGCCGATTGCGCTGATTACAGCGGGGCTTATTGCACTTGCATTCATGGGCTTTCAGGGCATGAAGTTTATGTAGGAGGAATACGATGACGATTGTTATAAATATTCTTCTTGCCATAGTGGCTTTGGGCTTGCTTGGATTTATATTTGGTGTTGCCGGCTCGGTCAAGCCTAGAGAAGACGGTGAAACCGTGTGTAATGACTCTGGAATAATTGCTAATGAAGAGATGAAAACACATGATGAGAAACTCTGTGCGTTTGTAAAATGCGGCGGTGTAGATTCTGAACGCAGATACACATATGTCGGTGCGCCCGACTGCGTAGCCGCGGCTCTTCTTGCAGGTGGGCCTGCTATGTGCGAATTTGCGTGTCTGGGGCTTGGCACATGTTTATCTGTATGTAAACATGGCGCAATATCCACAGACAGCGGGGTCGCCGTGGTTGATGCGACAAAGTGCACCGGTTGCGGAGAGTGCGTGAAGGCATGCCCGCGTGCTGTAATCGAGCTCGTTCCAGCAGATGCACGGGAGAAGGTTTGCTGTAACAACCGCGAGCTTGGTTCGAAAGCAAGAAAAGCGTGTGACCTCGGATGTATAGGATGTTTTGCTTGTGTAAAGAATTGTAATTGCGATGCAATAGAAGTATCGGACAGCCTCGCTGTTATAAATTATGATAAGTGTATCCGTTGCGGAGAGTGTGCAACTGCGTGCCCGAGGGGGACAATAACAGCTCCCGTAGCAGCTAAGGTTGAAACAGAAGATAACTTCGACGAGTCTGAATATTTCAGCCTTGATGTCGGCGAGGAAGAAGCAGTAGAAGAAAAATAGGAGGTTTGCCTTAATGAGAAGAGGGAGAAGAACATCGAGGAGATACAGAGGCTCGCGCGGCGGAATAGGCATAATTATTCCGTTGCTTGTAGTGCTGTGTATCGCTGCGGCAGTTTCGCTTTATTTTATAAATGATAATATGGCATTTACGCGTGACGGTGCGTTCTTTCTATCTCCAAATAAAGATGTGAAGACATCTGAAGTTGATGCAAACCTCATAATAGAGCAGGAGAGTGAACCTGTGACTGACCCGGCTGTGCCAGATGAGAACGAAGACATGGTCGATGTTTCTGAAAATAAAGAAGAAAAGCACGCATACTTTATACCGATAGGAAGCGTTAAGAATATTGAGTTGTTTGATGCAACACTTGCTGAAATTCCATCTTATATAAACACGCTTGTTCTTGAAGTAAAAGCAGAGGACGGAACGCTTGCTTTCGCATCAGATTCACACATTGCAAAGAATGCCGAGGTGGGCGGAGATGACGCAACTCTCGCCTCAGCTATAGAGAAGGCGCATGAGAAAGAGTACAACGTGGCACTGTATATGTCTTGTTTTAAGGATAATGAGGCTGCAAGAAAGAACCAGAGCTACGCTACTCGCACATCAAACAAGATAATTTGGCTTGACGGCAACAATGTGCGCTGGCTCTCGGCATATTCAGATTCTGCACAGAAATATCTTATGTCTGCGATAGAAAAGCTTGCGGCGATGGCACCTGATGAGATAATTTTATCAAATATATCCTTCCCTGCAGTTGGAAAGACAGAACTCCTTTCCTATGACAAGTCGCTTGGAACAAAACGCGATATGTTAAAAAGTTTTATCAATGAGGCAAAGGTAGCGGCAGGAAGCATCCCACTTTCTGCTATGTATGAAAATTACAATGAAAATGCACTTGCATCAAGCGGGCAGAACGCCGAAGACTTTGGTGAGTTTGATACAGTATATGTAAACTCCGAAGCGGGCAGATACACTCTCGGTTTTGCTGCTGCTGCTGAGTTGTTTAAAAATGCGGAGTGCAAGCTCATTCCTGTCTCCGCACAGAGCATTGAAGGCGAATATATGATAAAGAAGTAAAACACAACCCTCACTTGTTTTATCAAGTGAGGGTTGTTGCATACATTTTTGTTTTGTGCTATAATATATTGCAGAATAAAAACGCAAAAGGGGTTTTTAAAGATGTCAGAGCTTTGTGCAAATGAAGGCAAGAATACCACCATTACCGTTGAGGGTAAGGAGTATATGCGCCTGCCGATAAAGACGCATGTTGTAACAGAAAATGACAAGATAGCGGATGTTGCGGAGAAGTACGCAATGCCACATATGAAAGAGGGTGACATCCTCTTTATTTCAGAGAAGTGCGTTGCCTGCTCACAGAAGAGGGCGGTTCCGCTCACAGAGATTCACCCGCGCCCGCTTGCAAAGCTTCTCTGTAAGTTTGTATATAAATCGCCCTACGGCATAGGCTTGGGCATACCTGAGACTATGGAGATGGCGCTTCGTGAGTGCGGAACATTCCGCCTTCTTTGTGCGGCATTCTGCTCCGCAATAGGAAAGCTTCTCGGCAAGCGCGGTTGGTTCTATAAGGTTGCCGGATACCGCGCAGAGTCAATAGACGGCCCGACTCCGTATACTCTCCCGCCATATAACAAGTGCGTTGTTCTCGGTCCTGAGGACCCGGACAAGGTTGCAACTGAAATTGCGGCAAGAATAGGGTTCCGTGTCGCTATTGTAGACGTCAATGACCTTACGGGCAAAATTCTTGGTGCGAGTGATGAAACACTTGACCGTGAGCTTCTTCCGAGAATTCTGCGCGATAACCCCCTCGGTCAGAGTGCACAGCAGACTCCGATGGGCATAATTCGTGAGGTTAAGTAGAGTGACACAGTTTCAAAACATTCAGCGTGTAGCTGAGGAGAACTCAAAGCGTGTGCTTGAAGCGTTTTCCCGCCACCGCGTTTCTGATACTATGTTTGCGGGAACAACAGGCTATGGCTATGATGACCAGGGCCGCGATACGCTCGATAAAATATACGCCGATGTGTTTGGCGCGGAAGACGCGCTCTGCCGTATTCAGTTCGTAAACGGCACACACGCGTTGTTCTGCGCTCTTTGCGGCGTTACAAACCCCGGTGATACGTTAATATCAATCACGGGTGCTCCATACGATACGCTTCTTGGCGCAATAGGCATTACAGGCAGCGGCCACGGCACGCTTGTTGAGTACGGCGTAAAGTACAGAGAAGTTGCGATGAAAGACGGTGGGATTGACATTGACGCGGCAATCGAGGCGGTGTCAGAGGAAGAGAATGCCGTCATATACATACAGCGCTCGCGAGGATACGGTGCAAGGCGTGCATTGTCGGTAGACGAGATTGGTGAGGCGATTGCAGCACTAAAGGCGAAAAACCCGAAGGCTCGCGTTATGGTTGACAACTGCTATGGCGAGTTTTGCGAAACTCGTGAACCCACCCACGTCGGTGCAGACATTATAGCAGGTTCACTTATCAAGAACCCCGGCGGCGGTCTTGCGCCTACAGGTGGCTATATCGCCGGTAAAAGTGAGTTGGTAAACCGCGCGGCAGAAAGGCTCACAGTGCCGGGTATCGGGCGTGAGTGCGGGTGTACGCTTGGCCAGAACAGGCTTTTGTATCAGGGCTTTTTTATGGCGCCCCACATTGTTGCGCAATCGCTTATGACAATGATTTTTGCAGCAAAGACGTTTGAGGATATGGGCTATGAGGTCTCGCCAAAGTGCGATGAGCCAAGATATGATATTATTCAGACTATAGAGCTTGGTAGCGCAGAAAAGCTCTCGGCATTCTGCAAAGGAATACAGTCGGGGGCGCCGTGTGATTCGTTTGTCACCCCCGAGGCGTGGGACATGCCCGGATATGACGATGCAGTAATTATGGCGGCAGGTGCGTTTGTCCAGGGCTCGTCGATAGAGCTTTCTGCCGACGCTCCCATGCGTCCGCCGTACCGCGTATATCTTCAGGGCGGGCTTACATATGAAAGCGGTAAGCTCGGCATTTTGCGTGCAGCAGAAGAAATATCTAAATTATAAAATACAAGAAGGACGATGCATAAGGCACCGTCCTTCTTGCACTTTTTATATTATAGGGGAGATTAATTAAAAATCAACTTCTGTGTCGTAGTAGCAGCACTTAAGAAGTTTCTCCATCTCTTCCTGGCTGGGCTGACGCGGGTTAGAACCTGTGCATGCGTCGGCAATAGCGTTCTTTGCAATTTCCGGAAGTCTTTCAAGGAAGACACTTTCAGAAACAAAGCCCTGCTCTGTGGGATAGCTGTCAGCCCCGTAGTGCTTAATGCACTGCGGAATGTTGAGGTCATCATTCATCTTGCGGAGGTATGCAATGAGGTTCTTGACCTTCTCTTCAACAGTTGCGCCGCCGAGGTTCATAACGTCTGCAATCTTAGCATAACGCTTTGCTGCAGTCTCGTTCTTTGCGTTGAAGGCGATTACCTTCGGGAGATACATAGCGTTTGCAGCACCGTGAATAATGTGTGCGCCAAAGTCCTCGAAGATAGCACCTGTCTTGTGAGCCATTGAGTGAACAATGCCGAGAAGTGCGTTTGAAAATGCCATACCTGCCATACACTGTGCGTTGTGCATGCTTGCGCGCTTGTCCATGTCGCCGTTGTATGAATCTACAAGGTCAGACTGAATCATCTCGATTGCGTGGAGAGCAAGCGGGTCTGTATAGTCACAGTTGGCGGTTGATACATAAGCCTCTACTGCATGAGTCATAGCGTCCATACCTGTGTGAGCAACAAGCTTCTTGGGCATTGTCTCAGCAAGGTCGGGGTCTACGATAGCGATATCAGGGGTAATTTCAAAGTCAGCAAGCGGGTACTTGATGCCCTTGTTGTAGTCTGTGATAACTGAGAAGGCAGTAACTTCGGTAGCCGTGCCTGATGTAGACGGGATAGCTACAAAGTGAGCCTTTGTGCGGAGCTTGGGAAGGCCGAATACCTTGCACATATCCTCAAATGTGGTTTCGGGATATTCGTACTTAATCCACATAGCCTTAGCCGCATCAATCGGTGAACCGCCGCCCATAGCAATAATCCAGTCGGGGTTGAACTTGCTCATTGCCTCGGCACCCTTCATAACGGTGTCTACAGACGGGTCGGGCTCAATACCCTCAAAAAGCTCAACCTTCATGCCTGCTTCTTCAAGATAAGAAACAGCCTTGTCGAGGAAGCCAAACTTCTTCATGGAGCCGCCGCCAACACAAATCATTGCGCGCTCGCCGCGAAGTGTTTTGAGGACTTCAAGTGAGCCCTTGCCGTGGTATAAATCACGGGGTAATGTAAAACGTGCCATTATGCATCCATCCTTTATAAATATTTTTAAGATTTGACCTTCTGTTAATACTTTAACATTGATTTCTGATTTTGTATAATATATAATTATTATAAAAGCCATAACTGAAATTTATGACCTAATCATAGGAGGATCAAGCGAATATGAATATAACACAGCTTAAATATGCGATCGAGATAGAAAAAACGCGCTCAATAACGAGCGCGGCACAGAATCTGTTTTTAAGTCAGCCAAACTTAAGCAAGGCGGTTAAGGAGCTTGAATCGGAAATTTCGATGCAGATTTTTCAGCGCAGTGCAAAAGGGGTAAAGCCGACTCGTGAGGGTAGCAAGTTTTTATCATATGCAAGAACGGTTGTTTCTCAGATGGAGAACCTTGAAGCGATGTACAAGTCGCACCCTGCCGATGATGTAAATCTAACCTTCTGTATACCTCGCGCTACATATCTTAGCTTTGCGTTTTCTGATTTTTTAAATACTCTTGCAGATAAGAAGCGACTGTCGATAAACATAAAAGAGCGAAATTATAATTCTGCGATAAATTATGTGGTTAACGGCGAGGCAAACATGGGTGTCATCCGCTATCGCGATTTATATGAAAACTATTTTATGGCTTTGCT
Source organism: Eubacteriales bacterium (assembly GCA_045586595.1). Lineage (GTDB taxonomy): Bacteria > Bacillota > Clostridia > Oscillospirales > JAAYXM01 > SIG480. The sequence continues at coordinate 85,895 of JAZNAQ010000031.1, read as the reverse complement.
TGAGGAAAAGGGTCTTGAGTGTAAGCTTATTCTTGAATATGAGCCGAGGCTTCTTATGTCAGAAAAACACCCACTTGCAGGTCGTGAAGACATAACAGAAGAGGAACTTTCACAATATACAGAGCTTGTTCATGGAGATATTCAGAGAGACACAACGCTTATTCACAATACCGAGAGCGGGATGTCCCGTGAGAGTGCAGACAAGCGCATTTATCTGTATGAGCGCGGTGGTCAGCTCGACATACTTCAGAATGTCGTGGGCACATATATGTGGGTTTCACCCATGCCGAGTGAGTATTTAAAGAGGCACGGACTTGTTGAAAAAAAGTGGAGTTCAAGAAACGTTGTAAAGAAAGATGTTCTTATATACAGAAAGGGTCATATCTTCTCTGCTGATGAAAAAACGCTTATATCGTGTATAAAGAACATAATAAAGAAAAAAGAAGATGAAGAAACGGGAGCGATATAAATCGCTCCCGTTAAGATTATTTCGTTAAGCCATTCCGATAAGGCACAGCGCTGCTATGATTGTGGCTATACATACGTAGCCAAGTTTGTTTATGCGTTCTTTAAAGAAGACTACTCCGACTAAGACACCGAGAAGAATTGATGACCCTTTTTCAAGTGGGTATTGCAGTGCCGCTGAAAGGTATTTTGGAAGCTCTGCCATCGGCACAAGAGTAGACGAGAGAGAAACGGCAACACCCAGAGCAGGAGTTATAAGCGGTTTTGGGCTTATTCTCTTCTTCAAACCGCCTGTGGAGAGGAAAAAGATAAGGCAGAAGAACGCCGCGGTTATATAAGCTGCCACGAAAAATGAATTACTTGCCGTTTCGGGAATAAGCTTTGTGTGAGCGCGTATGCAAAAGGTCATAAGGCTGTTTGCTATGAACATAAAAACAGCACATATTGCCCATCGTGTGTTTACCTTTGTAGCCTGTTTGCCACGGTTTCTTGCGATTGTCAGGAGAACGCAGGAGATGATTACAATCGAAAGACCTATAATCTGCATGGGAGAGATGGATTCACCAAGAAAGAGTCTGCTGTAAAGAATGGGCATAAAAGAACTCATGTTGAGCAGTATAAGCGAAATGGTATATGGCCCGCATGAGAGCGCAATAAGATAGAAAAAGGCAGCAAAAGCATATGCCATGCCAGTGACGGCAGCAAATACAAGGCTCAGTTTGTTTGGAAAGGCAATTCCGCCATCAACAGTAAACGCCATTATTGTAAACATTATCGCAATGAAAACCGCGGCAAAGGTGCACATCAGCGGCGGAGAGGATATAGGATCAACCGTTCTTTCTGCCCCCTTTTTGTAAGAGAGGCCTATGCCTTGTGATGCGAGCACCGAGAGCGTGATTAAAAATACAACATACATAGCGTTACAACCCTTTGAAAATATTTACAGAAAAAATTATATCAACTGTGGCATAAAAAGTCAAACAATATGTTTGTACTTTATATAGTAAGAGCTATTGTTTATTTTCGGTAAATGTTGTATAATTAATATGTATAAATATCGAAAGGTGAGCATTGATTTGAAAGAGATACTGCTTTTAAAGCTCGGAGAGCTTGTACTTAAAGGGTTAAACCGCACCAATTTTGAGAAAAGGCTGATGAAGAATCTTGCGTGGCGGATAAAGAATTTCGGTACGTTTAATATATATTGTATGCAGTCTACGATATATGTCGAGCCGCAGGACGAGAACTGCGATATGGATGCGGCGCTCGCCGCTGCAGAGAAGGTGTTTGGAGTTGTAAACATCTCCCGCGCGGCAGAGGTGGAGAAAGATATAGATAAAATCATTGCTGTTGCAAAGGAATATTTACATGACGAGCTAAGTGCCGCAAAAACTTTTAAGGTTGAGGCAAAACGCTCCGATAAGTCGTTTCCGAAGAAATCACCCGAGATTGCTTTTGAGGTAGGAAGCGCCCTTCACGACGCGTTTGAAAACCTCTCGGTTGACGTAAAAAAACCCGAGGTGTGCGTGAAGGTTGAAATCCGTGACCGCGCGGCATATGTCCACGCAAACCCAACCCCGGGCGCGGGCGGGTTGCCTGTGGGTATTAACGGGCGTGCGGCAATCCTGCTATCGGGCGGAATAGACAGTCCTGTTGCAGCCTATATGATGGCAAAACGTGGTGTCGAGCTTTTTGGAATTCACTTTTTCTCATACCCTTATACATCAGAGCGCGCCAAGGAAAAGGTAATAGAACTTGCTCGCCTTGTCGGTGTATATGCAGGGAACATAAAGATAGCGATGGTGCCGTTTACAAAGATTCAAGAAGAAATCAGGGCACATTGCCGTGAAGAGTATTTTACGCTGATTATGCGCAGGTTTATGATGTATATTGCCGAAAAGGTGGCGCTTGCAAACAACTGCGGTGCGCTCATTACGGGAGAGAGCCTCGGCCAGGTTGCAAGCCAGACAATGGAGGCGCTGGGTGTTACCGAAAATGGTATTACGCTCCCTGTGCTACGTCCGGTTATCGGCATGGATAAAGAAGAAATAGTAGCGATAGCTCGGCGAATAAACACGTTTGAAACGTCAATACTTCCGTATGAGGACTGTTGTACGGTGTTCACCCCCAAGCACCCGCGCACAAAACCGAAGCTTGAATATATTCTCGAAGAGGAGAAAAAGCTTCCGTTTGAGGCGCTTGCAGAGGCTGCAATAGCAGAAATTGAGATTATATAGAAGGAAGGAAAACCCGGTTGAGTTTTTCAGCAGAGATAATTGCCGTAGGGACTGAAATCCTGCTCGGCGAAATTACAAATACCGATGCGGTCACAGTTGCCCGCGCTCTTTCGGAGCTCGGTATAAATGCATATTATCAGACGGTTGTAGGCGATAACCCTGAGCGCCTCCGCGAGGTTATTCTCACCGCTAAAAAACGCTCGGATATAATAATAACAACAGGTGGGCTTGGCCCAACATTTGATGACCTCACAAAACAGGTTGCGGCAGAGGCCTTCGGAAAAAAGCTTGTTTTGTCTGAGCCTGCGCTTGAGAAGATAAAGGCATATTTTAAAAAGCTTGGAAGAACCATGACAGATAATAACGCGCGTCAGGCATATCTGCCCGAGGGTTGTACGGTTTTAGAAAACGATTGGGGAACCGCCCCGGGCTGTGCTATAGAGGACGGGGGAAAGTTTCTTATAATGCTTCCGGGGCCTCCGCGTGAGTGCGAGCCTATGGTAAAACATCGCATGGTGCCATATCTCCAAAAGCTTTCTGATTCACACCTCGTTTCTCATGGAATCCATATCTACGGTATGGGTGAGAGCGAGGTTGAGAGCAAAATCCGTGATTTTGCAGAAGAAATGAAAAACCCGACACTTGCACCGTATGCAAAGGATGGCGAGGTGCTTCTGCGGGTTACGGGTAAAGCGGAGTCTGAGGAGGAGGCTGACGCCATAACCCGGCCTGTCATAGAAAAGGTCGAGGAAATTCTCGGAGATGTTGTCTACGGCGTTGATGTTCCGTCACTTCATGCTGCCGCATTTCAGCTTCTGAAGCAAAAAAAGCTTACGCTTGCGACGGCAGAGTCCTGCACAGGGGGATTGTGCGCAAAGCTTATAACCGACATACCCGGCGCATCAGAGGTTTTTTACGGCGGTATTTGTGCCTATACAAATGAGATGAAGATAAATCTTCTTGGTATAGACAAGAATCTTCTTGATACCCACGGTGCTGTAAGTCGTGAATGTGCCGAGGCATTGTCCCGGGCGGCGTGTCAAAAGTTTGGAACAGATGCAGGTATCGGGGTCACGGGGTATGCAGACCCGGGATCGGGCGATGAGAAAAATCCGGGTGGTACGGTATATGTTGCAGTAACCCTGTGTGGCAAAACCGTAAGCTCAAAGATTTATCAGCCTAGAGGTCGCGCGCTTGCGCGAAGCCGTGCAGCACAGGAGTGCTTTGATATATTGCGACGGGAGGCGGAAAAGCTATGAACAACATAGAAAAGACTCTTTCGCAGAAGTATCATTTTAAAGGCGTAATAATGAACCTGCGTGAGGATGAGGTAGAGATTGGCGGCAGAAAAACCACGCGTGAGGTGTGTGAACATTGTGACGGTGTTGCAATCTTGCCTGTGACTGACGATGGGGATATAATACTTGTCTCGCAGTACCGCTACCCATTTGAAGTAGAGATACTTGAGGCCCCTGCGGGAAAGGTGGACGGTGACGAGCTGCATCTTGACTGCGGAATACGCGAGCTTTCGGAGGAGACTGGATATACAGCAGACGAAATGACATATCTGGGGTTCGTTTATCCGTCTCCGGGGTGTATGACCGAGCGGATTCACTTATACCTCGCCCGAGGGTTGCATGAAGGGCAGGCGCACCCTGACGAGGGAGAGTTTTTACAGATAAAGAGATACAAGCTCACAGACGCGCTTAAGATGTGCGATGAAGGCAAAATAGATGATGCCAAAACCGCGGTGCTTATACTGCGCGCAGCAAGAATTCTCGGAGTTTAGTTTATTCGGGAGGTAGAACAGTATGGATAAAAAAATACTTGTAGTTGAAGATGAAAAGGCTATTGCTGATATTCTACAATTCAATTTGAAAAAAGAGGGGTATGCCGTTGTGTGTGCATATGACGGCGAGGATGGGCTGCGCGCAGCGCAGGAGGAAAACCCCGACCTCATTCTGCTTGACGTAATGCTCCCGAAGCTTGACGGCTTTGAGGTATGCAAGAATCTCCGCCGCAGTTCAAACGTGCCGATAATTATGCTGACGGCACGCGAAGAAGAGGTAGATAAGGTTCTCGGCCTTGAGCTTGGGGCTGATGACTATATAACGAAACCTTTTTCAATGCGTGAGTTGATGGCACGCATTAAGGCAAATGTGCGCCGAAGCCTTGCCACGGTTGCAGACACTCCGGACGCAAGCGACGCAAACAAACTTGTGTTCGGTGATATTGTTATAAACTTAAAGAGTCTTGATGTGAAGAAAAAGGGTGAAAAAATAGAACTCACTCCCCGAGAGTTTGATCTTATAAAGTTCCTAGCAACACAGCCAAATCAGGTTTTTTCACGAGAGGCACTTATGGAAAACGTCTGGCAGTATGATTACTACGGTGATTTGAGAACTGTAGACGTAACCGTGAGAAGGCTCCGCGAAAAGATTGAAGATGACCCTGCAAACCCGGTGAGAATCGTAACACGTCGCGGCGCAGGATATATGTTTGCTGATTGATTATACCAACCGATAGGAGGGGATCGCTTTGCGTTCGCTTCAGATGAAGCTTGTGCTTGTACTCGTTTTGCTTATAGTTTCCGTTATGTCGATTGCGGGAACATTTATGATAAATCAGGTATCGGTTTATTATTTTGACGATTTTACAGAGCAGATGAACTCGGTATTTAACGCCGAGGTATTTGCTATGCTTAAAACCGAGGCACAGGCAGAGAACGGGGCGGAGCGTCTTAATACGGCCGTTGAAGCATACTCGTCTGCCATGAGGATAAGCAGTTATCGGAATTACTACATACTCGACGGCGAGACGGGAAAAACGCTTTTTGGGTCAAACGATGACCAGGTTGTCAGAACTCCCGCCATAATTTCTGCACTTAGCGGAAGAATAGGGCAGGAAAAGCGAATTTCGAGCGGGTATATTGACCGCGCAAACCCGATTGTCGTTGACGACGAAGTTAAATATATTGTATATGTAAAGGACACAAAGCAGGACCAGCAGAGCCTTACTGCATCCATGTTTAAAATAATTCTGCGCACAGTCATGTTTGCACTTCTCATTGCGGTATTCTTGAGCTTTATTTTTGCAAAGACAATAACGATTCCGATTGAGAACATAACAAAGGGTGCAAAACGCCTGTCGATGGGTGAGCTCGATACGTCCCTTGACGTACAGTCAAACGACGAGATAGGAACGCTTACCGAAACCTTTAACGACATGGCCAGTGCGCTTAATTCAACGCTTGCCAAGGTTGAAGGCGAGAGAAATAAGCTTGACACAATGTTTCTCTACATGACCGATGGCGTGACGGCATTTGCACGCGACGGAAGCCTGATACACCACAACCCTGCCGCAGCTGAAATGCTTGGGTTTGACCCCAAAACGCATAAGTCGTATGCAGAAATATTTAAGGACAGTGATATTGATTTTGATTCACTGCTCAGCATGGAAGAAAGCTTTGAAGAGAGGAACCTCTGCGCAGGAGAGAAAACGCTCAAGGTGAGCTTTGCTCTGTTCGGAAATGAGGCTGAAGAGCGAGGAGTAATCGCAATTATTCACGATTTTACCGAGCAGCAGAAGCTTGAAAACTCACGCCGTGAGTTTGTGGCGAATGTATCGCATGAGCTGCGCACACCGCTTACAAACGTAAAGAGCTATACTGAAACGCTTGCTGAATCGCCGGATGCACCGGATGAAATGAAGGCACAATTTTATAGTGTAATTCTAAACGAAACCGATAGAATGACGCGTATAGTAAAAGACCTCCTGACGCTTTCAAGGCTTGATTCCGCAAAGATGGATTGGAAGAACGAAAACTTCTCACTCAAAAAGAGCGTTGAAAACGCATATCGCGCCATGGAGATGGAGGCGAGAAGAAATGGGCACAAGCTGACGATGTCCGTTGATGCTGCGCTCGCTGACTTCTACGGTGACCGTGAGAGGATAGAACAGGTATTTATAAACCTTCTGTCAAATGCAGTAAAATATACTCCCGAGGGCGGTAAGATAGATTTCTCGGCAGAGAGCTATGATAAATTTATAAAGATAACGGTAAAAGATAATGGTATAGGTATTCCTGAGAAGGATATGCCGCGTCTGTTTGAACGATTCTACCGTGTAGATAAGGCGCGAAGCCGCGAAATGGGCGGTACGGGTCTGGGGCTCGCGATTGCAAAAGAGATTATTGAGCATTACGGTGGAGAGATAAGACTTGAGAGCAAATACGGCCATGGGACAACCGTGTCGGTAATACTTCCTAAGGACAGTGCGGGTGAGACGGTATGAATGAGACCAAGGAAAGAATAAAAACTGTTCTCATATGTGTCCTGATTGCGGGGGTATTATACTTCACATATGCGGTGTGGTTTTTTGACAGCCCATTTAAAAGTGTGAGCTTTGGTGACCTGTTAGGGATTTCAAACACCGGAGAGGTTGTCGGAGCCGGCGCGGGCTCAGACCTTGAAGTGTTCGGAATACGGCCCGTCAGCATACTTATGCGAGATGCAAACGGAGCACGCGGAGTTGTATATAACAGCAGTGCGAGCGATGGCGCGTACAGAGCTCTGCGTGATGAAATAGCACAGGTCTTCGGCAGTATAAAATCAACACAAAGAACGGACGAGGACACCTGGGCAGAGGCACTTCGCGGAGAGGGTGTGTTTCTTGATTATTATGGCAACGCGCCCGTTGAGACGATAAAGCTCTGGCTCGGGGCCGGAAACAGTGCGTCAACTGTATGCGGCAGATATTTTATGCTCTCAACAGACGATAAAAATGTAAAAGTATATGTAAAAAACAGTGATAATAATACGGTGTATGAGATGACATCCACCTCCGCTTCAGATGGGCTCAAAACTGCAATGGAGGGAGTTCGTGCAGACCCTGCATTTCTTGCACTTGAGAGTGAGGAAGAGGATTTTCAAGCCATATCAGGCGAAACTGTTATAATGGTCTCGAATCGCCCGAAGACCTATGCAGTATCGGCATACAACTCATATGTGACGTTTGGCGACAGTGTGAGAAATGCGTGTCTTGAAAGCTTCAGACTTCGTGATGTAACACCGAGTACTTATGCGGAGGCTGACGGGACAGAGGTTTATGTTGCCGATATGGTAACGCTTAAAATTTCTCCGGATGGGATAGCTTCATACAGTGATACCCGTGACGAGGTAGACGAGACGCTGGGGATAGGCGTAAGCTTTGACGGAGAAACGCCAACGCTTGCCGAGAAGACAGAGAGTGCGCGCACACTTGCCGCGTATCTTGCGGCAAGTCTTCCGGGAAGTGGGGGGATATACCTTATCGATGTTGCAGAAAACGGAGAGAACACAGAGGTGGTTTTCGGCCGTCATATCGGGGGTGTTCCCATTAATATGAAAGGCACCACATATTTTGCAAGGATAACCATAACGGGTGAAAGTGTGCGTGCGGCAAAGGTTAATCTGCGCGGCTATGACATATCCTCGCAGAGTGCCGATACCCTTTCTGAGCGGCTTGCAGCTGCGGCAATAAAGGGAAGCGGAAAGACCGGTGAGCTGAACCTGCGATATGCCGATAATGGTGATACGGTAATTTCTCCGTCATGGTTCATAGGCGGGGTAAAGAAGACTGTCGGAGAGGAGAACGGAAATGAATTGGTCGAGGGCTAAAACTGTTCTTATAGCGGTTCTTCTCGCCGTGAATGCGTTTCTGCTTGTGACATATGTCATGCGCGAAAATCAGGTAAGAAGCGATGAGGTGGCTGTTCGATCAGATTTGTGCAAAATACTTTCGGCGCAGGGCATAGCGGTGAGTGAGGATACAATACCTTCAGACTCAATTGAGATACGCCCTGCTACAAGGGAGAGTATTCACAATTTAAAAAAAATAGCGGAGAAGCTTTTTGGAAGTGTTGTTGAAAATACGGGTGAAGAAGGCATAGCTTATGTCGGCGACGGGGGAAATGTGTTATTTTCGAAAGACACGTTTTCGCTCGTTTATGAATCCGGTGAGGAAGTGTCAAGCTCGCAAGATGCGAAAAAGCTCGCGGGAAAGCTTGCTTTGAAGCTGAATGTGCCTACTGCATCGTATGATTTTATATCTGAGACAAAAGACGGCGGATATGTGGTTTATATTCCGCAGGTATTCTCAGGTGTCCATGTGTTTGACTGCGATATTGAGATGAGAATATCCTCGGGCGGGAACGTACTTGCTCACGGTAAGTTTTTAGGCAAGGGCAAAACCTCTGAGGCTTCGGGCGAGGTAATGGCCACATCTGCGCTGATGCTCTCGTTTGCAGATGCAGTCAAGACGCGGGGACACGGTGAACTTCGTATATCTGAAATAAATTACGGATATGTCTCAAAACCGCTTACTTCAGGCGTTCTTTCGCTCATCCCGACGCTTGAAATAAAAACCTCTGAGAGTGTGTTCTATGTGGATATGCAGACGGGTAAACTGACAGACATTTAAAAACTTATAAAATATTCAAATAATCTTTGCATTTTGCAGTGAAGTCTGTTATAATTTAATTCGGTAAATATTATATTATTTTGAGTTTAAAGTGAAGAGCTTTTACCTATACTGATAAATGAGTATAACGAGAGAAGAGGGTGCGAGTCTTTGACAAAGTATGTTATAGACGGCGGCAGAAAGCTGCGCGGAGAAGTAACAATAAGCGGTGCGAAGAATGCTGCCGTTGCAATAATTCCCGCGGCGCTTCTTGTAGACGGAACATGCCGTATTGAAAACATCCCGGAAATCCGTGATGTAACGCTGATGCTTGACCTTCTGCGCGATATAGGTGCGCAGGTTCGTCTTATAAATCGCAACTGTGTCGAAATAAACGCTTCAAAAATACGTACAACAAAAGCCGATTATGACATGGCTCGCATGATTCGCGCATCCTATTACCTTATAGGTGCGCTTCTCGGGCGTTTCGGCTCTGCACAAGTCGCGCTTCCGGGCGGATGTAACCTCGGAGACCGCCCTATAGACCAGCACACCAAAGCATTTAAGCTTCTTGGTGCAAACGTTGATGTACAGAACGGCTATGTTATGGCAGAGTCGGTTGGTAGACTCACTGCCGCTCCTATATATTTTGATGTTGTTTCTGTAGGTGCCACAATGAATGCAATGCTTGCAGCGGTTTTGGCAGACGGCACAACTGTTATTGAAAATGCGGCAAAGGAGCCCCATATAGTAGACCTCGCAAACTTCTTAAACTCTATGGGCGCAAATGTAAGCGGTGCAGGTACAGATGTTATAAAGGTCCGCGGAGTCAAGAAGATAGAGGGTGGAACATATACCATTATCCCCGACCAGATTGAGGCGGGGACATATATGGCGGCAGTATGTGCTACAGGTGGCGAGGTTCTTATAAAGAACATTATTCCAAAGCATCTTGACTGTATTACCGCAAAGCTCGTCGAGATGGGCGCAGAAATTACCGAGTATGACGATTCGTTGCTCGTGAAGAGAAATGAGCCGCTTCGTAAAACAAATATAAAGACACTTCCGTATCCGGGATTCCCGACGGATATGCAACCGCAGGCAACCGTCATTCTCTCTATTGCCGAGGGGATGAGCCTTGTAACCGAGGGCGTATGGGATAGCCGCTACAGGTATGTAGAGGAGCTTCGCCGCATGGGAGCAAAAATTCAGGTCGACGGGAAAACAGCGATAGTTGAAGGTGTGGAAAGCCTTACCGGCGCACCGGTCAAGGCTTGCGACCTGCGCGCAGGCGCGGCGCTTGTAATAGCCGGTCTTGCCGCAAACGGGACAACAGAGGTTGAAGATATCTCTCACATTGAGCGGGGTTATGAGCATATCGTAGAAAAGCTGACCGCACTGGGTGCGCATATCTATAGGGCAGATATGCCTGATGGAACAATAATACCAAAGGCACAATAATGAATTTTTCAAAGGAACGGGGTCTAAAACCGTTCCTTTGTAGTATCGATAAAGGGATAATAACTATGCTTAAGGTCTGTCCGCTTGCGAGCGGCTCAAATGGAAATTGCACATACATATCCGACGGAAAAACGAATATACTCATAGATGCAGGTATCTCTGCAACACGAATAATAAGAGAACTGTCTATGCTCAAGGTTGGTGTATCGGCGATTGATGCGATATTTATAACACATGAGCATGGCGACCATATAACCGGGCTTGAGAAACTTCTTTCGCGGGCAGATATTCCCGTATATGCATCGTGCGGTACGGCACGCGGAATAGGAGAGCGCGTACCTTCGCTTTGCGGTATTGTAAGGTGCGTGCATGAGGGCGAAAAAACAGAGGTTGGGGGCATCCTGGTTGAGCCGTTTCACACCCCTCATGACACATATGAGAGCATGGGCTTTCGTATATGTGCAGGCGACGAGAGTGCCGTTGTAGCAACAGATATAGGCCATATGGATGATGAACTGCTCACAAAGCTCCTTGGGGCTGACGTGCTGCTTCTTGAATCCAACTATGATGAGGCTCGGCTCCGTTACAGCAAATATCCCGTGTTCCTAAAAAACCGAATCACAAGCGATGTCGGGCATCTGTCGAATAAAGACTGTGCTGCGGTTGCTGTGAAGGCGGCACAACGGGGAACAAAGACCATAATTCTCGGTCATTTGAGCGCAGAGAGCAATACCCCGCGTGAGGCTTACACAACAGTGCATACAGCGCTCACTCAGAATGGGATTATTCCGGGTGTTGATGTGATGCTCTATGTTGCGCCGCGCGGAATGCGGGGCGAACTTATTACAGTAGGTGAATAACAATGCTTGGTGTTGATATTATCTGCGTGGGGAAATTAAAAGAAAAATTCTTTTCCGCCGCTTGCGACGAATATAAAAAGCGGATGGGGGCATATTGCAAGTTGAGTGTACATGAGGTTTCCGAAACACCGGCATCAAATCCCGCAGAGGTTTCGCGCGCACTTTCTGACGAGGCTGAGCGGATTTCGGCAAAAATCCCTAAGGATGCATATGTAATATGTATGTGTATAGAGGGAAAGCATCTCTCCAGCGAAGAACTTTCAGAGAGAGTGGTTAGCCTTAAATGTACGGGGCGCAGCCGTCTGTGTTTTATAATCGGAGGGTCAAACGGGATACACGATAGCATAAAGGCCCGAGCAGATTTTAAGCTTTCGATGTCAAAAATGACATTTCCGCACCACCTCGCAAGAGTAATGGTGCTTGAGCAAATATATCGTGTATTCAAGATTGAAGAAGGCTCAGGGTATCATAAATGAGGAGGAATACATAATGAGTTACAGAGCAGAATACGAAAGATGGCTTAATGCAGAGTGTCTTACCGCCGAGGAGAGAGACGAGCTTCTTGCCATAAAGGATAATGAGGCGGAGATTGAAGACCGCTTCTATGCCCCGCTTAAGTTCGGCACGGCCGGGCTTCGCGGAGTTCTCGGCATGGGAATAAACCGTATGAACATATATACCGTGCGCCAGGCAACCCAGGGCCTTGCCGCCCTTATCTGCGGAATGGGCAAGGAAGAGATGGAGCGCGGAGTGGCAGTTTGTATGGACTGCCGGATAGGGAGCGATGTGTTTTCGCGTGAGGCGGCCTGCGTGCTTGCTGCAAACGGAATTCATGTATACCTCTTTGAGGCACTTCGTCCGACTCCCGAGCTTTCATTTGCAGTGCGCGCATTGCAGTGCATAGCGGGTATAAATATAACTGCAAGCCACAACCCCAAAGAATATAACGGGTATAAGGCATACTGGGAGGACGGCGCTCAGCTTCCTCCGAAGGAGGCAGACGTTGTTCTTGCCGAGATAGAGAAAACCGATATTTTCACAGGCGTTAAGACGATGGACTTTGACGAGGCTGTAAGCCGCGACCTCATAACAGTAATGGGAGAAGAGGTTGATGAGGCTTTCCTCGTTCATGCTCTCGGCTGTGCAATAAACCGCGAAGCGCCCAAAACCGTTGCCGGCGACTTTAAGATAGTTTTTACACCTTTCCATGGCACAGGCTATAAGCTTGTCCCTGAAATACTCTCTCGAATCGGCCTTGAAAACGTAATAAGCGTTCCTGAACAGTCGATGCCTGATGGGAATTTCCCGACGGTCAAGAGCCCGAACCCCGAAAACCGCGAGGGCTTTGCTCTGGCGATAGAGCTTGCAAAGCGCGAGAACGTAGATTTGATTATAGGCACAGACCCGGACGCTGACCGTGTAGGCGTAGTTGTAAGAAATGATGCGGGTGAGTATGTCACTATTACCGGCAACCAGATGGGCGTACTTCTGCTCAACTATATAATAGGTGCAAAGAAACGCGCGGGTACGCTGGGCGATAAAGCGTATGCAATAAAAACGATTGTTACAACCGAGATGGCTCGCAAGGTTTGTGAGATGAACAACGTAAAAATGTATGAAACCTTCACCGGATTTAAGTTTATCGCCGAAAAGATTGAAGCTGTAGGCAGTGAAGGCTTCCTGCTCGGATATGAAGAGTCATACGGCTACCTCATCGGCGATTTCTGCCGCGATAAGGACGCGGTAACCGCATCTATGATGATTGCAGAAATGGCGTCGTATTACAGAACGCAGGGGCTCAGTCTTTATGATGCAATGATGAAGCTTTATGAGAAGTACGGTGCATATGCAGAGCGTACGGTAAACGTCGTAATGCCCGGTGTTACGGGGCTTGCAAAGATGAAATCAATCATGGAAACGCTTCGAAGCACTCCGCCATCAGAGTTTGCTGGTGGCAAGGTAAAGCGAGTGCGTGACTACCTTTCGGGCAAGACAAACACAGGTGAGACACTCGAGCTTTCGGGAAGCGACGTTCTCTACTTTGAAATGGAGGACGGAACAAACTTTATCATTCGCCCATCGGGTACTGAGCCGAAGATAAAGGTTTATATTATGGCAAACGGCGCGACTTTAGAAGAAGCAAATGCAACTGCAGACAGATACGCGGCCGCCGCAAACGACATAGCAAAATAAATTCTAGTGAAAAACAAGAGGAACGGCATTATATGCCGTTCCTCTTGTGCTTGTTGAGGAAATGGTATTTTTTGTTTTCATAAATTTAATTGTATTTTGAGTTAAAAGGTGGTATTATAAAAAGAAGTTACAAGGAGAAATAAAGTATGGACAAAATGGAAAAAAGAGAAAGGCTTGGGCTACCGAGCTATACACTTGGAGAAGAGCTTGTTAATTCTATATCACATGGCCTCGGCGCAACATTTGGAATTGTAGCACTCGTGCTGTGCGTTGTGTTCAGTGCGCGTCAGGGAGATGTGTGGAAGATCGTAAGCAGTTCTATATACGGGGCATCGATGATTGTGCTGTATTCAATTTCAACAATATATCATGCACTCGGCATAAATCTAGCAAAAAAGATTTTCAGAACACTTGACCATTGCAGTATATATTTTCTTATAGCGGGAACATATACGCCCTATACTCTCGTTGCGATGCGCGAAAGCTCGGGCTTTGTAGTATTTAACGTTGTATGGGCCGCGGCCGTGGTTGGTATTATACTTAATGCGATAAATGTTCACAAATTCCGCATTGTTTCAATGATACTTTATATTGCAATGGGCTGGGCGGTAGTATTCTCTGTTCGCGACCTTGTTGCGGCTGTGCCGCCCGTTGGGGTAACACTTCTTGTTTCCGGAGGAGTTCTCTATACAGTAGGTGCTGTGCTTTACGGAATAGGCAAGAAGAAAAAGTATATGCACTCCGTATTTCATCTGTTCGCGCTTGGCGGCAGCGTGTGCCACTTTATCTCGATTTTTGCATACGTTATTTTATAGCTCGGCTGTATCAACGCTAACGTTTGTAATGCCGTTTCGTTCAAATTCACGAATATAGCTTTCGCGAAGAGAAGCAAGCTCGTCAGAGTCGAAGGTGCCTTCTGCTATATCGCGGTGGGCAAGCTCCTCTGCGAGAATTTCAAAGAACACTGCGTCTTCGTAGTCCATTATGGCTTCGTGTATGCCACCCTCTGAGAACGCTTGTGATGGCAGGACTTCGCCGTCAACCGTCTCACAGAGTGAGTTCATGCCGTATTTAGGGCATTGTGAGAAAAGATAGCTCTCAACCATGTCAAAATCGGGGATACGGTCGCTCCCGCGTGCGGAGTTGAGCACCCAGTTACCTATATATACGAGGTCTAAAAGCCTGCGAAACTGTTTTGATGAAAGCTCTATATTCATTTAATCACCCTACTTTCATTATAATCATACAATACATATGATTATACAACATATGATTTTCTTTTTCCACATATAAATAATCGTCAAAGAAAATATAAAAACCATATTGGAGTTGTTATAAAATGCAGAAATTACAGCTTGGCATTCTTTTCGGCGGGGCATCAAGTGAACACGATGTGTCGCTCAAATCAGCACAAAGTGTTACTCGAGGGCTTAACCGCGAAAAGTACAATATAATATGTATAGGTATTACAAAAGGCGGAGAATGGTACTATCTCCCATCGGTCACTCCTGAGGAGATAGGGGACAACACATGGCAGGCGTGTGAAAAACATTTGTGCACATTCTCGGTAAATCGCGCGCGTCGCGGCATAATCTGTATAGATAACGGCGCATTTATCCCTGTTGACGTTGTTTTCCCTGTTCTTCACGGCGAGAACGGTGAGGACGGCAGAGTTCAGGGTATGCTTGAGCTTGCGGGGGTACCGTGTGCGGGGCCGGGGTGCCTCTCAAGTGCAATTTCAATGGATAAGTCGATAACAAAGCTTGTCGCGGCGACAACGGGAGTACGGCAGGCGGATTGGGTGCTTGTCACAACCTCAAATTTTGGAGACGCAATTATAGCGGAAATAGAGAAAACGTTTACATATCCTGTTTTCGTAAAGCCCGCCGGAACAGGCTCGTCTGTAGGTACCTCTAAAGCGAAATGCCGTGGGGACCTGATAAAAGGGCTTACCGATGCGCTCAGGTACGGGGGCAAGGTGCTCGTTGAGGAATTCATAGATGCGCGTGAGATTGAAACGGCAGCGCTCGGTAATAATGAGCCTGAAATTTCAGTATGCGGCGAGATAATCCCCTCGCGCGAGTTCTATTCATACGAGTCAAAATATGTTGACAACACGTCAGAAACCGTAATTCCTGCAGACTTGCCTGAAGAAACAGCAGAGGCCATTCGCGGATATGCAAAGAAAATTTATATGGCACTTGGGTGTCGCGGGCTCTCGCGAGTTGACTTTTTTGTAGAAAAAACAAGCGGCGAGATAGTCTTTAATGAGATAAACACTATTCCCGGTTTTACCGATATAAGTATGTACGCAAAGCTTTTTGCTGCATGCGGAATAGAATTTTCAGAGCTTCTTGATAGAATAATTGCGTGTGCATTGGAGAGTTGAGTATGGACAGAAGACCTATCGGCGTGTTTGACTCGGGGCTTGGCGGGCTTACCGCCGTTGCTGAGATTATGAGCCTTCTTCCCGATGAGGAAATAGTTTACTTCGGAGACACTGCCCGCGTGCCATATGGTACGCGCTCGAAGGATACGATAATGAGATATGTTCGTGAGGACATAGATTTCCTCAAAAGCTTTGACATAAAGGCTGTAATCATGGCGTGCGGAACCGCGAGCTCGGTATCGCTGCCACAGATAGCGCATGAATATGATGTGCCGGTAATAGGTGTTGTGAAGCCTGCTTCAAATGCGGCGGTTGCGGCGACGAAGAATATGAAGATCGGAATAATAGGAACGCCTGCGACGATAAAAAGCCGCTCGTATGAGCGAGAGATATTGACAATGTCGCCGCGCGCTGAGATTTACACGGCTGCGTGTCCTCTCTTTGTGCCGCTTGTTGAAAACGGAAGGACAGACCCGGACGATGTTGTTCTGTATACAATGGTTGAAGAATATCTCACACCTATAAAAAACGCAGGAGTGGACACACTCATAATGGGGTGTACACATTACCCGATAATCGAGCTGGCGATAGCGAGGTTTATGGGGGATGAGGTTTCGCTTATAAACCCCGGCTTTGAAGCGGCTAAATGCTTAAAGTCATGCGCAGATATAAAAAAGAACGAAAAGGGCGGCAAATGCAGATTTTTTGTCTCTGATGACCGCGAGGGCTTTTTATCAAATGCATCAAAGTTTCTCGGCGGCAAGCTCTGCGGTGAGGTGGAGCTGAAAACAGTAGGAAAATAATCCGGAGGAAATAAAAGAAATTTATGAAGAAGGATGTAATTATAACAATTCGAGGCTTGCAATCGTTTGAGGATTCAAACGACGACAGCGTAGAGCTTGTGACAAGCGGTCGCTTTTACGAAAAAGGCGGCAACTACTATGTGTCTTATAAAGAAAGCGAAATTACGGGGCTCGGCGATACAACAACAACCGTCAAGATTGAGAAAAACAAGGTGACGGTTATTCGCTTCGGAGACCTGCAATCCCATATGGTGTTTGAGGAGGGGCAAAAGCATATTTCCTATTACGACATGGGGTTTGGGGCTCTTACCGTAGGTGTCAGCACGAGAAGCATTGACAAACGGCTGACCGACGCAGGAGGGAGCATGAAAATAGACTACGCAATGGAGATAAACAATGCCGTAGCGGGTGAGAGCGCGCTGTTTATGGATATTCGCGAGGCTTCTCCAGATATTGCAAATTAAACGGAGGATAAAGAGATGAGAAAGACCACAATAAAAGGCGTTGCTCTTATTATTTCGCTTATTATGTCGCTTTCATGCTTTGCGTTTGCGGCAGATGTTGATTATGGTGCAAAGCTTGATGAGGCACTTGCACTCTACCTCAACCACAGCATGTATTCAAACAATGAGACTGACTATGTGCGTGAGGCGCTCATAGAAATGTTTGAGGAAAACCCCGAACTTTTCTACACACTAATAAACAAGATTTACGGCAGGGGTGACAGATACGCAAAATACCTTACTCCAGAAGATTATGACAAGAGTTATGAGATGCAGAGCACCATGGTGGGTATCGGCGTTGTCATAACAACATCGGAAGACGGTTACCTCACGGTACAGAGTGTTGTAAACGGCGGGCCTGCGGAGAAGGCCGGAATCCTTGCGGGTGATAAGTTCGTTGCTGTCGACGGAATGAACATAGAAGGTTATCTGCCGGCTGAGGCGAGTACACTCATTCGAGGCAAGGAGGGTACGAGCGTGAAGCTCAGGATGCTCCGTGACGGACAGCCTCTGAACGTTACTGTAAAACGTGCAAAGGTTGCAACATCAGATGTCACCTCCTCTTATATAAGCGACAAGATTGGTTACATAGAGCTTGCACATTTTAACGGGATATCCTCGTATATCGACTTTATGAGGGTGTATGATGACTTTGAAGAAAAAGGTGTAAATACTGTAATTCTTGACCTTAGAAACAATCCGGGCGGAGAACTCAGCTGCCTTGTAAACCTTATGGACAACATTATCCCTGAGGCCGATGTTCCATATTTGTTTGCGTGGCAGGCAAAACCGCTCAAAGTAAATGTGTTCTCCTCTGAAGGCTACGGGTGGGAGTTTAACAAGTTCATAATACTCGTAAACAAAAATACTGCAAGTGCGGCAGAACTCATGACAGGGATTATGCAGGACCTCGGCTATGCTGTTGTTGTGGGTGAGCAGACGTTTGGCAAGGGTATGGGGCAGTCTCATATAAAGACGAGCGACGGTGATGAAGCAATCATTACGGGGCTAGAGCTTAAGCTCCCGACAAGTGGAGGCTATGACGGAGTGGGAATAACTCCCGATTATAAAGTGTCGATGAAGCTTACCCCATATAAGTTGCCGTATCTTACTCCGCTGAAAGTCAAATACGATGCAAGTAAAATAAAAACGGAGAATGTCCGCGCGCTTGAGGAGCGCTTGCGCGAGCTTGGATACTTCTATGCGGTACCGGATGATAATTGGGACAACCGCACCGTTAACGCGATAAATGTTTTCTGCCGTGAAAACAATCTGCCAAAGATAAGCTCTGTGTGCAAATGGGAGATTATCGAAAAGATAGACGAGGAAACAAAAAAACTTGAGTATAAATATGTTGCTGAGGACACACAGCTCGAAAAGGCAATACAGCTTGCTGAGCAATACGCAAATTCAGACAAAAAAGCAAAGCTTATAGACAAAAGTCAGATAGATTTTAACGGAGAACAATAAAAAACAAACTTTTTTCTGAAAAAACTTGCATTTTCAGGATATGTGTGGTATACTCACCATATAGTAGTAAAGTAAGAATTCGAGAGTGGGCGAGCGCGTCCACTCTCGAACTACTGTAAGGGGTGTTTTTTTGAACAGAATAACAGAAATAGTAACGGCTCTTGCGGCTCCGGTCGCAGAAGAACTCGGCCTTAAGATATGGGATGTCGAGTTTGTGAAAGAGGGCGGGGAGAAATATCTCCGCGTATATATCGACAAGGAGTCAGGCGTCGGGATTGACGACTGCGAGGCGTTTTCCCGCGCGTTTGACAAGGTGCTTGACGAGGCAGACCCGATAGATGAATCATATATCTTTGAGGTCTCAAGCGCAGGGCTTGAGCGCAAGCTCTACCGACAGTCTGACTTTGAAGCTTATATGGGCAGTGCGGTCACTCTGAAGACCTTTTCTCCGAAGAACGGCAAAAAAGAGTTTTGGGGAGACCTCTCGGGCTACAATAACGGAGATGTCATTTTGAACATTGACGGAGAGGATATTATCTTCACAAAAAAAGAAATCGCGTCGGTAAGACTGCGCGTTGAATTTTAAAATACAGACAAAAGGGGACGGTTAGAAAAATGAACGCAGAATTTTTTGCTGCAATCGAGCAGCTCGAAAAAGAAAAGGGCATCCCGCAGGACTATATGCTTGAGAAGGTCGGCCAGGCTCTTCTCGCTGCATACAAGCGCGACAATTCAGGAATCATAGATAATGTGTTTGTCGAGCCTGATTGCGAGAAAAAAGAGTTTCGTATGTATGTCAAGAAAACAGTGGTAGAGACTGTTGAGAACCCGGCCGAGGAGATAAGCCTTGACGAGGCAAAAAAGGTCTCCCAAAAGGCCGGCCTCGGTGATATCGTAAGTATCGAGGTTTCTACCCGTGATTTCGGCAGAATTGCGGCTCAGACAGCGAAGCAGGTCATCATTCAGGGCATACGCGAGGCAGAGCGTGGGGTTGTGTTCCGCGAGTTCACATCAAAAGAACATGAAATCCTCACGGCGCTGGTTACACGCACAGATCCGAGAAGCGGTGGCGCATCAATCGAGATAACCGGCGCAAACGAAAAAACAGAGGTTTATCTCTCTGTAAAAGAGCAGATTCCGGGAGAGATTATTCACGAGGGTGACCGCATAAAAGTTTATGTTGTTGAGGTCAAAAGAAGCGAACGCGGCCCGCAGATCATTATATCGAGAACTCACTCGGGGCTTGTACGCCGTCTGTTCGAGATTGAAGTTCCCGAAATACACGACGGCACCGTTGAGGTTAAGAGCATAGCTCGCGAGGCCGGCTCGAGAACAAAAATCGCAGTTTACTCTCATGATGAAAACGTAGACCCGATAGGCGCATGTGTTGGCCCGAGAGGAAATCGTGTTGCAGCGATAGTTGAAGAAATTCGCGGCGAGAAGATAGATATAGTAAAGTATTCAGAAGATGTAGCTGAATATATCGCGGCGGCTCTTGCTCCGGCTAACGTAATTTCTGTTGATGCAAACGAAGAGGAGCGCACCTGCCGCGTAGTTGTTGAGGACGACCAGCTCTCGCTTGCAATAGGCAAGGACGGTCAGAATGCAAGACTTGCGGCAAAGCTCACAGGCTATAAAATAGACATAAAGCCCGCGAGTGCGGAGATATAAACAGAAGGACGGTGCCACGCCTTGACAAAAGAAAAGAAAATACCGATGCGCCAGTGCGTCGGGTGCCGGGAAATGAAGCCTAAACGCGAGCTTATCCGTGCGGTAAAGTCAAAAGATGGCGAAATATCGCTCGACTTCTACGGGCGTCTTTCGGGGCGCGGCGCATATATTTGTAAAAATGCAGAGTGTCTTACCCGTGCAAAAAAAGCAAAAGCATTGGAACGGGCATTTTCGTGCACAATTTCTTCCGAGGTATACAAAGTGCTCGAGGACTCGCTTTCGGAGGGGCAAGATGCAGAGTAATTATCTGGGGCTCCTGGGCCTTGCAAGGCGTGCCGGTATGATTGAGGCCGGTGATGAGGCTGTGCGTGCGGCAATCTCGCAAAAGAGGGCGAGATTGGTGCTTACAGCATCAGATGCGTCAGAAAGAACTCGCGACACATTTGTGTTTATAGCAGAAAACGCAGGGGTTGCACAAATAACAGTTGAGGAAACCCGAGAGCAACTCGGCAACGCATTGGGAAAGCGTCCGTGTGCAGCGGTTGCGGTATGCGATATAGGCTTGAGTGCCGCGATTGTAAATAAGCTTGCAGCAAGTAATGCGCAGGCAGAAGCCGTGAGGGAACAACTTTCTGCACGCGCTGAAAAAATAGCCGCGCGAAAGAATAAGGGCAAGCGCAAAAAATAAATTTTCGCAGAATACGAATTTCAAACGGAGGTGGAATGCTGTATGAGCAGCTTACAAAAATACAGAGTCCGCGATGTGGCAAAGGATTTTGAGGTTACTTCAAAAGTAATTACGGAAATACTTACAAAGTATGCAGCCGAGCCGAAGTCAAATATGCAATCTTTGACGGATGAGGAGCTCAACATAATTTTTGACGTAATTACAGCGCAGAATCAGGTTGAGAGCTTTGAGAGTCTTATGGCGGACGTCTACCACGAGGAGAAGAAGCAGGCTCCGGCGACCGAAGAAAAGGCAGGAGAGCCGAAGAAGACAGAAAACAAAAACAAGCCGACTACTGCAGAGTCAAAGGCAGAGGGAAATAAGGCAGAACAGCCGGCAAAGCCCGCAAAGAAGGGTGTTCAGACTCACGTTATTGATACACGCGGCGGCTCGGTTGACCTTTCTAAATACGACGACCGTGTAGATAACCTTGTTCCGGATAGTGTGAAGGATATAGGTGTTCAGAAGCAGAAGATAAAGCGATCACCCGACCGCAAGCAGCAGAGCTACGGCAACAAGCGCCGTCAGGAGGAACAGGAGAAGTTCAAGAAGCTTGAACAGCAGGTAAAGAAAAAGCCTCAGGTTACTGTTCAGATACCCGACGAAATTTCCGTAGGTGAGCTTGCATCACGAATGAAGAGAACGGGCGCAGATGTTGTAAAGCAGCTCATAAAGCTTGGTGTTATGGCATCAATGTCTGATGTTATAGACTACGATACCGCTGCTATTGTTGCACTCGAGATGGGCGCAAAGGTAGAGCGCGAGGTAATTGTCACCATTGAGGATAAGCTCATTGACGAGAGTGAGGACCGTGCAGAAGACCTTAAGAGCCGTGACCCGGTCGTTGTTGTTATGGGCCATGTTGACCACGGTAAAACATCGCTTCTCGATGCAGTAAGAAAGACAAATGTAGCCTCCGGCGAGGCGGGCGGTATCACACAGCATATAGGTGCATACCGTGTAGAAATAAACGGCCGCAAGATTACCTTCCTCGACACCCCCGGACACGAGGCGTTCACTTCAATGCGTGCACGCGGTGCGCAGGTAACTGACGTTGTTATTCTTGTTGTTGCGGCTGATGACGGTATAATGCCTCAGACTATTGAGGCCATAAACCACGCAAAGGCGGCAGATGTTCCGATTGTTGTAGCTGTAAACAAGATGGATGTTGAGGGTGCAAACCCCGACAGAATAAAACAGCAGCTCACAGAGTATGAGCTTGTTCCTGAGGAGTGGGGCGGAAGCACTATAGTATGCCCGATTTCCGCAAAACGCGGTGAAGGCATTGATGAGCTTCTCGAAATGGTAATCCTCACTGCCGATATGCTTGACCTTAAGGCAAATCCTGACCGCAGTGCAAAGGGAACAGTTGTTGAGGCAAAGCTTGACCGCGGCCGCGGCCCGGTTGCAACTCTTCTTGTATCAAACGGTACGCTTAATGCGGGCGATGTTATAATTGCAGGAACAAGCGTCGGACGCATCCGTGCGATGACAGACGATAAGGGCAGAAAAATAAAAACAGCAGGCCCGTCTGTTCCGGTTGAGGTCATCGGCTTGTCGGAGGTGCCTAATGCAGGCGACATTTTCTACGCAGTAGATGACGAGCGCATGGCAAGAGAACTTGTTGAGCAGCGCAAGCAGACCGAGAAAGATGAGGCGAATAAGTCGCAGGCACGCAAGGTATCGCTTGAGGACCTGTTCGACCAGATTCAGCAGGGTGAGATAAAAGAGCTTCCCGTCATCGTCAAGGCAGACGTTAAGGGTACTGCAGAAGCGGTCAAGGCATCTCTTGAAAAGCTTACAAACGAAGAGGTACGTGTTCGTGTTATCCATACAGGGGTCGGCGCTATAAACGAGTCGGATATACTTCTTGCGTCAGCATCAAATGCTATTGTTGTAGGTTTTAATGTACGTCCGGATGCAGGTGCACGCGACAGCGCTGCAGCATCGGGGACGGATATACGCACCTATCGCATAATCTATGACTGCATTGAGGAGATGGAGGCTGCGATGAAGGGCCTTCTCGCTCCGAAGTTCCGTGAGGAAGTACTTGGCCATGCTGAAATCCGCCAGACATTTAAGGTTTCTAAGATAGGAACAATCGCGGGCTGCCATGTAATTGACGGTAAGATTACAAGAAATGCAAGCGTCCGCGTTGTCCGCGACGGAATCGTTGTATATGACGGAAACCTTGCATCGCTCAAACGCTTCAAAGACGATGCAAAGGAAGTTGCATCAGGCTATGAGTGCGGTCTTAGTGTTGAAAACTTCAACGACATTAAAGAAGGAGATGTTGTTGAAGCATATGAAATGGTAGAAGTAAAGGATTAGTTTTATTATGGGAAGTGTACGTATAGGTCGTGTCAACGACGAGCTTATGAGAACGCTCTCTGAGCTCATCAGAACAGTCCGTGACCCCAGAGTCAGCGGTCTTGTGAGCATTGTGCGCGTTGAAACAGCTCCTGACCTCGGTAGTGCGCGCGTGTATGTAAGTGTTCTCGGTGACGAGAAGGCGTCAAAAGACTGCATCAAAGGTCTTGTATCCGCATCGGGGTATCTCCGCCGTGAGGCATCGCGCAAGCTCCGTCTTCGCTATACCCCTGAGCTTGCGTTTGTCGCCGACAGCTCTATAGTTACAGGAACACATATTATGGAGCTTATTGAGAACGTCTCGCGTGATGACAACAAAAAGAGAATGCTTGATGTTCCATCTGTCGCAGAGTTTCTTAAAACGCGCGACGATATCCTCATTCTCACGCATAAAAGCCCGGACGGAGATACGGCGGGGAGTGCCGTAGCTCTCGCTATTGCGCTTACTTCTGCGGGGAAACGCGCATATGTGTCTAGCAACCCGGAGTTTAACAAGAAGCTTTCAAAACTTGCAAAGCCGTATCTTGCGCCGGGGGGCTTCAAACCCTCGTGCATAGTAGCGGTTGACTGCGCAGATAAAAAACTTCTTGCAAAGGGCAGTGATGAGTATGTCGATGCCGTTGACCTTGTTATAGACCACCATGTTACGCATAAAGCCTATTCGCGCCGTGCCTGTGTCGATTCTGATGCGGCGGCATGCGGAGAGATAATCTATGATGTAGTCAAGGCTCTTGGTGTAAAATTTACAAAAAAGCTTGCTAATGCACTGTATGTTGCAATTTCAACTGATACAGGCAGGTTTTTGCACGCAAACACAACACCCGAAACTCATAAAAAAGCGGCAGAGCTTATTGCAAAAGGTGCAGATTTTGAAGCGATAAACCGCGAATTTTTTGTAGAAAAAACTCGTGCAAGGCTTGCGCTTGAGTCAGAAATCTTTGCAGGCATGAATATATGCTTTGGCGGGCGTGTTTGTATAATAAAGCTTTCTGACGAAACGATTAAAAGAGTTAAGGCCACAGACGATGACCTTGACGGCATCTCTGCGCTTGCGCGCGTTGCAAAGGGTGTGTCTCTCGGCGTATACATCCACGAAAAAGACGGCGCGGCAAAAATATCGCTTCGTTCGGATGATAAAGTAAATGCGGCAGAGTTTTGTGCATATTTTGGCGGCGGCGGCCACGAGCGCGCCGCAGGGTGCACAGTCAATGCATCTATTGATGAAGCAGAGCAGCGTATTATCGCACGCATAGAAGAACTTGAATTATTTTAGATTTTTGCGGAGCACAGATGTGTTCCGCAAAGTCTGCTTTTAAAGTTTGTTTTGGAAGGTATGCAATGAACGGAATTGTTATTGTTGATAAACCTGAGGGTATGACCTCGCACGATGTGGTCGCGCGAATGAGAAGAATATTCGGAACACGCAGAGTTGGCCACTCAGGGACGCTTGACCCTATGGCTACGGGCGTTTTGCCTGTGTTTGTGGGGCGTGCAACCCGTGCGTGTGAGTTTGCGCTGTGTGATGAAAAAGCATATACTGCGCGCTTTCGGCTCGGAGTGACTACTGATACACAGGATATAACCGGGCAGGTTCTCAGAGAGAGGCCTGTTACGGTATCTCCCGATGAGGTTATTGCGGCGTGTGGGCGCTTTCGCGGAGAAATAATGCAGACACCGCCGATGTACTCTGCGCTTAAGGTTGACGGCGTTCCGCTCTATAAGCTTGCAAGAGAAGGCAAAAGTATAGAGCGTGCCACTCGTAAAATAACAATCCATGCAATAGAAGCTCGTCACTTAGACGGGTGTGAGTATGAAATATCCGTATCATGCTCAAAAGGAACGTACATAAGAACGCTCGTTTATGACATAGGGGAGGCCCTCGGGTGCGGTGCCGCAATGACTGCGCTTCGGAGAACAAAGTCGGGTATATTCACGATTGACAGAGCAAGGACTATTGAGGAAATAGAAACAGAGCCTTCTCTTACCCCTGTTGATTTCATGTTTTCGGAATACATGGCAGTCACAATAGATGCTGCAGGTGAGAAAAAATGCCGCAACGGCGCGCCTGTTCCGTACAATGCAGAGAACGGCAGAATATATCGGGTGTATGGAGAAGGTGGGGAGTTTCTCATGCTTGCCGAGGGAAATGAAAACAGTGCTCTTGTAACGGTCAAGAGCTTCTTTGAGGTGTAGACATGAAGAAAAGAGTTATCGCACTCGGCTTTTTTGACGGAGTTCATATAGGGCATGGAGCATTGCTTAAAAGAACAACAGAGGTCGCCGCGAAGCTCGGATGCTCGGCGTCCGTGCTTACTTATTCACAGCATCCGTTTAAGGTGATCGGAAAAACACCCGTAAAGCTTTTAAACACGACAGATGAGAGATGTGAATTCATGTCCCGCCTTTACGGAATAAATGATGTGATAGTGAGAGAGTTTACAAGAGAGTATTCAAGTCTTTCCTGCGAGGAGTTTTTTGATAAAATTATAATATCTGAGCTGGACGCATGTCATGTTGTAGCAGGCTTTGATTTTCGATTTGGCGCAGGCGGTGCAGGCGATGCAATGCTCCTTGTGAAACTTTGTGAGAACAGAGGCGTTGGGTGTGATATTATTGACGAGGTAAAGGTTGACGGGGTTACGGTAAGTTCGTCGGCTATACGCGAACTTATTTCGGCAGGCAATGTGGAGAGAGCATCGACTCTTCTTGGACACTATCACTGTATAATATCCGAGGTTGTTCACGGAAAAGAACTCGGGGGACAAATAGGGTTTCCGACGATAAATCAGATAATCCCCGAAGATATACAGCAGCCGCAGTATGGTGTATATCTTTCACGGATCACGGCAGAGGGCCGGGTTTTCTTCGGTGTAACAAATGTGGGCGTTTGCCCTACCGTTTCAAAATCCGGAGCGGTGCGTGCCGAAACCAATATTTTTGGTTTTGAGGGTGACCTCTACGGAAAAACCATAAAAACCGAATTTCTGAAGTTTATTCGTCCGGAAAGACGTTTTGGAAGTGTTGAAGAACTCCGTGAGCAGATAGCGCGTGACGTTGACCTTGCAAAGAGAGAATCACAAAGACATTTTTAGATATTTTTACAGAAAATTCATTGATTTTGACTATGTTATTTGGTACAATATAATACGACATAGTGTGATTTGATGTAACATATTAAGGGATGGGTTAGACATATGGCTTGGAGAATGCTTCAAAATACTATACTTCAGATGAAAGAGGCTACCGACAGAACTGTCGGCGTTATGAATGTTACGGGCGAGGTTGTCGCGTGTACAGACCAAAGCCTTAAGGGGACGCTTCGTGACGACGCTCTCGGCGCGCTGGAGGAGATGATAGGCTCATATATGGTCCGGGACGGATATACATACAAACCTGTTGCCACTCCCGGAGCACGTTTTGAGTATGTCGTATTTGTCTCCGGTGAGGACGAATACGCAAGGAGTCTTGCTGTTATGGCGGCGCTTGCGGTGGGTAATGCCAAAAAGTACTATGACGAAAAGCACGACCGGGCAACGTTTATAAAGAATATAATTCTCGACAACATCCTCTCGGGAGACATCTATATGAAGGCAAGCGAGCTCCGCATGCCGCAGGATGTTCCGCATGTTGTATACCTCATTCGCCAGGTAGAGCACTGTGATACAGCTGCGATTGACATTGTTTCAAATATGTTCCCCGATAAGATGAAAGATTTTGTTATAAGCATCAGCGAGACAGAGCTTGCGGTAGTTTGTGAAACTTCAAAAAACGCTGACACCAAGCAGTTTATAAAGGTTGCTGAGAGTATACGAGATACGCTCAAAGCAGAGCTTCTTACAATAACCGAAATAGGCATAGGCACGGTTGCTCTCACTCTGAAGGACCTTGCGGGTTCATATAAAGAGGCACAGTCGGCAATCAATGTCGGGAAGATGTTCGATACTGAACGCGATGTTATGAGCTATGAAAACCTCGGCATCGGCAGGCTTATATATCAGCTTCCGACAACGCTTTGTGAGATGTTTCTCTCTGAAGTGTTCAAGGATAATTCTCTCGACTCGCTTGATTCTGAAACACTTATGACGATACAGAAATTCTTTGAGAACAACTTGAATGTTTCTGAGACATCGCGAAACTTGTTTGTTCACAGAAACACACTTGTTTATCGACTTGAGAAAATCAAAAAAATCACGGGACTTGACCTTAGAGAATTTGACCACGCAATAATATTTAAGGTCGCCCTTATGGTAAAAAAATACTTATCAATCCAGGGCTCAGCATTCTAAAAGATGCTGTGCCCATAGCTGCTTTTGTGAAAGGAATGTGGGGATAATGGTTAGGCTTCTCGATGTTTGCAAGGTGTACGAGAACGGAACACCTGCTCTGTCGGGTATAAATTTAAAAATAGACGACGGGGAGTTTGTATTTCTTGTCGGCTCTTCAGCATCGGGTAAATCAACAATAGTGAAGATACTTACAAGCGAGGTTAAGATGACCTCGGGCAGAGGTATAGTAAACGGGTTCAACTTAAACAGATTGAAGTCGTCAAAGGTGCCTGAGCTTCGCCGTACCGTAGGCGTTGTATTTCAGGACTTCAGGCTCATAGATAAAAAGACCGTGTATGAAAACGTAGCGTTTGCAATGCGTGCAGTAGGCGCATCGCCGCGTATTATTAAAAAACGCGTGCCATACGTTCTTCAGCTTGTTGGCCTTGAGCACAAGATGAAATCGTTCCCGAATGAGCTTTCGGGCGGTGAACGCCAGAGGGTTGCGGTTGCGCGCGCGCTTGTAAATAACCCGAGTATGATAATTGCAGACGAGCCAACGGGAAACCTCGACCCGAAGATGTCTATTGAGATAATGAGCCTGCTCGAAAAGATAAATGAGCTTGGCACAACAGTGCTCGTTGTAACGCATGAGCGCGAACTTGTAAATGAGTTTTCAAAGCGAGTAATCGCTATAGACAGCGGTCGCATTATCAGCGACAGAACAGGCGGGTACTACCAAAATGAAACTTTATAACTTTACATATTTTCTGCGAGAGGGAATCTCGAGCATATTTTCTCATAGATTGATGAGCGTTGCGGCGATGAGCGTTATCACCGCCTGCCTGCTCCTTATGGGGAGTTTCTCGCTTGTTGCGGTAAATATAGACAAGCTTCTTGAGGATATTGAAAACAAGAACGAGGTCGTCGCTTATGTGGACGAAACTCTTTCAGAAGAAGCAGCACGCGCGATTAAGAGCGATATTCTAGCAATACCTGAAATTGCCTCTGCTGAGTATATGACAAAAACCGAAGCGCTTGAAAAGTTTAAAGAAGATTTCGGCGATGAAAGCGGAATTCTCGATGGGCTTGAGGAGCGAAACCCTCTGCGTGACAGATATACCGTAACCTTGCGAAGCATCCATGACACGCAGGCGGCAGCTGATGCGCTGGGCCAGGTCGAGGGGATTGCAAAAGTCAGTGCGCGAAGTGATATTTCAGATAAGATAATTCAGGTAAGAGATGTCACAACAGTTATATGTGCAGTACTTATCACCATTCTCATTCTTGTGTCGGTATTCATAATTTCAAACACCGTAAACCTTACGATGTTCAACCGTCGTGAAGAGATTGCCATAATGAAGATGATAGGTGCTACAAACGGTTTTGTGCGAATTCCGTTTGTGATAGAGGGCTTGCTCATCGGCATTGCAGGAGCGACTCTTGCCATGCTTTTGCAATGGGGCGTGTATGAATATGTTGTGGCGAGTGCGCTTTCGTCGATAAGCTTTATAGCTGCTGTTTCTTTTGGGGATACCGTTTGGTATATTCTTGCAATGTTCTATGGCGTAGGTATTCTGGTAGGCGGCGCGGGAAGCGCGATAACACTCAGGAAATTCTTAAAAGTTTAAACTTTGGATATAATCATTTAAGGAGGGCTTACCCCACATGAGCACGAAAAAGGTACGCGTAGTTTCGGCTATTATTGCAGGGATTCTCGCATTTTCTCTTGTGTTCGCATTTGTGGCGGAGATTGTAATAAATACACACGCAGGTGCGGCAGAAACGGTTTCGAGCCTAAACAGCAAGCTCTCAAACCTTGCAAACCAACAGGAAAAGATAAAGAAAGAGTTGCGTGCGATAGAGTCAAAAAAACAGTCGACAATGACAAAAAAAGCAGCTCTCGACCAGCAGATAGATGTAACCGAGCAAGAGGTTGACACCATAAATCGGCTTATTGCGGCGCTCGATGTACAGGTAGCAACGGTTACGGCAGAGCTTACTGCGGCACAGGCTAAGGAACAAAAGCAGTATGACGATTTTCTCGCACGAGTAAGAATCATGGAAGAGGAAGGGACGGCCTCCATGCTGGGTATAATCCTTTCTGCCGACAGCTTCTCAGATATGCTTACGCGTACAGAAATTATAGGCAGTGTTGTCGAGGGCGACAAACAGCTTATGCGTGAGCTCGCAGATACGCGTGCGGCCATTGAAGAAAAAAAGGCAAGCATTGATTCGGCACGCGCTGAGCAAACAACAGCGAAGAAAAACCTCGTTTCAAAGCAGAATTCGCTTAAGACACAGTATAATCAGGCAAACTCGCTCATTAAATCACTCAATTCAGAAGCTGCTGAATATGAGAGAGCGTTTAACGAGGCGGAAAGAGCTATGGATGCAGCTCGTGCATCGCTACAGAAGCTTCTTTCAAACTCGAGTTCATCAACATATGTAGGCGGTGAGTTCCGCTGGCCGACTCAGGCAACGAGAATTACATCGCGATACGGGACCAGAAAAGACCCGATTACAAAGAAAACCTCCATGCATACCGGTATTGATATCGGCGCAAGCATGGGTAGTAACATCTATGCGGCAAACAGCGGAAAGGTTGTTGTTGCAGGGTGGTCGAGCAAGGGCTACGGCAACTATGTAGTTATTGACCATGGCGGCGGTAAGTCTACGCTATATGCTCATATGAGCAAGATTAAGACAACCAAGGGAGCGACCGTAACAAAGGGCGATGTTATAGGCCTAGTCGGTTCAACAGGCTACTCAACAGGCCCGCATCTTCACTTTGAGATTCTTATAAACGGCAAGCACACAAACCCGATGAATTATTTTAACAAGTCATAGCTATTTTTCAGATCAAAGGTGTCAGAGGAGGCAGCATATGAGAAAGAAACATGTAATGACCACAGTTGCGCTGATGCTGCTTACTGCGGCACTTACATACTGTATTACGCTTTATGCATCTGAGCGTGAGTATAATGCAAAGCTTGCGGGTCTTTCTGAGCGCGAGGCCGAATACGCCAAAATCGCCGAGGTGCGCGGGTATATTGATAAATACTATGTAAATGAATATGACGAGAAGACAATAAACGATGGCGCGATTTACGGAATGGTTGCCATGCTTGGTGACCAATGGTCATATTACCTTACTGCAGAGCAGTTTGCATCTGTCGTAAATTCTACAAACAGCAAAATTGTAGGTATCGGCGTGAATGCGTCATATGATACAGATGCGCAGGCAGTGCTTGTTCTTGATGTATTTGAGGGATCCCCTGCCGAATATGCCAAAATCCAGCCTTTTGACCGTATAACAACTGTAGACGGCGAGTCGGTATCGGAGATCGGTTACGACGCGGCGATAAAGAAAATTACCGGTGCTGTCGGGACTCCGGTATCACTTGTTATAGAGCGTGAAGGGGTTGCCAATCCGATAAGCTTGAGTATAACGCGCCGTGAGCTTGATGTACAGAACGTAAAAGCACGAATTCTTGACGGAAATATCGGTTATATAAAAATATCAAGCTTTGAAGCTAACGTTGATAAGGACGTTGCAAGTGCAATATCAAATCTCACAAAGGCGAATGTTTCAGGTATTATATTTGACGTGCGAAATAACCCCGGAGGGCTTCTTCAGGTTATGGTAAACACCCTTGACCCGCTTCTTCCCGAAGGTATTATAATAAAAGAAGAGGATAAGAAGGGCAAAGCAACTACCCACTACTCGGACGCAAATGAGCTTGGTTTGCCGATGGCTGTAATTACAAACAAATACTCGATAAGCGCGGCTGAGTTTTTTGCGGCGGCGCTTCAGGAGCAGGACAAAGCGGAGATAGTTGGTGAGGCAACGACGGGCAAGGGGCTTGCTCAGAGCCAAATCCAGCTTAAGGACGGCTCAGGTCTTATTCTCTCGGTAAGTAAATATTACACAGGACGCGGAGAGAGCCTGCAAGATACCGGAGGTATAAAGCCAGACAGAGTTGTTGAGTTGACAGCAGAAGAAGAAAAAAACTTCTATCTTCTTACCGACGAACAGGACAGGCAGCTTCAGGCGGCGATTGCTGCTGTAAATGAAAGAATAGCTGCGCCGCAGCAGTAGGGTTTTTCTCGGACGAAGTGTATTATCACACTTCGTCCGAGTTTTGTGTAATATATCGTCAAAAAGTAAATATTATATCATTAGGAATGAGAGGAGGTGTGTCTTGCGGATAGGTGTTGTCTGCGAAAGGGAAAAGAACGCACGCTGTGCGCTTGAAATTGCCAAAATCGGCGAATTTCGCGCAGTTGAGATATACATGGCGGAGATAAAGAAAACATACTCAAAAAGGCGTTTTCTGCGCCGTATAAGAAAGTGCGCAAAAATATTTTCTGAAATAGGGATAACTGTTTGCGCTGCTGAAGCGGGGCTTGAGGCGCTTGGCAGTTTCGGGATAACTGCGGTGATCGACGGGAACCCGCTTCTTATGGAAATGTGTGGGGATATGGCGCTTCTTTTTGCAGAAAAACACAATGCGCCCAATGAATTTGTCATTACGGGCGGGAGCTTTTCAAACGTGGTTGAGGCGGCGAAGCGTCTTCTTTCTGTCTGCCGATGTGTGTATGTGAAAAACAATGCGTTTTGTGAAATAGCAGAGGAAATAGCCGAACAAACGGGCGTGAGCATAAGGCAGGACGCGCCCGAGGGAATACCCGAGCTGTGTATGTGTAACGGGCAGGCTTTTTTGCATTACGGCCAATGTCAGGCGGATTTGGCGGATTTTAGAATAAAGCTATCAGATGAGCTTCTCAATTCACTTCCGGAAAAAATCATTGAGCCGCTTGCTTTGATACTGAAAAAAAGCGGTTTTTTACAGAAAAAAGAGATAAAAGTCGAAATTAAAATTCAAAATTAACAAACCTTTTACTTGACAATTTGAAATAAGGTATCTATAATATGATACATTGTAATCGTAATTTTTTATTTATATAGTAGAGAACAGAAAATCAGTTAAAAATATAATAGGAAAATGAGGGAGTAAAAATGGCAAAGACATTCAAGCTTACAAAAGAGCGACTACAGGAGCTCCGCGATGAGCTCGATTATCTGAAGAACGTGCGAGAGAAAGAGGTGGCAGACCTTATTAAAGAAGCACGCTCATTTGGCGACCTTTCCGAAAACAGCGAATATGACGAGGCGAAAAACGAGCAAGGCAAGCTCTTTTCGCGCAAGGCAGAGATTGAAAACATAATTGCAAATGCAGAGATTATAGAGTTTTCTGCAAACACCGACGAGGTGCATACCGGCTCACATGTAAAAGTATGCGATGTGTCCGACGGCTCCGAGGAGGAGTATTGGATTGTCGGATCTCAGGAGGCAGACCCGTATAAAGGCCGCATTTCTGATGAGTCGCCCTTTGGCCGCGCGCTTTTGGGCAGTAAGATAGGCGACATAGTAAATGTCGAGGCCCCGTGCGGAGTTATTGAGTATAAAATTGTCGAGATAGGAAACTAATTTGACCGGGGCAGAGCGCAGCCTTAGCACTCAGCCCCGGCATACTTAAATCAGCTAAAATGGAGGAACTTTAAATGGCTACGGAAGAAACAAGAGTAAATGAGGCACCGGTTGAGGATTTAAACGAGATTTTGCGCGTACGCCGCGAAAAGCTTGCAAAGCTCGTGGATGACGGCGAAAATCCGTTTGAGATAGTAAAATATGACAGGACTCATCATACAACCGACATAACTGAGAATTTTGATGAGCTGGAGGGTAGCACAGTCAGCCTTGCAGGCCGCATGATGAGCCGCCGAGATATGGGCAAGGCATTCTTTTGCGACCTTCAGGATTTAAAGGGCAAACTGCAGCTCTATGTCCGCATCAATGATATCGGCGAGGAGGCGTTTGCGAAATTCAAGAAGTTTGATATCGGTGACATCGTGGGTGCAGTAGGTACAGTATTCCGCACACGCCGAGGCGAAATTTCAGTCCATGTTACTGAAATAAAGCTTCTTTCAAAGTCTTTAAAGCCACTTCCGGAGAAGTACCACGGTCTTACAAATACCGATATCCGTTATCGTCAGAGATATGTTGACCTCATTATGAACCCCGAGGTTAAGGATACATTTATAAAGCGTTCAAAGATTATAAGCTCCATTCGCCGTTATCTTGATGCACGCGGCTTTATGGAGGTTGAAACACCGATGCTTGTTGCAAATGCAGGCGGAGCGGCGGCAAGACCGTTTGAAACACATTTCAACGCACTCAATGAGGATTTTAAGCTTAGAATTTCGCTTGAACTTCCGCTCAAGCGCCTTATTGTAGGTGGCCTTGAAAAGGTATACGAAATAGGCAGAGTTTTCAGAAATGAAGGCCTTGATACGCGCCACAACCCGGAGTTTACTCTTATGGAGCTTTATCAGGCATATACAGACTATCACGGCATGATGGACCTCACGGAGGAAATGTATCGTCATGTTGCAAATGAAGTTCTCGGAACTACAAAGATTGTCTACAACGGAATAGAAATGGACCTCGGGCGTCCGTTTGAAAGAATAACGATGGTTGATGCCGTTAAGAAATATTCCGGTGTTGACTTTAACGAGATTAAAACTACAGAAGAAGCAAAGGCGATTGCAAAGGAAAAGCATATCGAATTTGAGGACAGGCATAAGAAAGGCGACATCTTAAACCTCTTCTTTGAAGAGTTTGTAGAGGAGCATCTTATTCAGCCTACATTTGTTATGGACCACCCGATTGAGATTTCTCCGCTGACCAAGAAAAAGCCGGAGGACCCGGATTATGTAGAACGCTTTGAGTTCTTTATGAACGGTTGGGAAATGGCTAATGCATATTCTGAGCTCAATGACCCGATTGACCAGCGTGCGCGCTTTAAGGACCAGGAAGAACAGCTCTCGCAGGGAAATGATGAGGCAAATACTACCGACGAAGACTTCCTGAATGCCCTTGAGATAGGCATGCCTCCTACAGGCGGTATCGGGTTCGGTATTGACCGTATGACGATGCTCCTTACCGACAGCGCGGCAATCCGTGACGTTCTGCTGTTCCCCACAATGAAGCCCGAGAAGGAGTAAGCAAATGAAAAAGAGCCGAGATACACAAGAGATTTTCGCTGTATTCAAGCCCGATAGCTTTATGGCAGAGGCAACATTCTGGGAAAAGCTTAAATACTGGTTCAAAAACGTATATTGGTATCATTTCCGCATAGCTACGTTTGCCGTAATCGCTGTCAGTATACTTGCAGTAATGCTTATTAACGACGTATTTACGCGTGAGTACAATGACTTGGATTATATTCTCGCAGGGGCGGTATTTGCCGATACCGAGCAAATGCAGAAACTTTCAGACTACCTCGGCAGTTTTATTCCTGTAGCAGGCGGAGAAGACGGAGAAGAACCCCCCAAGGCTTCTGTCGGGCGGCAAATGCTCAGCACAGAGAGCATTATGGGCTCGGGGGACCAGGCCCTTGCCATTGACGAATACAATGCGGCAAGCATAGACAAAATCTCCATAAGCATGGCAGACGACGAAATACTGCTGTTTTTCTTCGACCGCAGATATGCTGAGTGGTATGCCAAAAGCGGTGCATTTGAGCCGCTTTCCCAATTCGGCATAGAGAGCGACAATGAGTATTATATCAGAGTGGATGAAACCCACTTTATCAAAGAACTCGGAATAGTTCACAATGATGGTATTTATGCCGCTATCAAGGTTAAGAATCAAGAGCGCAAAGAAAATGAGCGCATAATACAAAAATATGAAAACGCAGCACTTGCGCTTTCGGGGCTTCTCGCAGGGAGTTGATTTTAAATGGGGCTTTTTGACACGAGAGAACGCGAAATAAAACACGAGCACAAGGTAAGCCCGACAAAAATTATTCTCGTGGTGTTCTTAGTTATAATATTTTTGGGAACATTTCTTCTTATGCTTCCGGTAGCTTCAAAGTCATCAGTGCCGTGTGATTTTTTAACCGCACTGTTTACGTCTACAAGTGCGACGTGTGTTACCGGCCTTATAGTGGTTGATACGCTGTCCCACTGGACACGTTTCGGTCAGATAGTCATACTTCTGCTTATTCAATGCGGGGGCTTAGGCTTTATGGCGTTTGCAACCGTATTTTCACTTGCAGTACACCGACGCATATCGCTCAGAGAAAGGCTCATTATGACCCAGTCATTTTCTGTTGACGAGATTTCGGGTGTAGTGCGCCTTGCGCAGCATATTTTGAAGCGTACACTCATTGCCGAAGGCGTTGGTACTGTTCTCCTTGCAATACGGTTTATTCCTGACTATGGCTTTGGCGAGGGTATTTTTAAAAGTATTTTTCATGCAGTATCAGCATTCTGTAATGCGGGCTTTGATATAATGGGCGTAGGTGGCGGCCATATGGGGAGTATGAGTAAATATGCATCTGACCCGCTTGTATGTCTTACGCTCGTGTCGCTTATGGTATTTGGAGGCCTCGGCTTTTTTGTATGGGAAGACATCCGTGACAAAAAGGGATTCAAATCGTACAATCTCCACACAAAGCTTGTTATTATTACTACAGCAACGCTCCTTGTTGTGGGCACCGGTTTGTTTATGATGTTTGAGTATTCAAACGGTGCAACTTTTGGCGGGATGAACCTCGGCGAGAAGCTTCTTGCATCTCTGTTTCAGGCATCAACTTCAAGAACGGCGGGATATTATATATTCTCACAGCATAACATGACGATGTCATCCAAGGTGCTTTCAATATTCCTCATGTTTATAGGCGGCTCTTCCGGCTCTACTGCCGGCGGTATAAAAACAGTTACATTTGCAGTCCTTGTAATTACTGCAATATCAGTGATGAGGGGCCGAGATGAGGTCACCGTATTTGAAAGAAAAGTGCCGCCATATACAATACTTAAGGCCGTTACGGTAATGATGGTTGCCGCAGGGCTTATAAGCATAGGCTCAGTCATAATCGCCCAGACAGACGGCGTTAATATGATAGATGCAATATTTGAGTGCGTATCGGCATTCTCAACAACAGGTCTTACTACAGGTATAACGGCATTGTTAAACCCTGTTTCAAAAACAGTGTTGATTTGCCTTATGTATTTTGGAAGAGTAGGGCTTTTGACAATAAGCATCGGGCTTCTTGCAAAGAAAACCCCGTCCAAGATAAGCTATCCGGACGGAAAAACAATCATAGGATAAAAGCAATTTTGCTGTTTTTTTAGGAGGTAGGGTATATGGATTCGTTTCTCATAATAGGTATGGGCAGATTTGGCAACTCACTTGCAATAGAGCTGTCAAACCTTGGACATGACGTACTTGTCATAGACAGAAGCGAAGAGAAGATTGCGGCTGTTGCAGACCATGTAACACACGCAGTTATAGGAGATGCGAAGGACGAAAATGTAATTCGTTCTCTCGGAGTAAGAAATTTTGATGTTGCAGTTGTTGCTATGGCAGATAATATTG
Source organism: Eubacteriales bacterium (assembly GCA_045586595.1). GTDB lineage: Bacteria > Bacillota > Clostridia > Oscillospirales > JAAYXM01 > SIG480. The sequence goes on along the minus strand of JAZNAQ010000031.1, from coordinate 48,595 downwards.
AGGATAGCGTCCTCGTTACAATTATGCTTAAGGAGCTTGGGGTTAAAAAGGTTGTAGCCAAGGCACAGAGCATGCTTCATATGAAGGTACTTGAACGCATAGGTGCAGATGTTACGGTATTCCCCGAGCGCGATATGGGGAAGAGGCTTGCTCAGCACCTTTCCGCAAAGAATATAATAGACTTCATAGAGCTCTCGGATGAACACAGCATAGTAGAGATTGAGGCACCGTCTGCATGGTACGGAAAGAGCCTTTTGGAACTCAATATACGTGGGGCATACGGCATTAACGTAATTGCTGCTCGTGATAAGTTTGCGCGCGACCTTGTGGTTTCACCTACTGCCGCATATGTTATAAAAGAAGGCGATGTTCTTATAGTTATAGGTGAGAACGACAACATAAAGAAGCTGCGCGGTGAATGATGATAGATAGGATAACAAGTCGCCAGAATGCGACGGTAAAATACATCAGAGCGCTTTCTAAGGACAAGTCACTGCGTGCCGAAAGAGGCGAGTTTGTATGCGACGGAATAAAGCTTTTGCATGAAGCTGTTGCAGAGAATATGGAAATACCGCTTGTGCTTGTAAGCGAAAAGGCAGAAGAAAGCCTGCCCGAAATTCCTGGAGCGCAGGTTTGTGTTGCTCCACAGGATATTCTTGATAGCGCTACTTCCCTTAAAACAGCCCAGACCGTTATATTTACATGCAAAATGAAGAAAAGGGAGAACACCGGATTAAAGCGTGTACTTCTTCTTGACAGGCTTCAGGACACAGGAAATATCGGCACAATAATACGCACTGCCGACGCATTTGGCATAGATGCCGTGTTTGAGGACGGCTGCGCCGATATATATAACCCGAAGACAATCCGCTCGGCAATGGGCTCAATTTTCAGAGTACCGGTAATATCTGGGAACCTTGAAAGTCTTATCCCTCGCCTCAGGAGCGACGGGGTAAAGGTATATGCCTCAGAGCTTTACGGAGAGGTAAAGAATATCTCAGAGTGTAGATTTAAAGAAGTCGCCGTTGTTATAGGCAACGAAGGGAACGGGGTTCGCCGTGAGGTTGCAGCTCTTTGCGACGCAAGTGTAATTATCCCTATGCAGGGAGGCGCAGAGTCACTCAATGCGTCTGTTGCGGCGGCGATATTTATGTATAAGATGAGTGAAGAAGGGTGATGAAAAGGTGCCGAAAAAGGAACTGTGGATATGGCTTTCAGAATGCTTGAATTCCGGAAGCAGGAAGATAAAAATGGTTCTTTCGCACTTTGGCACAATAGATGCGGTGTATGCCGCTACACCTGAAGAGTATGAAGCACTTCCACATACGGTAAACGATAAGGATAAAGAACTTCTGTGCCATAAAAGCCTTGTTCGAGTACAGAAAATAGTGTCTGATTGTAAGGCAAAGGACATCCGGATAATAACTCCGCAGGACGAAGAATACCCCGAATGTCTGTGGGATATTCCAACACCACCTGCAGTGTTATATGCACGCGGAGAGCCGCTGAATGTTAAGGATTCCCCCGCGATAGCAGTAGTGGGAACACGCCATGCGTCCAAGAACGGTCGCGAGGCGGCACGAAAGATAGCCCGAGAAATTGCTCTCAGTGGCGGGATTGTGGTAACAGGCTTTGCTCGCGGTGTAGATACGCTGGCAACAGAGGGCGCTGTGAGTGCCGGAGGCAAAACAGTTACAGTTCTGGGTTGCGGGCCGGATATATGCTATCCTTCTGAAAACAAGCGTCTTATGGATGCTGTATTAAAAAACGGAACGGTAGTTTCGGAGTACCCTCCGGGGACACGTCCAACAAGGCTCAGTTTTCCTCTGCGCAACAGAATAATAAGCGGTCTTACACTCGGTACGGTTGTGGTAGAGGCGCCCGAAAAGAGCGGGGCACTCATTACCTCGAATTTTGCGCTTGAGCAGGGCCGCGACGTATTTGCTGTTCCCGCAGGTATATTTGAGCGTGCGGGCCGGGGCTCGAACCAACTAATACGCGAAGGTGCAATCGCGGTAATGTCCGGACAGGATGTACTGTCGGAATATGCACACCTTTTTGGAGAGAAAATCAATACCGATATAGCTGACAGCGAAACAGAGAAAATAAACGAAGAGAAAAAAGAATTCAGCTTCCCCGACGGCTATCTTGACAAGTTCGAAGGTGATGACCGTGCTGTGATGGCTGCGATTGCAGGTAATGAGCTTCGGGCAGACGAGATAGCGGAGAAAAGTGGCCTTAAGGTGCAGCGGGTGCTCGCGCTCCTTACCCTTCTTGAAATACGCGGTCATTTAAGGCAGCTTGCGGGAGGCAGATTTGTAATAAAGGATATAGAGCCGTAGATAAAGCGGCAGAAACGGAGCAAACATATGTCATATCTTGTAATAGTGGAGTCACCGACAAAGGTTAAAACAATCGGCAAGCACCTTGGGAGCAAGTATAAGGTAAAGGCTTCTATGGGGCATTTGCGTGATCTTCCCAAAAGTGATATAGGAATTGATATTGAGGGCGGTTTCGTACCGAAATATCTCGCAATAAGGGGGAAAAGCGCGCTTATAAAGGAACTTCGCGCGCTTGCAGAAGAAAGCGATGCAATATACCTTGCAACTGACCCTGACCGCGAGGGAGAGGCCATTTCGTGGCATCTGAAGGAGCTTTTAGGGCTTGATGAAAAGAAGACAAAGCGAGTAACCTTTAACGAGATTACGAAGAACGCTATTGTTGAGGGGATAAAAAAACCACGTGACATAGACGAGAACCTCGTAAACGCTCAGCAGGCAAGAAGACTTCTTGATCGAATTGTTGGCTATAAGCTCTCGCCACTGCTCTGGAAGAAGGTGCGTTACGGGCTCTCGGCAGGCCGTGTTCAGTCTGTTGCAACACGCCTTGTAATTGACAGAGAGAATGAGATACGCGAGTTTGTCCCGCGTGAATTCTGGACAATAGACGCCGATTTTTCACGCATTGCTCCCAATGAGGACAGATTTACTGCGAAATTCCACGGCACCGAGAAGAAAAAGATAGAACCGGCAAGTGCGGAGGAGACAGACAAGATAATTGAAAGCGTCAAGACTGCGGACTTTTATGTAAAATCATTAAAGCGCGGGCAGAAAAAACGCTCGCCCGTACCTCCGTTTATTACATCGACGCTCCAGCAGGAGGCATCGCGACGTTTCGGCATGTCTCCCAGCCGCACGATGACTATTGCACAGCAGTTGTATGAAGGTGTAGATATAGAAGGTATAGGCTCGACAGGTCTTATAACATATATGAGAACTGACTCGTTAAGGCTTGCTGACGAGGCGGTTTATGCTGTTAGAAACTATATAACAGAAACCTACGGAGAGAGCTTCTGCCCGAAAACACGCCGTGTATTCAAGACAAAAAAGAGCGCTCAGGACGCGCATGAGGCAATACGCCCGTCGGATGTAAGGCTCACTCCCGAAATGATAAAGAAAAGCCTCAGCTCCGACCAGTACAAGCTCTATCGCATAATTTGGTCGCGCTTTGTCGCATGCCAGATGGAAAGTGCTGTATATGATACAATGAGCGTAGATATAGGCGCGGGAGAATATATATTCCGTGCGACAAGCTCGCGCATTGCTTTCCGCGGATACACTGCAGTATATTCAGATATGGCTGCAGAGCAGGAAGAGGCCGAGGCAAACAATTTGCCAGACCTTGTTGAGAACGAGCCGCTTAAGTTTGAGGGCGAAAAGAGCGAACAGCACTTCACTTCGCCTCCGGCACGCTATACAGACGGAAGCCTTATTAAGGCAATGGAAGAAAAGGGTGTAGGTCGCCCGAGTACCTACGCACCGACTATTTCAACAATACTTAACCGCGAATATGTAATAAAAGAGGGCAAGAGCCTCATGCCTACCCCGCTCGGCGAGGTGGTAAACGGGCTCATGGTCGAGCAGTTCAGCGATATAGTAGATGTTGAGTTTACAGCACATATGGAAGAGACACTTGATGACGTCGAAGCCGGCAAGAAAGATTGGAAGCAGACGCTTTCAGACTTTTACGGCCCGTTTGCCAGGGAGCTTGAAGCAGCTGAGCACGCGCTCGAAGGAAAACGCCTTAAGGTTCCCGATGAGGTGACGGATATTGTCTGCGAGCAGTGCGGAAGAAACATGGTTGTAAAATCCGGCAGGTTCGGAAAATTTCTTGCATGCCCGGGTTTTCCGGAGTGTAAGAACACAAAGGCAATAGTCGAAAAAACGCCGGGAGAATGCCCGAACTGCGGCGGTCAGATACTCAAGAAGAAGTCTAAAAACGGGTACTGGTACTACGGCTGTGAAAAGTTCCCCGAGTGTACGTTTATGACGTGGGATGTTCCGCAGGAAGCTAAGTGTGAGGTCTGCGGAAAGACAATGTATAAGCGTTCGGGAAGAGGCCCGAAAAAAGCCTTTTGCGCAAACCCCGAATGTGAGAGATATGAGCCGCAGGAATATAAGAAAAAGTCTGAGACAGAAAAGAAGACAACAAAAAAGACTGTGAAAAAGACAACGTCCAAGAAGACTGCGGCAAAGAAAAGTACAGCCAAGAAAACAACAAAAAAGGCAGAAAAAAGTGAGTGAAAATGAGTAAGGCATATGTTATAGGAGCAGGGCTTGCAGGGTGCGAAGCGGCATGGCAGCTTGCTCAGCACGGGATTTCTGTTACGCTCTGTGAAATGAAGCCAAAGAAGCTTACCCCTGCGCATAAATCAGAAAACTTTGCCGAGCTTGTGTGTTCAAACTCGCTAAGAGCCGCAGGCATCGAAAATGCAGTAGGGCTTCTCAAGGAAGAAATGAGAAGGCTTGGCTCTTTGGTTATGCAGGCGGCAGATGCAAACCGTACTCCTGCGGGCGGAGCACTTGCTGTAGACCGCGAGAGGTTTTCGGCGTATATTACCGAAAAAATACGCACACATGAGAATATTACGGTAGAGGAGCGAGAAATTGAAGAGCTGCCTAAAGAGCGCCCGATTATTGTAGCAACAGGCCCGCTTACATCAGACTCTCTTGCAGAATCAATTCGAGAATATTTCGGCGGGGATGCATTCCTTGGTTTTTTTGATGCTGCTGCGCCTATTGTAACATATGACAGTATAGATATGGAGCGCGCATATTTCAAATCGCGTTATGATAAAGGCACTGCTGACTATATAAATTGCCCAATGACAGAAGATGAGTACCGCCTGTTTTTAGAAGCTCTTGTTACTGCGCAAGAGGCAGAAGTACATGGGTTTGAGGACGAAAGGGTATTCGAGGGCTGTATGCCGGTAGAGGTAATGGCAAGACGAGGATATGACACTCTTCGTTTCGGGCCGCTCAAGCCGGTTGGCCTGCGTGACCCAAAAACAGGGGAGACACCGTATGCTGTAGTTCAGCTTAGGCGCGATAACCAAGAGGGAACGCTGTATAATATAGTCGGGTTTCAGACACATCTTAAATTCGGCGAACAGAAGCGGGTGTTTTCTATGATACCGGGGCTTTCAAATGCAGAATTTGTGCGCTACGGCGTAATGCACAGAAACACATATATAAAATCACCCGGGCTTTTAAATGCCGATTTCTCAGTCAAGGGCGATGAAAACCTATATTTTGCAGGGCAGATGACCGGCGTTGAGGGATATGTCGAATCTGCATCTTCAGGGCTTCTTGCGGGGCTCACTCTTGCATGCAAGCTGCGAGGAAAAGAAGCGCCAATTTTTACGCAGACAACGGCTATAGGCGCGCTGGGTACATATGTAAGCTCAGGCAGCGTCGGGGATTTTCAGCCGATGAACATAAACTTTGGGATAATTACTCCGCTTGAAATTAGAATTAAGGCAAAAAAAGAAAAAAATGCAGCCATTGCCGCGCGTTCGCTCAATATAATAGATGAGCTGGCTGAAAAGATAGGGGAGAAATAAGGTATGAGAATAATACTTGATACAATGGGAAGCGACAACGGTGCCCGCGAGTTCGTAAAAGGAGCAGTTCTTGCTACTGAAGAGCTTGATGTGGATATAGTTCTTGTCGGAAATGAAGACGAACTGACACAGCTTCTCAAGAGCGAGGACCCCAACGGAAAATACAGAAAGAATATAAGCATAGTTAATGCAAGTGAGGTTGTCCACATGAACGATGACCCGCTTCGCGTTATGAAGGAAAAGCCTGACTCGTCTATGACAGTCGCAATGAAGGCCCTTGCAGAAGGCCGCGGCGATGCACTTGTCTCAGGTGGGAGCACAGGTGCGCTGCTTACGCAGGCAACGCTTATTTTAAAAAGGATAAAGGGCATCCGCCGTGCAGCGCTTGCTCCGATAACGCCTACAGCCACGGGTATTTCAGTGCTTATTGACAGTGGTGCAAACGCAGAGTGTACCCCTGAATATCTGTACCAATTTGCGCTTTTGGGCTCGTTTTATGCAGAACGCGCACTCGGCATAAAGGCCCCGAGAGTAGGTCTTTTAAACAACGGTGCCGAGGAACACAAGGGAGACTCTGTTCATCAGGAGGCATATAAACTTCTTCGTGCGGCAGGCGATAAAGGCATTATTAATTTTATCGGAAATATCGAAGGTCGTGACGGTCCTTTGGGCAGCGCAGATGTTATTGTAGCAGACGGCTTCTCGGGTAATATATACCTTAAGACAATGGAGGGTATAGGAATGTTCTTTGCCCGTGAGCTCAAGAATATGTTTATGAGCTCAACAAAGGGCAAGCTCGCAGCTCTCCTTGTGAAGAATAATATAGGCGGATTTAAGAAAAAAATAGATTATAACAGTGCCGGCGGTGCGCCGCTTCTCGGCGTAAGAAAGCCTGTTATCAAGGCGCACGGCTCTGCGAATTCCGTTGCGATTTATCACTGCATAATACAAGCGATAGATTATGTCGATTCCGGCATGACAATAAAAATATCTCAAAGCCTTGCAGAGGGAAATGAGTCTGATGAATAAATCTCCTAAAAACAACTTAATTAAATTTCAAAATGAAATAGGGTATAAGTTTCGCAATATTGCCCTGCTTGAGCGTGCGCTTACTCACAGTTCGTACGCTAACGAAAACCGCGCCTTGGGTGTGGAAGATAACGAGCGCCTGGAGTTCCTAGGTGATTCGGTGCTGGGTATGAATACGGCACTCTATCTGTTTAACAAATATCCTGAAGAGCCTGAGGGTGAGCTCACCAAAATGCGTTCATCTCTGGTTTGCACAGGTGCATTGTGTGAGAGAGCAAAGGCTATAAACTTGGGAGAAGAGCTCCGTCTCGGACATGGTGAGGAGAGCGGCGGCGGCCGCGAGCGTGCATCCATTCTTGCAGACGCATTTGAAGCTGTAATTGGAGCAATATACCTTGACTCGGGAGAAGAAAGTGCGCGTGCGTTCATAAAACGCTTTGTTTTTGATGCAGAAAAGGGCGGAGAGTGGAGTGTGACCGACTATAAAACAACGCTTCAGGAGATAGTTCAAAAAAACCGCGGAGAGATGCTCTCATATCGCGTTTTAGAGTCAAACGGTCCTGACCATGAGCGTAGCTTTACCGTTGAGGTTATGATAAACAGCAACCATATCGGCACAGGCTTTGGCAGAAGCAAGAAAGAGGCCGAGCAGATGGCGGCAAGAGAAGCTCTAAAGCTTATGGGGATGGAATAATGCCGTCCATCATTCCTGTATTCATACCGCATGTCGGTTGCCCGCATGACTGTGTGTTCTGCAATCAGAAAAAGATAGCAGGCTGCACTTCGGTACCCGGCGGTGAGGATGTAAAGGCAACTATAGCTGAGGCGTTAGGGAAAACCGGCGATAATAAGCCACAGGTTGCGTTTTACGGCGGAAGCTTTACCGCGATTGAGCCTGTATTGATGATAGAATATCTTTCTGCGGTAAAAGGGTTTATCGACAGCGGGAAAGTAAGCGGAATACGCCTCTCGACCAGGCCTGACTGCATTGATGAAGAAAGACTTTCAATACTCAAACAGTATGGTGTAGATACAATAGAACTCGGTACGCAGTCAATGATTGACGGTGTGCTTGAAAAATCCGGGCGAGGGCACACAGTCAATGACACGTTAAATGCCGTAAAGCTTATAAAAAAACACGGGTTTAAGCTCATACTTCAGATGATGACGCATCTTCCTGGTTCAGATGAGGAAAAGGACATCGCGACAGCCGAGGCAATAGCGGCTCTTTCGCCTGATGGAGTAAGGGTATATCCTACCGTTGTTGTTCGCGATACGGCACTTGAAAAGCTTTGGCGTGATGGCAAATATACGCCTGCTACGCCTGATGAGGCGGCACGTCTCGGAGGAAAGCTTCTCGGTATATTTGAACAAAACAATATTCCCGTTATCCGGTTTGGATTAAACCCGACTGATGACCTGTCCGGAGGCGAGGCACTTTGCGGCGCATACCACCCCGCTCTCGGGGAAATGGCACGTTCGGAGAGATATTTAAATCTTGCCGAGCAACAAATTGAAAAAGCAGGAATGCGCGGAGGCAAGTTAACTGTAGGTGTAAATATCAGGCGAGTATCGGCAATGAGCGGTCAGAAAAAGAAAAACAAACAATATATCGCTCAAAAATATGGCTTTGAGAACGTAATGATATACGGTGATGAGGAGATACCCGACGGAGACGTAAGAGTCATTCACCACATTAAATAAGGGTTGAAAAAGATATAAATACATGGTAAAATATACAATATTTAGAATGAGAAAAACGGAGGTAAGTCATGGGTTATACGCGTGAGGATATTGAAAGAATAGTTAAAGAAGAAGATGTAAAATTCATCCGTCTCCAGTTTACCGATATTTTCGGAACAATGAAAAATATTTCAATTACAGCCAGACAGCTCTCCCGCGCGCTCGATAACAAATGTATGTTTGACGGCTCGTCAATCGAGGGCTTTGTGCGCGTTGAAGAGTCCGATATGTACCTTCGGCCTGACCTCAATTCATTTATAATTCTCCCGTGGATAAAAGACGGAGGAAAGGTTGCTCGCCTTATCTGTGATGTATATGACACCAACGGAAATCCGTTTATGGGTGACCCGCGCTGTGTTCTCAAAAAGGTTTTGCAGGATGCGGCAGATATGGGCTATACCGTAAACATCGGGCCAGAGGCAGAGTTCTTTCTCTTCCAGACAGATGAGCAGGGCAAGCCCACTGCTATAAGGAATGACCGCGCAGGCTATTTTGACCTTGGCCCCGTAGATACAGACGAGAATGTCCGCCGTGAGATGTGCAAATATCTCGAGGAAATGGGCTTTGAGATTGAGGCGTCTCACCACGAGAATGCCGAAAGCCAGCACGAGATAGACTTCAAATACGGTGAAGCTCTCACAACGGCTGACAACATCATCACCTTTAAGCTTCTTGTAAAGACGATAGCGCATAAAAACGGTCTCCATGCAACATTCATGCCCAAGCCGATTTACGGAATATGCGGCTCGGGAATGCATATAAATATATCACTGTCCAAAAACGGCAAAAACACATTCTACGACCCGTCAGATGAGCTTGGTTTAAGCCGCGAGGCATATTGCTTTATCGCAGGTGTGATTGAGCATGCACGCGGTATGTGTGCTGTTACAAATCCGATAGTCAACTCATACAAACGCCTTGTTGCAGGGTATGAGGCACCTATATACATAGCGTGGTCGGCAAAGAACAGAAGCCCGCTCATCCGAGTACCGAGCGCATCGGGTGAGGGAACACGAATTGAAATAAGAAACCCTGACCCCGCTGCAAACCCGTATCTTGCATTTGCGGCAGTTCTCGCTGCGGGCCTTGACGGAATAAAGAAAAACCTTACACCTCCTCCGTCTGTTGAGTCAAACATCTTCGAAATGTCAAAGCGTGAGCTTCGCGAGAATAATATCCACGCGCTTCCCGCAAACCTTTCCGAGGCCATCGACGAGTTTGAAAACGATGAGCTTCTTATGGAAACAATAGGCGACCATATCGCACCGAAGTATATAGAAGCAAAACGCCGCGAATGGAGAGAGTATACCACCACCGTACATGAATGGGAAGTTAACAGGTATCTCATTAAGTACTAATTCTGCACAGAAACGGCATGGGGTAAAACCCTGTTGCCTTGAGAGGTAATTCATTATGAAAGAACGCCTTATACTGCCCGAAGGCTATAACAGAAAAATGTCAATCCGCGAAACAGAGCGCGGTGTTAAAATGATAAAGGATATGTTCGAGGCTCGCCTTGCAAAGGCACTCAACCTCGAGCGTGTAAGCGCACCGCTTTTTGTAAAGAGCGGAATGGGCCTAAACGATAACTTAAACGGAATTGAGCGCCCTGTGGTGTTTGATTTGCTTGAACAGCCAGGCAGTGTATATGAAATAGTCCATTCGCTCGCAAAGTGGAAGCGAATGGCACTTAAAAACTATGGTTTTGCGGTTGGAGAAGGTCTGTATACAGACATGAACGCAATCCGTCGCGACGAAATGACAGATAACCTTCACTCCATCTATGTAGACCAGTGGGACTGGGAACTTGTAATTGATAAACAAGACCGCAAACAAGAATTTTTATATGAGGTTGTGCGCAAAATATATGAGGTTGTGCGCGATGCAGAGCGTGAGGTAGCAGATAAGTTCGGCACACAGAAAAAGCTCCCTGATGAAATAACGTTCGTCTCGACTTATGAGCTTGAGGCGATGTTCCCCGAGCTTACTTCTCGTGAGCGCGAGCGCGAAATTGCAAAGAAGCACGGCGCAGTGTTTATTACCCAGATAGGCGGCAAGCTTCGCTCGGGCGGCAAACACGACGGCAGAGCTCCGGACTATGACGACTGGGATTTAAACGGCGATATTGTGCTTTACTATCCGCTTCTCGACTGCGCGTTTGAAATATCGTCAATGGGTATACGAGTTGACGAAGAGGCACTTGTCCGCCAGCTTAAGGAAGAGGGCTGTGAAGACAGACTCGAGCTCCCGTTCCAGAAAGCACTTGTAAATGGTGAGCTTCCGTACACAATCGGAGGCGGTATTGGCCAGTCAAGGCTGTGTATGTTCATGCTTGACTGTGCGCATATAGGCGAGGTTCAGTCCTCCGTATGGCCGAAGGCAGATGTTGAAATCTGCAAGGACCACGGCATAAAGCTTTTATAATAAACAAAAGAGTTTTGGCCCGTCGCAAGACCGCACTATCCGGGGAGTCAGCGGTGCCCTGTACCTGCAATCCGCTATAGCAGGGGTGAATTCCTGTATTGAGGCGCAGAGGCGTGTGGCAGGGTTATGTATGCAGTGTTGAGAGGTCGGTCCCGCGCAGCGAAGGGCTGTGAACCATGTCAGGCGGGGAACCGAGCAGCATTAAGCGGTTTACTTCGTGTGCCGCGGGTGTGCCGGCCTTGAGCTGCCTGCATAAATTCCGCACATGTTGCTGTTGTCGAGGTATGGGTGTGCGGTCGTGCGATGGGTCAAAACAATAATAGTTAAGCAGAGGTAGATGTTCATGTATCAAGCGCTGTATCGAAAGTGGCGTCCACAGTCCTTTGCCGATGTTGTGGGGCAGTCAGCAGTATGCGACACGCTCACAAAACAGGTTGAAACAGGGAAAACGTCACACGCATATTTGTTTTCAGGCTCGCGCGGAACGGGCAAGACTACCTGTGCAAAAATTCTCTCAAAGGCAATCAACTGTGAAAACCCGTTTCACGGCAACCCTTGCAACAAATGTCCGTCGTGCCTTGGTATTACGGGCGGTGAGATACTTGATGTTGTAGAGATTGACGCAGCCTCAAATAACGGTGTTGATTATGTGCGTGACCTGCGAGATGAGGCGATATACTCGCCTGCAAATGTAAAAAAACGCGTGTATATAATCGACGAGGTTCATATGTTCTCAACAAGCGCGTTCAATGCGCTTCTTAAGATAATGGAGGAGCCTCCCGAGCACGTTGTGTTCATTCTTGCAACAACCGAGCTGCATAAGGTGCCCGCGACAATAGCCTCGCGCTGTCAGCGGTTTATATTTAAAAGAATACCCTTATCGGCTATTGCGGAAAGGCTGCAGTTTATATCGAGAAGCGAAGGTGCAGAACTCTCGGACGATGCGGCGAGCTACATAGCATCGCTCTCTGATGGGGCTATGCGTGACGCGCTCTCGCTTTTAGACCAGTGTATATCTGTAGGTGACGGAACAGTCACGGCAGAGACGGTTGAAAATGTTGTAGGGCTCGCCGGCAGAAAGCAAACATTTGATATGGCGCTGGCTGTTGCCGAGCGTGATTTAGGCAAAACACTCACGTTCTTAAACGATATATATACAAGCGGTAAGAACCTCACCTCTGTGCTGACAGAGCTTGCCGAGGTTTTCCGCGATGTTCTAATAATAAAAACTGCAGAGGGAGAAAGCCTGCCGCGCCTCAGCGCGAGGTACACTGACGGTGAGCTTAAAACTCTTTCTGATAAATTTGATAATATGCGGTTGTGCCGTGCCATTGAAGCGCTCCAGAACGCAACCGGCGCAATAGCTGCAAGCTCAAATAAGAGAATTGATGCAGAGCTTTGTTGTGTGCGGCTCTGTGAGGGCGCGGACAACGCCGATGTAGACTCATTATTCTCTCGTGTATCTGAGCTTGAGGATAAGATAAAAAACGGCAAGTTCACCGCAGGGCCTGCGCAAGAAAAGCAGACGCAGAAACCCCAGCCCCCAAAGATTGAAAGAAAACCTGAAGTGAATGCATCGCCGAGCACGGATAAGAAACCGGCTTCTCCGAGTATTCTTCGAAAAACGCAGCAGGCGGCACCTCTCGCAGGTGACGCGCGTGAGGTCTGGAACAGAATTTTAGGAGTTGCAAAAAAGAACCTTTCCCCCGGCGTTTTGCCGCTGTTTGCAGGCGTAACCGCAACACTTTCGGGCAACACGCTTTCGCTTTATTCGGATAATGCATTTGTAATGCAGATGTTGACACGGAGCGAAAATATGGATATACTAAGAGGTGCGGCAAGTGAGTCAGCTCCGGGTATAATGATTACATCGGGCAAAAAGGCAGTTGCCGAGGCACCCCAGACAAGCGGGCTTGACGAGTTACTCGCAGGCATTCCCGAAGATATGGATATAACGATTAAATGAGGAGATATTCGATATGGCACGAGGCGGATTCCCTGGCGGCGGAATAAATATGAATATGATTAAACAAGCTCAGAAGATGCAGCAGGATATGATGCGTATGCAGCAAGAGCTTGAAGAAAAGACATATACTGCAAGTGCAGGTGGCGGTGTTGTTGAGGCAACGGTCAGCGGAAAAAACCGTGTTACTGCAGTTAAAATTGCTCCAGAGGCGGTTGACCCGGACGATGTCGAGATGCTTGAAGACCTTATCGTTGCGGCGATCAGCGAGGCGATGAATCAGGCTGAGAATGCTGCGAGTGAGCAGATGAAGAAGATTACCGGAGGCATGAATATCCCGGGAATGTTCTAAAAATCTTACGGAGGATAAATCACATGCGCTTTTTCACGGCACCGGTCGAAAACTTGATAGAGCAGTTTCAGAAGCTGCCCGGCGTCGGAAGAAAGACGGCGCAAAGGCTTGCGTTCTTTGTTCTCTCGCTTCCCGAGAAGGAGGCACAGGACTTTGCGAATGCCGTTATAAACGCAAAAAAATCGGTGAAATTCTGCAGTGTATGCCAGAACCTCACCGATACCGAGGTTTGTTCTCTTTGCGCCGATCAGGCGCGTGACAAAACAACTGTATGCGTAGTGTCCGACCCCAAGGATGTCGCGGCTATTGAAAAAACACGTGAGTATAATGGGCTTTATCACGTTCTTCACGGTTGCATATCTCCGATGAACGGCATAGGGCCTGATGATGTGCGAATAAAAGAGCTTCTTGAGCGCATTGCCAAGGGCGATGTGCGAGAGGTTATAATGGCGACTAACCCTGATACTGAGGGTGAGGCGACGGCTATGTACATATCGCGTCTCATAAAGCCTTTTGGGGTGAAGAGTACCCGCCTTGCATATGGAATACCCGTAGGCGGGCACCTTGAGTTTGCAGATGAAATGACTCTGACTCGCGCACTTGAAGGGCGCAGAACAATGGAATAAAAAATTCGCGGGCGTGGCGGAATGGCAGACGCGCTGGTCTTAGGAGCCAGTGTCTTCGACGTGTGGGTTCAAGTCCCACCGCCCGCACCAAACACCCTGCAACACCTATGGTGTTGTGGGGTGTTGCTTAAACAAAAAAGGAGAAAAGATTATGGAATATATCTACAAAACACGCGATGTATGTGCAATGAATATTAAGTTTGAGCTTGATGGAGAGGTTGTTTCGGGTATCGAATTTTTAGGTGGCTGCAACGGAAACCTCAAAGCAATTTCAAAGCTTGTTGACGGTTGGACTGTTTCGCAGATAGAAGAAATGCTCCTCGGCAACACCTGCGGCGGCAGGCCGACGTCATGTGCAGACCAGCTTGCAAAGGCAGTAAGAAAGGCGTATGACGAACAAAACGCATAAGAGGCGATTTTTATGAAAAAGACCTATGTAACTACAATGCCAAACCATATCGGTGCGTTTTTAAAGGCAAGCCGATGCTTTGCGGCTCTCGGCGTAAACATCACCCGTGTTAGTTATAACAAGGCGGTTGACTCACATACGCTGTTTATCGACGCGGAGGGGACTCGTGAACAGCTTGAGCGTGCGGAGAAACAGCTCAACGAAATAGGGTATTTACGCAACATTACAGATGAAAAGAGCGTTGTGCTTTTAGAGTTTCGGCTGCGTGATGTTCCGGGCAGCGTAACTGATGTTCTTGCTCTTATCGACGAGTTCAGTTTCAATATATCATATATAAGCTCACAAGAAAACGGAACTGACTACCAGCTCTTCAAGATGGGCTTGTTTGTTGAGGACTCAGCAAAGATTACAGAGTTCCTTGCTCGTGCGGAGAACTTGTGTGAAATCAGAGTGATTGATTATAACCGGGCAGAAAAGGTTTACGACAACAGCATATTCTACAACTCATTTGTATCAAGCCTTGCCTCTGCTATGGATATTTCTGAGGAGAACAAAAATGAGTTGCTTGTAAATGCCAACCTTGCCATGCAAACACTCGATGAAAAGGGGCTCTCGCCGTATCGGACGTTTGACAGCATAAGTAAGTTTGCCGAGCTTCTGGCTTTGTGCCGCGGCGATGCGTTCGACCCGCGTATTACGCGCCATAGAGTGACGGAAGATACAGAAATTATTCTTATTGAGCCACCATGCGGGAGCAACACCGCTATAATAGTCAGCGGGAATGAATTGCTGTTTATAGACAGCGGGTATGCGTGCTACCGCGATGAGATGGTAAGTATATTCAAAAAGCTTTTGCCGGACTATGAGGTCAGAAAAAAGCGTATATTTATAACCCATGCCGATGTTGACCACTGCGGTCTGCTTTCGGAGTTTGACGAGGTTATAGCAAGCGAAAAGACAAAAGAATGTCTTTCGCTTGAGTATGATGAGCGCGATGGCCTGCGTGAGCAGAATGTGTTGCACAAGCCGTATGTACAGATTTGTAAGATACTCACATCATACCGCACTACCTCTCCCGAGAAAATTACTGTGCCATGGAAAGTGTCGGGAGAGAAGGCTGAGCCTCTGTGGCAGATAGGTTTTTATGACTTTGCGGATATGCACTTTGAGGTATATGAGGGCAAGGGCGGTCACCTTCCGGGTGAGCTTGTTCTGATTGACTATACACACCACATTGCGTTTACAGGTGATATTTATATAAACATGCACGGGATGACCGCTGAGCAGGCGAAATATAACAAATATGCACCAATTCTTATGACCTCGGTGGATACAGACCCCGCTCTCTGTGCGGAAGAACGCCGCGCAATTATGCAGCGGCTCGGTGCGGGCAAATGGCAAATT
This sequence comes from Eubacteriales bacterium, assembly GCA_045586595.1. Taxonomy (GTDB): domain Bacteria; phylum Bacillota; class Clostridia; order Oscillospirales; family JAAYXM01; genus SIG480. The sequence continues at coordinate 32,743 of JAZNAQ010000031.1, read as the reverse complement.
TTTGGCTCGCACGGCGCGAAAAAGGACTACGGCGTGAACATAGAAGAATAAACAAAAGGACTTGCAAAAGCAAGTCCTTTATATTTTATAAGGTTATCGGAATCAGCCCGAATAAGAAGTAGATAAGCGGAACGAGAAGTACTGCGGGGAGCATATCTGCGACCTTAAACTTTGAAAGACCGAGTATGTTGAGCCCAAGCCCTATGATAATCACACTGCCCGCGCAGGTTATTTCATTTATAAGTGCTGCATCGGTGAGTACATTCTGTAAAAGCCCTGCGGCAAGAACAAGCGCGCCCTGAAAAATAAACACAAAAATAGCCGCAAACATAACTCCGATGCCAAGCGTGCTTGCAAGCATACATGACGAGATGAGGTCAAGTACCGACTTTGTGAATATCAGTGTGTGGTCGCCCGAAAGGCCTGAATTTAACGACCCGACGATTGTCATAGCACCCACGCAGAAGAGCAGGCTGCCGGTCATAAACCCCTCGGCTATAGTAGCCTTGCCGTCGCTGCGGTTCATCTTTCGCTCAAAGAACAGACCTACGCCGTTTATCTTCCCGTCGATATTAAGGAGCGTTCCAACAATCGTACCCAGCACCATAGAAACAATGAGCACAATTGTGTTCGAGCCGCTCAGAGCGCCGTCTATACCTATATACACGGTGCAGAGCCCTATCGCGACCATAACCGCCTTTGAAACCCGCTCCGGTATGCCCTTTTTAAGAAGAAGGCCGATGGCACTGCCGAGCAGTACGGTAAATGTGTTTGCAAATACGCCTATCATATCTAATTTCACTTCCGTCTAAAAAATCATATACAGATTATACCATAGCGAACGTTTCTTAACAAGCACAAAAAACAATGACTAAAACACCGCGTTTAATGGAAGAATAAGAACAGGTGATTTTATTGAAAAAGCTTGTTCTTGTTTTTGCTTTTTTGATTTCGGCAGTTATTTGCACTCACGCTGCGCCAATTATTTCGGAGGATTTTTATTTAAAGAACGAAGAATTATCTCAAAAAGACGCGGTGGATGCGATGAGCATACTCCCTAATACATTAAGGCTTACGTTATTTGAGGGAGAAAGCTCTGAGATATATGCAGATGTATTTCCGAAAAGCGCAACCGAGGCAGAACTTCAATGGAGCTTGCCGGACAATGCGGGTAGGATAGATATTTACCCAAATGGAGAAAGGTGTAGCGTTTACGGCATTGCAGAGGGTGAGGAGAATATAAGAATTACGGCACGGGATGGCGTGAGCGCAAATGTAGTGGTGCAGGTAAAGAGACCTCAGGAAATCCGCACCCGCACATTTGAATATGAGGGAGAGGAACAAAAGTCAGAGGTGTTTACAGATACGGTCATGCAATTTATAGTGAGGTTTCTCATCACGCTTGCTGCCGCGATGTTGTTTGCTGTTGTGATACTTACAGTAAAGCAGAGAGGGTGGAAGAAAAAGTGAGTTTGCGTGATGAAGTGAAATATGCCGTGAGTGGTGCGCTTGCAGGTATAGCAAATGGTTTCTTTGGCGCAGGCGGTGGGATGTTTCTCGTGCCGCTCTTTTGCCGATGGATAAGGATAGAGGACAAAAAGGCCTTTGCGACCTCGCTTGCGGTAATTATGCCGCTGTCTATAATTTCGGGTATTGTGTATATTATAAAAGGCGAGATTGACATAGCGGGGGCTGTGCCGTTTCTTATAGGCGGGCTTATTGGAGGCATAATAAGCGGGTGTGTGTTCAAAAAAATGTCTGCAAAGCTTCTGCGCCGCGCGCTTGCGCTTTTTATAATATACGGAGGAATCCGGGCGCTGTTTGCGATTTGAGGTGATGGGTATGCAATTTGTTTTAGATATGCTTGCAGGGGCTATAACAGGAGTAATAACGGGTTTCGGCATTGGAGGGGGAACACTTCTGATTTTGTACCTTACAATGTTTCGCGATACATCACAGCTTGCCGCGCAAGGTATAAACCTTTTGTATTTTATCCCTACCGCAGGGTGCGCGCTCGTGTCACACATAAAAAACAAGCGAATAGTTTGGCGCGCGGTAATTTTTGCTGCAGGCGCGGGGTGTGTAACAACAATCCTTGCAGCTCTTGTTGCCGCAAGGATTGATATGACGCTTTTGCGCCGTATATTCGGAGGTTTTCTCATAATCGTTGGTTTGTCAGAGCTATTTAATAAAAATAAAGGTGAAAAAACGGAACGGTAACCCGTTCCGTTAATTTTATAGTTTTACTGTCTTCGCATACTCAATAAATTTAGCTACATCGTTTGATATGCGCCGCCCTTTAACCCATATCAGGGTTATTTTGGATTTTATCGGGTTGCGAAGCGGAATGCTTACTATGCCGGGTATAGTTTCGGCAATATCGCGGAACATAAACCCGCAGGCAAAGCCTGATGAGATAAACTCCTTTATCATATAAAGCTGTGAAGATAGGTGGACGATGTTCGGCTCAATTCCCGCAGCAGCAAATGCCGAGTTAATAACATCATACTGTATAAAGCCCTTGTCGAAGAGAATGAGAGGTTCATCCTTTAGCGCAAGTATATCCACAAATTCCTCGCCCGCAAGACTGTGCCCCTCCGGAACACAGAAAACCGTTTCAACCTCGCCGAGGTCAAGAGAAGAAAATCGCGATTGGTCTACTGCGTTGGTTGGAATTATGGCGAGGTCGAGCGATTCGTCCTTAAGAGAGGCGAGAAGGTTGTTTGCACCGAACTCATGCATTGAAATTTTAACATCGGGGTGAAGATTGCGAAAGCCTCTGTACAGCTTTGGAAGCTGAGAAATACCTGTCATCGGGGGGATACCTATTCTCACAATATTGCGTGCTTCTGCCTTGTCGGACATGATGAGTGATATGCGCTCAGCATGTTGCAAAAGCTCCTGAGCGTGCTTTAAGAGGGTTTCGCCTTCGCTTGTGAGAGCGAAGCCATTTTTAAGCCGGCGAAATAATGTTACGCCGAACTCCTCTTCAAGCTCTTTTATCGCATTTGAAACGGACGGCTGAGAAATATGCAGCTCTTCTGCCGCGCGGGTAATATTGCTGTGTTTGCACGCAGTGCAAAAGTACTGCAGCTGTAAAAGCTTCATAAATCTGCCTCCTTTTTGTGACATTGCTTATATATAGATTAATGCATAACGGAGAAAAAATCAAGAGGGGAATTGACAACAGCGGCGGCAAAAAGCCACCGCTGTTTAGTTTTTACAGATATTTATCCCTCAAAAACTACGTTTCCGTTAACCATTGTGAGAGATACATTAATGTCCTCATCGAAGATAACGATATCAGCAAAGTTTCCTTCTTTGATTGCACCGCGGTCACGAAGATTGCACATACGAGCGGGGTTGGCTGTCATCATTCGTACGGCGTCAAGGAGCGTAACATCTGCCATATTTATCATGTTGCGGACAAGGCGGTTCGTTGTAGAAACACTGCCTGCAAATGCCGAGCGGTCCAGAAGCTTTGCAACGCCGTTCTCAATAATAACCTCATTGCCGTTTGTAAGGCTTCCGGTGATGAATGTTTCACCGTCCGGGTATCCTGCACCACGGAGAGCATCTGTAATAAGAGAGATGCGGTCAACACCCTTGAACTTTACGATATACTTCAGGAGCGATGCAGGGAGATGGCTTCCATCAGCGATGATTTCAACGTCCATGCCGTCAATCATATATGCTGCCTCAACAACGCCTGCGTAGCGGTATGCATTTTTGCGGTGAACGGTGCTGCAACCGGAGTAGAGGTGAGTTACGAGGTTATAGCCCCAGTCATATGCCTCCATTACGCAGTCATAATCTGCGTCTGAGTGACCGACAGCAACAACAACGTCATGCTCATGACATGCTCTTGCAAATTCCTTAGAGCCGGGAAGCTCAGGGGCAGAACTCCAGCGGATAAGCTTATCGCCGTATTTTTCAAGAAGAAGCTCATAGTCCTCTTTTTTCGGCGGTGTGATATATGCCGGGTCCTGTGCGCCTGCCTGAGAAAGCGCAAAGTAAGGGCCTTCAAGGTGTATACCGGGCATGTAAGCACCCTTGGTGTTTTTTTCGTTAGCCTCGTCAAGTATTTCAAACATTCCGATATATTCTTCCACAACGCCCGAGGAAGCTGTGGGCAGAAGAACTGTTGTGCCGTACTTTGCGTGAATTTCTGCTGCTTTGAGGAATGAATCCACCGTGCAGTCCATAAAGTCACCACCGCCGCCGCCGTGGACGTGGATGTCGATGAAACCGGGGGAGATATATTTGTCGCCTGCATCATGACCTATATCAAAGGCGCGTTCTTCGTTTGTTATTGCAACAATTTTATCACCGTCGGTATATACTGCATACCCTTCGGGAGCAAAGGTGTTGCCGAGAATAATTTTGCCATTATAAAACTTATGTACCATTTTATATCACCTGCTGTATAGATTTCATGTATATGATAAAACAAAAAAGAGTAAAAAGCAATAGCACATTGACCGGTTTTTTCATAAAAAACAATGGTTTGACCGATAAAAGCCCTCCGCTTTGCGGAGGGCTTTTGCGCATATTAAAGAACAACCTTCTTTACCTTTACTTCCTTGCCTGTATTCATTGCTTCATAAATAGCGTTGAGAATGAATACGGGGGTAATGAGCTCTTCATAAGATTCGGGCATACCGCCTGTTCTTACCATGTGCTCAAAACGACGGAATTCAGAAAGGTAAGCATCAGGCTTGAGAGAAATATTGCGGTGGTATACGTTTACCTTGTCGTAGATTGTGGCTGAGAACTGAGCTGAACCGTAGTGACCGCTTACATCATAGTCTTTATAGCGTGCTATAAATGTAGCATTATCTTCGCGGCTGACAGCGAGTATAGACTCGACATCGTGGCCGAAAACCTCTGTCATAATCTGAACAAGGTGCTGTGAGTAGAAGAAGAAATCGCCCCACTCATTTTTCATTTTAACCGGAGCAGAAATGGACCCGCCGTAAATTCTTTCAATCTTGTCAGACTTTGCAAGCAGCTTCATATACTGAGTGTCATCGACAAAGCCGCAGGTAGAGCCGCCGCACAGCGGGACATTCTTTTCTTTGGCAAGTCTTACAAGCTCAAGTGCCTCATCCATATCAATGGTGATAGGTTTGTCGATGAATGCCGGGATGCCTGCCTCTATGTACTTTTTTACATAGCCGAAGTGCTTACTACCGTTGCGCGCTGTAACCATAACAGCATCAACCTTGCCGACCCATGCTTCGGGGTTGTCAGAAATTTCAGCTTTGCCGCCTGTAATTTCCTGAAGAAGCTTGTTTTCGTCCGGGTTATCGCCATAGAGGCCGACTACTTCAAAATCTGCGTACGGAACACCGCCGAGAAGAGCATGCCCCTCGTGTATGATTTTGCAGAAAGCGCGTGCGTGTGAGTTTTCTGTGCCGATAATTGCTATCTTAAACATGTTGTTTTCTCCAATCAGGTATTGATGTTTTACACTATAATAGTAAGGCAAAACATGAGAAAAAGCAATAAATTTTTTTGTATAAAGTTGACACTTTGGCTTTTTAAGATATAATATTAAAATATTTTTTGCTCGAGCGGGTTCTGGCGCTCAATTTCTTCGAATATCTGAATTTCAGTCTTGATATGTTCGGGTGTGATGAACAGCTCGTCACATTTTCTATATATTAAACGCCATTTAAAAGTCAACGTTACATGAGCGTATTGACGCGGAATCGCAAAAAGATGTCCCTTTTTGACAAGTAAACAATAGAGTTGATTTCTGCACAACAAAAGCTTTGGGAAATATTCCTTTTTTTATTGAAAAATTTACACAGTCGGTATATAATCTAAAATAGCATTAAAATGGTACATAATGTTCATGACAGAGTAAAGGAGAAAAAGTATGAATTTAGTATTCGTAGGTTTCAAGCACAGGCACACTGGTGCGATCTATGAAGAGGCGATGGCGGACCCGAACATAACAGTTCTCGGTGCATGGGAAGATACAGATGAGGGTAAGGCTCTTGCCGACGGGCTCGGCCTTGAGTTTAATTACCCCACTTTTGAGTCGGTTCTTGCCGACGAAAAGGTAGATGCAATATGCCTTGGTGGCTGCTATGGTGAGCGCGGTGGAGAGGCTATAGCTGCGCTTAAGGCAGGTAAACATGTGTATGCCGATAAGCCGGTTTGCACAAGCCTTAAGGAGCTTGACAAAATTGAAAAGCTCGCAAAGAAAAAGAATCTGAAGGTTGGCTGCTATCTTACAATGCGCTTTATGGGTGGCATGAGAAACATCCGTGAGATGATTGCAGACGGAACACTCGGAGAAATCGGTGCAATTAACATGACGGGTCAGCACCCGCTTCAGTACGGCACACGTCCGATGTGGTATTTTGAGAAGGGCAAGCACGGCGGCACAATCAACGATATTGCTATCCATGGCGTTGACCTTGCTCGCTTCCTCACAGGTTCTGGCGTAAAGAATGTTACCGGTGCGCGCACATGGAACCACTTTGCAAAGGAAGTGCCTGAGTTCCGTGATTGCGGACAGTTTATGGCAGAGCTTGAAAACGGTGCGGGACTTACTGCTGACGTATCCTATGCAGCTCCGGCAAGCTGTGGTTTCTCTCTCGAAACCTATTGGAGAATGACCTTCTGGGGCACAAAGGGCGTTGCAGAATATAAGCTGAAGAGCGGCGGCAAGGCAGGTATTGACAGCGACAACGCGGCACTTCTGCAGGTTGCTCTTGACGGCAGCGACGGCTTTGCTCCGGTTGAACTTCGTGCATATGATGTTACAGGTCTTGGAGAGTTTGTTAAGGAAATCAACGGCGAGACAGATCTCATCATCGACACAGCTGAGGTTATCCGCACTTCGCGCGATGTTCTTACAATACAGGCAGCGGCGAAGTAAAGAACTTATATAAATAAATAAGCCCGCACGTCAGATTGACGTGCGGGCTTTAGTTTGTTTTTAGAATATAGACATAATTGTATTGAAGTTTTTTTCGCGGGTTTTGCCTATGATGAGGAAGTAGTCAACAATAGTCATTATTCCGCATACTCCGCAGGTGAGAAGCTTGAGTACGCCGAGCCCTGTATCGCCGATATAGAATCTGTCAACTCCAAGCCCACCGAGAATGAGTGATAGAACGAGAGCAATGGTGGGGTCTTTGAGGTCTGCAGCCATGACAAGCCCAAATCTCGACTCATCAAGAGCGAGAAGCTTATCGCGGACAACGGGAAGCTGTACCGAGTCAAACATCCGGGCATTAGCCATTATATAAGAATCCACTTTTTGCATATCCATAGAATTAATCCCCTTTCTTATATATAAATTCAGTATATATTGAAAAGAATTATCTGTCAAGCATGACAGATAATTCTTATGCCATTATATACAAAGCTTGCCACTGCCGTCAGGAGGCAAAAAACAAGCATGGGGGTTTTGAACTTTCCGATAATGCGAAGATGTGGGAAAGTAATTAGAGAAACCGAGAGAGGTAAGGCAAACGGATTGTATGCCATATATGCAGAAAAGTCACCGCGAAAAAGCGAAAACATAGCTCTTGTTGCACCGCATGCAGGGCATGTAAGCCCTGTAATATATTTAAACGGGCAGTAGATTCTAAAACCTATTGTTAAAAACAGATACGCCGCTATTGCTGAAAAAACACAAATGTGCATTGTGAGAGTATGTATTATCTTCCTTTTCATTAATAACCTCAATTAAAGTCAGGGCAGCCGTAAGGGCTGCCCTGAAAATTATTCTATAGTAACTTTTTTAATAATAACAGGGGTAGTGGGTTTGTCTGAGTAGTCGGTATCTACTGTGGCAATCTCGTCTACTACTTCTATACCCTCTACTACACGGCCGAATGCGGCATACTGACCGTCAAGGTGCGGAGCGTCCTTATGCATGATAAAGAACTGCGAGCCTGCGGAGTTAGGCATCATGGAGCGTGCCATTGAGATGACACCGCGAGTGTGCTTTATCGGGTTGTCATGGCCGTTTGACTTAAACTCGCCCTTGATTGTGTGGCCGGGGCCGCCTGTACCCGTGCCGAGTGGGCAACCGCCCTGAATCATAAAGCCGGAGATGACTCTGTGGAAGGTAAGACCGTCGTAAAAGCCGTCTGAAACAAGCTTTTCAAAATTTTCGCAGGTAATAGGCGCAGCTTGAGGGTCAAGCTCTATCTTTATCTTCTTGCCATTCTGCATTTCAAATACTACCATTGTAATAATCCTCCATATATGTTATATGAGAATATTATACACGGTTTGGCGAAAAAGTCAATTTGCAAGGAAGATAAAAAGGTTCAAATACCCCGCTATTAAAAGCCATATACAGTAGGGAATCTGCAAAAGCGCAGCAGTCTTGTCAACACGCCAAAAGCTTATTACCATGAGTGCGACAACAGCAAAAAGAAGCAGGAGCCACAAAAAGGCAAACCCGAATGCGCGCATATTGAAGAATATTATACTCCAGAAGAAGTTTACGAAAAGGTTTGTGCCGTAGATATAAAGTGCTTTTGAGTTGGGGTCTTTAAGGTATACCCTTGCTGCGCCTATCCCCATGAGGATATACAGAATTGTCCACACAATCGGGAAGACGGCCGCCGGCGGCGCAAGCGGCGGGTTTGTTACGGTTTCAAATATATTCATGCTGTTGCGGGTAAGAAGTGCGGATAGGCCACCGACACCTAGGGCAATAAGTACGGACACGATTTTAGTTTTTAAGGCTTTGCTCATAAAATCACTCTCCTTAAGTTGATTTTATGCACAAAGCCTTCATTTATTCCGAAAGGTATCAATTATGTGGTCAAGATATAACGCTACGATATTGAGGTCATGTGTCGCGTACAGCATACGCGAGCCAACAACGTCTTCAATTTCATTTATCACAGGAGTTCCGTTGTGATACATTATGTCAATTCCGCAGAGTCCGAACTCAAAGAGTTCGCAGACTTTCTCAACAAGCGCCAATTCATCCGGAGTAAGCTTGCATTTTTCAGCACGCCCTCCGAGGGAGAAGTTACTTCTGAAGTCGCCGTCAGCTATTCTTTGCACTGCGGCAACAGGCTTGTTGCCTATGACATATACTCGCATATCGCGTCCGACACCCGTTGCAAGTGGCTGTATAACATATTCATCCGGGGCGATTGCTTCACGCGCAGCGCGGTATTCCTTGTCATTTTTAATGAGGGTAACATTTTTTCCGCCGTGACCGCAACAGGGTTTTATAACAGCGGGGTATTTGGTTATTACCGGAGGTGTATCTGCCTGCTTGGCAGAAATCCACGGTATTACCGGGATGTCGTGAGAATAAAGGTATTCATAAGTTCTGGCTTTGTTGTTGCATATCTCAGAAACATGAGAGTTGTTAAAAACCGGAACGCGGCGTGACTCCAGAAGTCTGGAAATATCCGGACGCATTGCGCGGACTATTGCAAAGTCAGGCTTTCCTTCAGGGAGGGGTTCGTCGCAAAGCACGAGACGAAACTCAACCCCACGCTTTTGGCCCTCTTCAAAGTGAAAATCTATATATTTACGATTGCGGAGCATAGCGTCTTTTTCATATATAAGCCATGCAGTCAAAATATAATCACCTGCACTTGTTTATAATGTGTTCTCCAATCAGGTCTGCAAGGTCAATGCCTGTGCAATCATAAGTGCTTTTAAAATGCGCGTTTGAATTGACCTCACAAAGAAGAGGACCGTTTTCTCCGAAGAGAATGTCAACCCCTGCAAAGTCGAGCCCCAGCCTTTTTGTAGCGGAGATGGCAAGCTCACACTCTGCAGTTGAGGGAGAGTACGCAAATGCCTCTCCGCCGAGAGTTACGTTTGAGCGAAAGTCGCCCGATGTGCTCTTGCGAAGCATTGCGGCGCATACTTTGTGCCCTACAACATTTATGCGTATGTCGCGCCCGTAACTTGATGCCACAAGCTCCTGGAACAGTAGGGGGACACTCTCGTGCTCGCGTGTTATCGAAATCAGCTCATCTATATTATGGGCAAGATATACCTGTGCGCCGAAGGAACCGAAGCATTCTTTTATAACAAGAGGAAAGCCGAGTTCTTTGGCAACTGTGCCGAGGAATTCCGTATCAGTATAGCCGATGTTAGGGAAGGTCATCGGCGCAATAATTGTTTTCGGCATAGGCAAACCGCGGAGGGCAGTGTGCATTTTTGCTTTGTTGTCGCAAGCCTCAATAGCTGAAGCCGAGTTAAAACAACGGACACCCTCGGTCTCTATGGCTTGCGCGAGAGATATGTCCTTGTCCCAAAAAAGGACGAAGTCGGGCTTTGAACCGAATGGGATTTTTTCGCCAAGAACATGGCAAAGCTCGGCGTTTGTACAGAGCGAGAGGCTGACCCTACGCTTGTCAAACGCACATTGAAGCCGCGAATAAATATCGTGGAACTTTTCTGTTGAAAGAAATTTATTTATAACTAATGAACCGTGCATTTTAACACCACAAAACCCAGACAAGTATGTATCCTGCAAGAACTGCGCAGAGCGTGAAAGGGATACCTATACGCATAAAGTCGCGCGTCTTGACTTCATATCCTTCGCCACGGAGTATGCCTATACCTGTGATATTGGCAGAAGCACCTATTGGAGTGAGGTTGCCGCCGAGTGTTGCGCCTATGAGAAGACCGAATGAGAGCAGGGTCGGGTCCATGCCGAGCTGCGATGAAATTCCTGCAACGACAGGGAGCATGGTTGCAACATATGGGATGTTGTCAATGAATGCAGAGAATATGACCGATGCCCATACAATAAGTGTATATATAAGGAATGGGCTGTCTCCGCCTATCTCCACAAAGAGATTTGAGATTGCAGTTATAACGCCTTTGTCCTGAATACCCGCGATAACTATGAAGAGACCGAGAAGAAGGCCAAGTGTGAAGAAGTCAATTTCTTTAAATACATCCTTAATAATTGTTTTGTTCTTCTTGAATATAAGCTCACGGAGAACACCGATAATCATGAGGGCTATGCATATATAGCCGTTTGTCTCAGCTGGCTTGTTCGGGATAAAAGATGCTATGATGAGAAGAACAATTGTGCCGACGAGAAGAACTGTGGGGAAATAATCTCGTACTACGGTTTTTGTATCGGAGCTTATGGGTTGGGTGTCTTTTCTGAAAAGCCATATGAGAATAAATGCAGATGCAACAGCACCCGCCTGAACTACCCAGAAAAGACCGGGCTTGCCGTTATACCAGAAAAAGTCGAGAAAGGTCATATCGAGTGCGCCGCCGAGCAGGATGGAGGTCGTGTCACCGACAAGCGTTGCCGCACCCTGTAGATTGGATGAAACTGCGATTGAAATAATCATCGGCACGGGATTAATTTTGAGCTTTTTTGAAATGTCAAGAGCTACCGGCGCAATCATGAGAACGGTTGCGACATTGTCAACAAATGCCGATATTACACCGGCAAAGAGAGAAAGCCATACAACAGCCCACTTAACATTTGGAACTTTGTCTATAATAATATCTGCAAGAAGGTCCGGCATCTTGGACTTGATAAAAAGATAAACAGTACCCATTGTACCGGCAATCATCATAAGAACATTCCAGTCAACCGCCTCCCAAATCTCAGGGAGTGTAAAACTGCACATGATTGAAAATACAACCGCCGACGCAATTGCGATATATGGGCGGTATTTCTGGAAGGTGAGAAGTAAAACGTATGTAATGCCGAAAACTATAAGTGCCGGAAGCATAAAAACATCTCCTTAATTTATAAAAAATCAATGACATATAGTATAACATAATTCGATACCTTTCGCAACAACCGAAAATAAAACTTTTTTAATAAAAAAGCTTGAAAAAGGAAGGTCTGTATGTCATAATTAGCAAGGGCAAAACTTTTTATATTATTTATATTATATCTAGGAGGGCAAAAATATGAAATTACCGTTTGACATTAACCTTAAAGATAAGGTTGCAGTAGTAACAGGCGGCGGCGGAGTTCTTTGTGCTATGTTTGCAAAGGCTCTTGCAAAGTGCGGCGCAAAGGTTGCAATTTTAGACCTTCGCGAAGAGGCAGCCTGCGCTGTTGCAGATGAGATTAATAAGGATGGCGGAGTTGCTATAGGCGTAAGCGCAAACGTGCTTGACCCGGAGAGCATTGAGGCAGCTCGTCAGACAGTTAACGCAAAGCTCGGTACCTGTGACATTTTGTTGAACGGAGCAGGGGGAAATAACCCGCGCGGCACAACAACAAAGGAGTACCTCTTTAAAGAGGACATCCTCGATGAGAGCATAACAACATTCTTTGACCTTGATCCCAAGGGTGTTGAGTTTGTTTTTAACCTCAACTTTATCGGAACACTTCTTCCGTCTCAGGCATTCTGTAAGGATATGATTGACAAGGAAGGCGCTGTTATTATAAACATTTCTTCAATGAATGCATTCTGCCCGCTCACAAAGATTCCGGCATACAGCGGTGCTAAGGCAGCTATTTCAAATTTCACACAGTGGCTTGCGGTACATATGTCAAAGGTTGGTATACGCGTAAACGCTATTGCTCCGGGATTTTTCATCACAAACCAGAACAGAGGCATGATGTACAACGAGGACGGCTCATTCTCTGACCGCGCAAACAAGATTGTAACACATACTCCGATGTCGCGCTTCGGTGAGCCTGAAGAGCTTATCGGAACACTTCTCTGGCTTGTTGATAACAACGCATCCGGATTTGTAAACGGTGTTGTTGTTCCTGTTGACGGTGGTTTTGCCGCATACTCAGGTGTATAACAATATTGATAAAAAAAGAACTCGTGGGAAACTCCCACGAGTTCTTTTATTTTTCTATCATGTCAAATAATTCGTTGAGCCGCTCATATTTGCCTGAAAGATATAGGTAGCCTATGAGAGATTCGAATGCAGTTGCGGCATGATATGTTTCGGGCGTTGCATGTTTTGGTATGGTATTCACCTTCGCGTTGCGCCCGCGGAGATAAACTTCGTGTTCTTCTTCTGTAAGACGAGGGAGTATTACCCGTAACGCTTTTTCTTGAGCCGCCGCAGAAACTGAAAGAACCGTGTTTTTGTGAAGCTCTTTTGCACGTCGCATGCCGTTTTTGCAGAGATTTCCTCGCACGAGGAGTTCAAACACCGCGTCGCCGATATGCGCGAGCGCAGTTGAACTCATCTCAAATATTTCGTTTTTGTCAAGCGTTGTGTGTAAAAAGTCGCGCATAAAATCTCTCCAATACAGTATTTAAATATATTGTAAGTCAGAATAATAAAAAAGTCAAATAGCATACTAATTAATAATATAAAAGTATTTGTGCAAACATATAAAAAATACGAATGGCAATTATTGAAAAAATATGAAAATTGTGGTAGAATAACAAAAACGTAAAATTTAGAGTAGAGGCGGTGAAAATATGGCTCAGGATGCTGTCAAAAAGGTTGCGTTGGCTGAAAAGACCGCGATTGACAAGGTCGCTTTGGCGCGCGAGCAAGCAAAGCAGATTATTGCAGATGCAGAGAAAAAAGGGAAGGGTATGCTTGCGGAAGCTGAGATTGCGGCCGAGCGTGAGGTGCGAGAAATGCTCATACGCGCAGACGAAGCTGCCAAGAACGCTGCCGAGGATATTATAAATCGCGCGCGCACCGAGGGCGAAAAGCTTGAGGCTCTCGCGTCGGGGAAGATGGCCCGTGCTGCGGCTGTCATAGCGGAAAGGGTCGTGAACGGATAATGTCAATTGTCAGAATGAAAAGACTGCGGCTTCTCGCTCTGGCTCAGGACCGCGAGCGGATACTTCGCCTTCTTGCTCATATCGGAGCGGTTGAAGTGAGTGAAACCCCTGCCGAAGAGGGCTTTTCGGGCGTTATAGAGACAGACACCGAGAAGCTTAATGAAAGTCTTTCGAGTATTCTTGCGGCACAGGCTGCCGCACGGAAGTACGGAAAGCTTAAGACGGGGATGTTCGCCACACGCCCTCAGATGAGTGAAAAAAAGCTGTTCTCATCAGAACTGATACTCGAGGCTCTTGGTATAGCTGAGAGGATAAATGAGAATGAACATACACTCTCATCTCTCGCGGCAGAGCGCGCAAGGCTTGTTGCCCTACGCGAAAGCTTTGTTCCCTGGAAAGGGCTTGATGTACCGCTCGAAGTCCCGTCGGGGAGATTTTATGAAACAACCCTATGCACTGTGCCGAAAACCGTAGGTATGGCGGATGTAGAGTCTGCGGTGCAGGATGCTACCGACTGTGCAAGGGTTTATCTCGTATCATCGGATAAAGAGCTTCATTACATCTTCCTTATCAGCTATCGGGAGGATGCAGAGCATGTGCGAGATAAGCTCAAACAGCTTGGCGGTGCGGTTGTGAAGTTTCGCGGGGTAAAGGTTACGGCGCGAGAACGTATGCAAGAGCTTGACCGAGATATAAGCGGTATAGAGCTTAAAATACGCGAAATCAAAGAGAGCATCGCGGTAACGCGCGAGGATTATGATAAGCTTCTTGCCGCGCAGGATGCGCTTGAGACACGACTTGAGTGTGAGCGTGCGGCTGAGATGGGCGTTTCATCTGCCCATGCGTTTTATATAGAAGGATGGTGCCCGGCACGAGAGGAAAAGACACTCTCTGAGTTTTTTTCAGCAAACGGATGCGCATATGAATTTTCAGAGCCCACCGAGGAGGATGTGCCCCCGACGCTCACATATAATACGAAATTCATTTCTCCGTTTTCTACAATTACGAATATGTACAGTCCTCCGGCATATCACGGCATTGACCCAAACCCGCTTATGGCCCCTTTCTTTGCGCTGTTTTTCGGGATAATGCTCTCAGATGCAGGGTATGGGCTTTTGCTTATGCTTGCGGGAATCTTTGCACTTGCAAAATTAAATCCAAGAGGCGGTTTTCGCAACTTTATGCAGCTTGCAATAATCTGCGGGGCATCAACGGTTATATGGGGCTTGCTTTTCGGTGGCTTCTTCGGAGATGCCATACCGTCTATTTACAAGTTATTTACGGGAAACGCATTCCCATATGATATGGCACTGTGGTTTAACCCGACAGAAGACCCGATGACGATGCTTATATTCTCAATGGCGCTCGGCGGCGTGCAGATAGTCGCAGGTATGGCTGTTAAAGGATATATGATGATAAAAGACGGCCAGGTTTGGGATGCCATATTCGATATTGGCTTCTGGTGGATAGTGTTCGCCGGAGCAATAACGTGTATTTTCAACACCCAGGTGGGGTTGTATATCCTCGGAGCAGGAGCGCTCGGGCTTATACTCACGCAGGGAAGAACAAAAAAGAATATAATCATGAAGTTTTTTAGCGGGCTTCTGAGCCTGTATGATGTAACAAGCTACTTCTCTGATATTCTTTCATATTCGCGTCTTCTTGCGCTGTCACTTTCTACGGCAGTTGTTGCAACAGTTATTAACACAATGGGCTTGCTTACGGGTCCGATAGGGTTCTTTATCGTATTCCTAATCGGCCATGTGTTTAATATAGCAATAAATCTCATAGGTTCTTTTGTTCACTCGGCTCGTCTTCAGTATGTTGAGTATTTCGGGAGATTCTATGAGAGTGGCGGAAGGCTTTTCGCCCCGCTCTCGATAAAAACAAAAAATATTGATGTCATCAAGGAGGAAAATTAAAAATGGAACTCGGAACAGCATTAGCACTTATTGGTGCAGCATTGGCAACAGTTATGGCAGGTATTGGCTCTGCCAAGGGTGTAGGTATAGTTGGTGAAGCGGCGTCCGGTGTTGTTGCAGAAGACCCGTCAAAGTTCGGTCAGACACTTCTTCTTCAGGTTCTTCCGGGAACACAGGGTATCTACGGGCTTCTTATCGGATTTCTTGTTCTGCTTAAAGTCGGCTTTGTCGGCGGCGGTGGCATAGAAATGACAACCGCAAAGGGAATTTATATTCTTGTGTCTTGCCTTATTATTGGTATTGTTGGTTATATTTCCGCAATACGTCAGGGGAGAGTTGCCGCGGCAGGTGTTGGCGTTGTTGCAAAGCGCCCGGAGGAAGTTTCAAAGGCGATGATTTATGCCGCTATGGTTGAGACATATGCGGTTTTGGCGCTTCTTGTTTCCTTCCTTATGTTAAACGGTGTACAATAAGGCGGTTTTCACAATATGAACGGTATTGAAAACATCACAAAACGCATATCCGACGAGGCTGAGAAAAGTGCAGCGCAGATAATTGAGCGTGCACAGGAGGAAGCCCGTGTTATATGCGAAGAATATACGCAGAGGAGCGAGGAGATTAAGAACTCGCTTACAGACCGCGGTGAAAAGAGCGCAAAGGAGCGCGAGGAGAGGCTTCGCGGTACACATGGCCTTGAGGCGAGAAAGGCGATGCTTGAAAAAAAGCAGGAGCTTATTTCGCGCGCATTTGACCTGGCGGCAGATAAGCTTGAGTCAAGTGAAGGTGACGAGCGTGCCGGGATTCTTGCAACGCTTGCACTTCGTGCAGCAAACGGCGGGAAAGGTGAGATTATTCTCCCGGCGGAAGACAAAGCAAAGCTCGGAGCTAAAATCCTTGCCAAATGTGCAGAAAACAAGAACATAACCATATCTGATGAGACAAGAGAGATAAGCGGAGGTCTTGTTTTTCGTGACGGCAATGCTGAAGTGAACTGCACCTTCCGCACGCTTGTGGCCGAGCTCCGGGATGAGCTCAGCCGTGAGGTTGCAGACATTTTGTTTGGATAAAATTGCGGATTTTCCGGTAAGCGGAGGTTTCCTATGAAACTAAAGGACACAGATTATTTATATGCGACAATGCGGGTAAGGGCGAACGAGAAAAACCTCATCACCCCGCAGAAAATAGAGCGTATGATTGATGCAAAAACCCCTGATGAGGCGGCGAAGATTCTCGCCGAATCGGGGTATGGCGACATATCGGCAAGAAGCTTTTCTGATATTGAGCGCGCACTGACAAAACAGCGAGATGAAACAATGGCTTTGATTGCAGAGATTTGTGAAAACACTTATATTGCCGAAGTTTTTGCGCTCAAATACGACTTCCATAATATAAAAGCCGTTATTAAGGCACAGCTTACGGGGCAGAACCCGGAGCGTCTTATGTCAGACTCGGGAACTGTATCGCCGTCAGCGCTTTTGCATGCATTCGGTACGGACGAAATAAGTGTTTTACCAGAAAAAATGGCTCAGGCGGCAAAGCTTGCGCGCGAAACACTTTCTCATACCGGAGACCCTCAGTTTTCTGACTTTGTGCTTGACTGCGCCTGTTTTGAAATGATGTCTGACTCAGCAAAAGCATCAGGCAGTGAGTTTTTGCAGGGATATGTCAGGCTTCTTGCAGATACGGCAAACCTGCGCTCAGCAGTGAGGGTTTTACGTCAGGGCAGAGGCTCGGATGTACTGCGGTCATGCCTTGTTTCGGGCGGGAATATATCTGAAGACGTGTTTATGAGATACGACTTTGAACACGGCTTTTCGGGGACTCCATTAGAGGACGCGGCGGTATTCGGCCAGGATGCAGCGAAGGGTATAAAAGGTATGCTCGAGTTTGAACGTGAGCTTGACAACGCGCTTATAAGGTATATGAAAAGTGCCAAATATGTCGCGTTTGACGAGCGGCCAATTATTGCATATATCGCGGCCAAGGAAGCCGAGGCAATGACGGTAAGAATTATCATGGCGGGGAAACTTGAAAATATTTCTCCCGATGAAATACGAAGCAGATTGAGGGTGTTGTAGCTGTGGCAGGCAAATATAAACTTGCAGTATTGGGGGACCGAGAGAGTGTTCTGGGCTTTCAAACACTCGGTTTTGAGGTAAGGGCCTGCGAAAACGAGGCAGAGGGGCGTGATACTCTGCATGAGCTCGCAAAAGAAGATTTTGCAGTTATATATATAACGGAACAGCTCGCCTGCCGGATTACAGAGGACATTGAAAAGTATAAGGATAGCCCCATTCCTGCAATTATTCTTATACCCGGCAAGACCGGCTCACTCGGCATAGGCATGAAGAGTGTACATTCTGCGGTTGAACGCGCCGTAGGTGCTGATATTCTGGCATAAGGCACATAGATTAACCGGCACGGAAGCTGATTCCGTTGCCTTGGGAAGGGAATTGGTAAATCAATGACAAGCGGAAAGATTATAAAGGTTTCGGGTCCGCTGATTGTAGCGGAGGGGCTTTCTCATGCGAACATGTATGACGTTGTTCGTGTAGGGGGAGACCGTCTTATAGGCGAAATAATTGAGATGCGTGGAGACTGCGCATCTATTCAGGTATATGAGGAGACAGCTGGCATAGGTTATGGTGACGAGGTTGTAACAACAGGCGCGCCACTCTCTGTTGAGCTTGCTCCGGGTCTTATCGAGAACATATACGACGGTATTCAGAGACCGCTCGAAAAGATTCGCGAAATATCGGGAAGCAATATAAGGCGAGGTATTGATGTAACAAGCGTAGACCGTGAGCGCGAGTGGGAGTTCACGCCTGTAAAGAAGGTTGGCGATAAGGTTACATCGGGCGATATTATAGGAACGGTACAGGAAACTGTTATTGTAGAGCACCGCGTAATGATTCCCCACGGAATTTGCGGTGAAATTGTTGAGATTAAGCAGGGCTCCTTTAAGGTTGAAGACACAATCTGTCGCGTAAAGACAGATAGCGGAGACGTTAAAGATGTTGCAATGCTTCAGAAGTGGCCGGTCCGTGTGGGCCGCCCGTATAAGGAGAAAATGCCGCCGGATGTTCCGATGATTACGGGTCAGCGCGTTATTGACACAATGTTCCCGATAGCAAAGGGCGGTGCGGCAGCAGTTCCCGGCCCGTTCGGAAGCGGAAAGACAGTTGTTCAGCATCAGCTTGCGAAGTGGTCTGACGTTGACATTGTTGTCTATATCGGTTGCGGTGAGCGCGGCAATGAGATGACTGATGTTCTGCGTGAGTTCCCCGAGCTTTCAGACCCGAAAACAGGCGAGTCGCTTATGAAGCGTACGGTGCTTATTGCTAACACATCGGATATGCCTGTTGCAGCGCGAGAGGCCTCTATATACACAGGTATAACTATTGCTGAATATTACAGAGATATGGGATATGATGTTGCAGTTATTGCAGACTCAACCTCGCGCTGGGCAGAGGCTCTGCGTGAGATGTCAGGTCGCCTTGAGGAGATGCCCGGTGAAGAGGGATACCCTGCATACCTTGCATCGCGACTTGCTCAGTTCTATGAGCGCGCAGGAAGAATTTATGCAGTCTGTGGGGAAGAGCGCCGTGGCTCACTTACGGCAATCGGTGCCGTATCTCCTCCGGGCGGTGATATCTCAGAACCGGTTGCTCAAGCAACGCTGAGAATTGTAAAGGTGTTCTGGGGCCTTGATTCATCACTTGCATATCGCAGACACTTCCCAGCAATCAACTGGCTTAACTCATATTCACTTTATCTCGACCGCCTTTCGGCATGGTTTGACGAAAACGTATCGCGTGAGTTTATGAAAAACCGTGGCGCGGCGATGAACCTTCTCCAACTTGAAGCCGAGCTTCAGGAGATTGTCCGGCTCGTCGGAATTGATGCGCTCTCGGCTGATGACCGCCTCACTCTTGAGGTCGCTCAGATAGTTCGCGAGGACTTCCTCCAGCAGAATGCATTTTCAGATACCGACAGCTACACCCCGCTTGCAAAGCAGGCACGCCTTATGAAGCTTGTTCTTAAGTATTACGAGCTTGGCAAGCGCGCAATAAGCGCAGGTGTCAACCCAAACGATGTGTTTACAATGTCGGCTCGCGAGCGTATAGGACGTGCAAAGGATGCACCAAATGACACATACGATAAGGTGTATGATGAGATTGAGGCGCTTATTGAGAGCGAAACAGATAAGCTTATGTCAG
Organism: Eubacteriales bacterium; assembly: GCA_045586595.1. GTDB lineage: Bacteria > Bacillota > Clostridia > Oscillospirales > JAAYXM01 > SIG480. The sequence continues at coordinate 12,898 of JAZNAQ010000031.1, read as the reverse complement.
CAAAGGAGGTACAATAATGCTTAAGGAATATCGTACCATCCGTGAGGTAACAGGGCCGCTCATGCTTGTAAAGGACGTATCAAACGTCGCATATGACGAGCTTGGCGAGGTTGAGCTTCCAAACGGAGAACGCCGCCGTTGCAAGGTACTTGAAGTCAACGGCTCTGACGTTCTTGTTCAGCTTTTTGAAAGCAGTGCGGGTATAAACCTTGCAGACAGCAAGGTGCGCTTTCTCGGTCATGGCATAGAGCTTGGTGTATCTACGGATATGCTTGGCAGAGTTTTTGATGGTATGGGCAGGCCGAAGGACGGCGGCCCTGAGATTTTGCCGGATGAGAGGCGCAACATTAACGGAACACCGATGAACCCCGCTTCGCGAAATTACCCCGATGAGTTTATCCAGACCGGCATATCGACGATTGACGGGCTTAATACGCTCGTCCGTGGTCAGAAGCTTCCGATTTTCTCGGGCTCAGGTCTTCCGCACGCACAGCTTGCGGCCCAGATAGCTCGTCAGGCAAAGGTGCTTTCTGCCGATGCAAAGTTCGCGGTTGTGTTTGCCGCTATCGGTATTACATTTGAAGAAGCTGACTTCTTTATAAGCGACTTCAAGCGTACCGGCGCAATCGACCGTACCGTACTCTTTATAAACCTCGCAAACGACCCCGCAATCGAGCGTATTTCAACGCCGCGTATGGCACTTACTGCCGCAGAGTATCTTGCTTTTGAAAAGGATATGCATGTTCTTGTCATAATGACCGACATCACAAACTATGCAGAAGCATTGCGCGAGGTGTCGGCAGCGCGTAAGGAAGTGCCCGGCCGCCGAGGGTATCCCGGTTATCTTTATACTGACCTTGCTACGATGTATGAGCGCGCAGGCAGAAACCTCGACAGTGAGGGCTCAATCACTATGATTCCTATTCTCTCGATGCCTGAGGATGACAAGACTCACCCGATACCTGACCTTACAGGATATATCACCGAGGGGCAGATAATTCTCTCGCGCGAGCTATACCGTAAAAACGTACTCCCGCCTGTTGATGTTCTTCCTTCGCTTTCGCGTCTTAAGGACAAGGGAATAGGTGCGGGTAAGACCCGTGAGGACCACTCGGGCACAATGAACCAGCTCTTTGCAGCGTATGCGCGAGGCAAAGAAGCCAAGGAGCTTATGACAATTCTCGGCGAGGCTGCGCTCTCGGATATTGATAAGCTGTATGCGAAGTTCTCTGAAGAGTTTGAGAAGCAATATGTAAACCAGGGTTATGACGAAAACCGCTCGATTGAGGAGACGCTTGACCTTGGATGGAAGCTTCTCTCCATTCTCCCGAAGAGCGAGCTTAAGCGTATTAAGCCCGAGCTTATAGAAAAGTATATGCCTGAAGATTTGCAGTAAGGTAGGTTTACTCTTATGGCAACAATGAATGTAAACCCGACGCGCATGGAACTCAAGCGGCTCAAAAACCGTCTTACAACCGCGCGACGAGGTCACAAACTGTTAAAAGACAAGCGCGACGAGCTGATGAAGCGTTTTCTTGATATTGTCCGTGAAAATATGAAGCTTCGCAGTGAGGTTGAAAAGGCACTAATTTCTGCAAACCGTGGATTTGCTATTGCGAGCGCGGTGATGTCATCAGAAAGCTTGGAGCAAGCGCTTATGTGCCCGACGAAGCGCGTTGAGCTTGATGTTTCATATAAAAATATAATGAGCGTTGATGTGCCTGAGTTTACTTTCTCTGAAAGTGACGGACATACGATTTATCCGTATGGTTACGCTATGACATCGGGAGAGCTTGATGACGCAGTCGAGGGTCTTTCTCGTATAATGCCGAGTCTTTTGCGCCTTGCCGAAATGGAAAAATCGGCTCAGCTCCTCGCACAGGAGATAGAAAAGACGCGCCGTCGGGTAAATGCGCTTGAATACGTCATGATACCTCAGCTTTCAGACACTATACGCATGATAACAATGAAGCTTGACGAAAACGAGAGGGGAAATCTCACTCGCCTTATGAAGGTCAAGGACATGATGATTAAAGAAATTGTACAAAAAAACAACTGACGTTGTAATTTTGTCGGATTTTTTAAAACCGCGGATATTTCCGCGGTTTTTTTATTGACGTTGAAGGATAGAGGGTATATAATTGAGCACGGTAAATTTTTTGTGAGGAGAATGAATCATGCAGTTGGTAGGAATTACGCTCACTCAGCTGATAAATATGGTTTTCTTTATGGCGATAGGCTATGTTTTCAGAAAGAAAAACATCCTTGATGTATATGCAGGCGGTGCTATTTCGAGGCTTATAGTAAATGTATTCTTGCCTGCAATGGTCATACGCTCTTTCTCTGATAATTTCAAGCTCGATGTAATAAGCGACAAAATCATGATTATTGTGATTTCTGTCATTGTTCTTATATTAACGGCAGTGCTGTCGATATATCTTGCCAGAATCTTTTCAAAAGATAAAAGCACACAGGGCATATATATGTACAGTTTTACAATACCCAACCTCGGGTATATGGGGTACCCGCTCATACAGGCAATCTTCGGAGATGCGGCGCTTCTTGATGCCATGATATATTGCATGCCCTATAATGTTTACATATACACTGTAGGCATTCGCGTGCTGACATCGCTTAAAAATACGTCGATAAAAGGGCTCCTACTCAACCCATCAATTATAGCAATGTTTGTCGGAGCAATTCTCGGTCTCACCAATGTACAGTTGCCGGAGGTTGTCAGGAGTATTCTTGTAACTGCCGAGAACTGTGTGTCTCCTTGTGCCATGATTCTTACGGGCACGGTATTTGCACGCATAAATATGAAAAGCGTGTTTACCGATTGGCGCTCATATGCTGCGTCTGCAATCCGTCTCCTTATAATTCCGCTTGCCTTCCTTGCGGTATTTAAGGCAATAAATCTGCCGAATAACTGGATTCTCCCGTGCGTCGCAATTCTTGCAATGCCACTGGGCGTAAACAGTGTTGTATTCCCCGAAGCCTACGGCGGCGACGCAGAATCGGGTGCGAAGGTATGCTTTATGGCGGCAATACTCGCCTTGTTTACAATCCCTGTTGTTTTCGCACTGTTATAAAGCTAACGTGTGGCAATAATTTATTTACAATCTTTTATTTGCTTTTTGTAAATATATTTGTTATAATAATTTAGCATATTTTTAATATAAAAAGGTAAAAGAGGAGTTTGAGAGGATGAATAAGAAAAGCTTTATTTCGCTTGCGCTTGCGGCAATTATGGTTTGCTCGCTTTTCACAGGATGCATGGGCGGAAAGACGGTTATGAAAATTGGCGGCAACAGCATCTCCGAAGAAATTTACAGCGCAGCTGTTACTTCTGCCGATGTTGTGATGTACCAACAGAATTACGGTTTCTCCATGGCAGACATGCTCGACCAGGAGCTTTCTGAAGGCATGACAGGTGCTGATATGCTTAAACAGGCAGCAGACAGCATAGTTAAGGAGTATGAATCCATAACTCTTCTTGCAAAAGAAAACGGGGTTAAGCTCGGAAAAGAAGAAAAGGATGCTATAAGAGAGAATAAGAAAAAGCAGATTGAGTCTGCCGGCGGCAAGAAAGCATTTCTTGAGGGGCTCGCAGAGTCGGGGGCCAATGAGGCATTTTTTGACTATATAGTTGAACGCCAGGCCATTTACATGAAGGTGTATGAAGAACTCTTTACAGGTGAGGGCAAGTTTGCGCCTACTGCAGATCAGGTTGCAGAAAACATGGCGGGATATGCAAGGGTAAAGCATGTTCTCATTCAGGCAACCGAGGGCGATGCGGATTATGCCGAGAAAAAGGCACAGGCAGAGAAGATTGCAGAGCGTGCAAAATCAGGCGAGGACTTTGAAGCACTCATCTCTGAAATTGCAGAAACGGGAGACGGAGACCCGGGAATGCAGAGCAATCCCAACGGTTATATAATTGATGAGTCGGGATATACGCCGGACGGAAGCGCCCAGATGGTAACAGAGTTTACAGACGCATCTCATGCGCTTGCTGAAAATGGGGTCTCGGGTGTTGTTACATCGAGCTTTGGCTTCCATATTATAAAAAGATACCCGTTTGGTGCTGAATATATCAAAGAAAACTATGAGCAATATGCGGGTTATGTAGCAATAAACTTGTTTGCTGAAGAAATTGCAAACTTTATGCAGAATGTCGAGGTTGAGTATACAAAGGCGTACGATGAAATAGACATTCATGCTATTCTCGGTGTAGAGAAGACTCTCGGCGCAGGAAGCTCGTCAGCGGAGCATTCTGAAGATGACGGTCATGACCATGGTACAGATGCGGAGAGCGAGGGTGATGATACTGCTGAGGGCGGCATTGAATCCGGCGAGGCAGTTACGCAGGAATAATACAGCAACAAAAAGTTCTTTCCTTTTCGGAAAGAACTTTTTTGAATATATTTAATTCGCCATACAGCAGGTCTACGGACAGTGGATTTATTTTCTGCTTCTTTTGAATTAAAATAATATCCGAGGTGAAGAGAATGGATTTGTCAAAAACTGGTATGCTTATCTGCAATTTAAGAAAAGAAAAAGGGCTTACTCAGAAACAGGTCGCCGAGCATCTTGGAATAAGCGCAAAGGCTGTCTCAAAGTGGGAGTGCGGTCATGGTTTTCCTGATGTCGTGTTAATTCGCGAACTATCTGAATTATTAGGAGTAAATCCGGAAAGGCTATTTGAAGGTAGTATCAATAAAAACAGAAGTGAGGTCGGTAACTTGAAGAATATAAAGTTTTATGTATGTGCAGGGTGCGGAAGTATTATAACTGCGTCCGGAGAGGCAGAGATTTCATGCTGTGGCAAAAAGCTCGCGCCGCTTGAGGCACAGAAAAGCAACGGCAAACACGCGTTTTGTGTTGAGGAAATAGAAGACGAGTATTATGTAAAGACAGAGCACGCCATGACAAAGGAGCATTACATCTCATTTGTGGCGTATGTCTGCATTGACAGGGTTGTTATTGTGCGGCTTTATCCCGAGCAGGACGGCGCTGCACGGATACCGAAAATGCGCGGCGGCAAGCTGTATTTCTATTGCAACACGCACGGGCTGTTTGTAAACGAATAAAAGAGCAAAGCGGCAGTAGGATTTACTGCCGCTTTTTGTTTGCATTACTAATGATGGTGATGGTGGTGATGGTGGTGTCCACTACTTGCGTTAACTTTAACTCTGCATAGTTTTTCGTGGCAGTGTTCGCCATCTGATTCGAGTTCAAGCGTTACATGGTATATTCCGTGTTCGCGCATTTCCTCACGAATATGTTCTTTTATTTCGTGAGCGTCTGCATTAGTCACGACGTGCATGGTCGCGTAATTGTTCTGGCCATCCATACTCCAGATATGAATATGATGGACATCAATAACGTTATCAATGCTTTTTATATGCTCTTTAATTTCGTTAACATCAATGTTATGAGGTGTTTTTTCGAGGAATATGTCAACTACTTCCTTTAGGTTTCCTATGGCATTTACCAGAATGAATACAGCCACACAGATAGACATAATCGGGTCGATAAATACGAAGCCCGTGAATTTCATTACAATAGCACCAATTAAAACAACTGCCCACCCGAGCACATCTTCAAGCATATGCAGATTTACGGCTTTTTGATTTAGCGAGCCGCCGTCACGGGTAAAGAATGCCGCGCAGAAATTGACGCAAACTCCGACAATGGCAAAAACAATCATTCCGTCATATTTTATTTCTGTCGGAGATATTATTCTGTTTATGGCATTATAAATTACCATAACAGAACCGACTAGAAGAATGAGAGTTGTAATTATACTGCCCATAACGGAATACCTTACATATCCGTAAGTGAAAATTTCGTCAGGCTGCCGCTTGCTCTTTTTTTCAAGAAAAAAAGAGAGCCCAATGCTTGCAGCATCACCTATATCATGAACGGCATCGGATATAATGGCAACACTCCCTGTATATATGCCTCCGATAAATTCAAAGATTGAAAAAGCAAAGTTAAGAATAAACGCGATTAAAATATTCTTTTCGGTTTTCATAAGGCAACTCCTGTTGAATATGTTATTTTATATTATTTTATCGAAAATTTGCAGATATGACAATATATAATTATTTAAATTTTCTTTAAAGATTCGAGGTCTTTTTTCATCGCAAAACAGTATATAAGAAGGGAATTGAGATTTTTTAAATAGTATGGTATAATAAATCAGACATATAGTGTCAAATAGAAAGAAATTAAGACGGGTGTGGGGAATATGTGGTTGTTCGGGGGCAAGTCCAAAGGAGAGCCGTTTGAAAACAAAGACTTCGCAGATGGTAAGGTAAATGATAGTCCAAAGTACGACCTGGTTACTATTTATGAAAAGTGCATAGAGGAGATGACCCTGCAGCAATCCAAGAGGGATCAGATAATAACGGTCTATCTCGCTATGTTTTCATTTGTTGTGTCGTACATCCTATCAAGCAGTCAGTTTGACTTTTTCACAAAAGGTCTTATCTTTTTTGCGACAGCAGTTGTGGGCTTCGGTTTTTCTCTTATAATAATAAGATACCGCATATATAAGGAAGCGTACTGGATATGCTGTCAGGCAATTACAAATTTGATGAGCTTTAAAGAAGGTACGCTTGATAAAAAAACTATTCAGGCTGTATATTACAGATGCCTGGAGAAAAAGGGCGACACTTATATCGTTGAGAACAGAAAGAAGAAAAAAAGATTCAATAAGCTGAAATTCTTTTGGAAGAATATATTTAGCGGAGAAACTATTTACTGTTTGATTCACGCATTTATAGTCTCAGTTTTGTTTGGGCTCAGCGTTAGCCTCATCATGTATGCAGAGCTTTATGCAGGAATACGCTCAGGGCTTATAGCGGGAAGTATCGTCTTTATATTTCAGGTACATATTTATTTTGAAAATTTAATTGAAATATACAGCGTTCTCGTTGACGGAACAGATGATTCTTTTAACAAAGCTTTTTCTAAAGCATGGTTTTTGCATTTGTATGTTGAAAAAAAGAAAAAGGAGAGGCAGGCGGAGTTATGAGAAAAAAGCTTCAGGATAAAATGTTTGAAATAAGCTATTTGTTTGAGCTGTTTATATCAGTGATAGTAGGTATTGCAATTTTAATTCTCGCTGTTCGCTTGCTGATTGATACGGTGAGTGTATCTGTATACTCACAGGGAGCCGCCGCGCTTGTTAAAATTTTAGACGATGCAATCATACTTGCAATCGGTGCAGAGCTCATAAAAATGCTTTGTAAGCACACACCGGAAACCGTAATTGAGGTGCTTGCGTTTGCGCTTGCGCGCCAGCTGATCGTAGGGCATGCCGCTTCATGGGAGAATCTTATTACAGTGGTGGCTATTGCGGTATTGTTTGGCATAAGAAGGTTTTTGTTAAAGAGCCAGGATATGGTAGAAACACCCGACGGTCTTGTTGAAATAGAAGATAAAACAGAAGTACATGATGCAGTTTAGCTGTTCCCACTGGCTCAAAATGCGAGATAAAAAGCGAGGCTAAATTAAAGGCACATTAACAAGGTGGCAGGAATATCCTGACACCTTGTTTTAATATAATTATTTACGTAATTATATTGGGAGGGTGTGCATGAAAAAGTCATTGCAGGATTTGCAGTTTAACGGTTTTGTTTTTACCGCCGTGGCAGGTGTGCTACTCCATTTTCTTTATGACTGGACGGGGCAAAGTATTATTGTTGCGCCGTTTTCTGCGGTTAATGAGTCTATATGGGAGCATATGAAGCTTCTGTTCTTTCCTATGCTTGTTTTTACACTGATAGAAAGTAGGTATATCGGCAAGGAGTACGAAAGCTTTTGGTGTGTAAAACTAATTGGTATAGTTGTCGGAATTGTTTTGATTCCTGTGTTATATTATACGATTAACGGAGCTTTCGGCGCCACACCGGATTGGGTTAATATTGTTATCTTTTTTGTTACGGCGGCCGTCAGTTATCTGGTAGAAACAAGGCTTTTAAAAGAAGACAATATAGCTTGTAAACACTCCGGAGTTGCGTTTGCGGTGCTGTGTTTAGTCGCTTTCGTGTTTGTTGTATTCACTTTTGCCACACCGCGCATACCGCTTTTTAAAGACCCGGTTACACGTACTTACGGATATAGAATGTTGATGTAATGTGTTTATAAGTAAACAAAAAACACACCAACCTGCGGCTGGTGTGCCTTCTGTTTGGCGGAGAGGGCGGGATTCGAACCCGCGTGCGATTGCTCGCAAACTGATTTCGAGTTATATCCGTTTGACCGACTTTGGACGATTTCATTAGAAATTGTTGGAATGTAGCGGAACGCTAAAAAGTCCATAAAATCAGGCTTTTTGAGGGGTTATGAACTCAAAAATCGCTTAAATTCTGAATTTGAGTCAAGTCAGACGAAAATGCCATTTCTAATATTTTTCTAATAAATTTGTTAGAAAACTCATTAGAAATGGCTTATTTTTTACTCCTGTGGCGGAGCGTTGGCAGTGCATTTTTGAGGCTCCGGTTACGGCGGACATAACTAAAAATCATACCGAATGATAATGCGGTAGATGGGATGCAAACTTTTATTATTGTGGTCCGTGTAGAGCCTCGTCCATAACAGCACGGTGGACGATTCGCCATAGTCGAAGTTTACTTTCTTGATAGTTTTCTTTTAATCTGTTTTCTGCAGCATGGCGAGCCTTCTCGACTCCGTCAGGTCGCATAGTTAATCTCAATCCAATTTCTTCAAGAGTATATTTTTTCTCACCAAAAAGCCCGTATGTATGTTGCAGGACAAATTTGTCTTTGGCAGAAAGCTCGTCAAACATCTCATGCAAAAGTTCTATGCAGATTTTATGATAAACAATTCTGTCAACGGACATAGATAAATCTTCTATTAACAGATAATCATACGGGTCGTCTTCACTATCCTCCGGCAATAAATCGTGAACAGATAAAGAGTGGGTATTATAGTTAATATAATCGTTTACATTACTTAACTTGATATCAAGTTCTTTGGCAATATCCTCAGGAGATTTATTTTCGGTATAATACATTCTCTGAATTCTGCGAATTTTAGCCATTGTATGTTTGCTTATTGAGAATGCTCCGACATTCTGACTCATAAAATCATACATTGCACTTTTTATAAATGGGGTTAAATATGTTGTGAGCTTTGCTTTCTCGGGATTATAGTTTCCCTGTTGTAAATGGTAAAAAATTTCTGTTGTACCTATGCTTTGTAATTCTTCAAGCATCAACTCGGTGTAATTGCTTATTTTACCTGTATCTTTATCTATTTTATAAGCATTAAATTTTTTTGCTGTTCCAATAGCTATATCTCGAATATAATCTTTGACCTGGAGATACAATTTATCAAAAGCGGATTCGTCACCACTTAAGTACTGTTCCAATAATTCTTCGTTAGTATAATTTATCATGATTTCACCTCCATGGTGGGTTTCTTCTTTGGCTTACCTACAGGATTTGCTTTTCGTTCAACCTTACATTCCTTACAAAGATTTGCAGTTGATAGCTGGTCCTCTAATGTTTCAATTGATATTTCAGGCGAAATTGTTGCAGCAAAAACAAATTCATCGGCTTTGTCGAGTAGAGTTTGTTTATCATCTTTGTTAATACGGCCTCGTGTACAGTCCTGACGAATTCTCATTTTGCACCGGTAATGAGCTTGGAATATTGGATCATCTGCTGCTAATTCTTTTGGATTGCCAAGAGCGTATGCCATTTGTTTACAGGTTATATCAGGTCTACCCGGTATAGTATTGCTACAATATTTAGTGTGATATCCTTTTGTAGTGATAAAATATTTTTTACAGAATTGACACCTGCGAATGAGGTGTCCTGCTTCCAATGCTTTGTAAAAATCAGTTTTTAACAAAGTCATAAAAATATTTGTTTCATATTGTTCGTATATTTTATATTTACCTGAGCCAGGCTCTGTTTCCTTTGAATCATACTTTAAAATCACGGGTTCTTTGTCATAGAAATCACCTGTTCCGGACAAAGGATTAGCTATGAGCTTGTGACTATCTTCTCTGTTAAGAAAGTGATACAGTGCCGCGGCATAGTTTTCAGGATTCAGCGTTGACAAATCTTGAAGATGCTGAGAAATAAAATTTTGGATTGTCCTGATAAAAGATACTATGTCGCTTATAATGAAATGATAATCCATAACATATTCATAATATTTTTTCATATCAGGTTTGTCTATCAGGGCTTCCTTTGAAATTAAATCCTCGACAGTAACATTAATATCTCCTGTATCTTTTGCATGCTTTTCAAGAACTTCGTTTGCGCTTTTAATGAATTCGTCAATTTCAGATTTTTCTGCTTTCGCAAACTCTTCGCCATCAAAAAAGGATATTTGTGTTGTATATTCTCTTACATTATATAAAATATCAGGGTCATTATGAATTAGCTTGACAATCGGGAGACTTTGTACCAATTCATCCAATTTCAGATAATACTCATTAGCCTTCAAAAGATATTCTTCATCTTTGGTTTCTTTGTATTTCTCGCAATAATGAAAGGAGTTTTCGTCAACTTCTAATATTTCTTTATATTTGTCTTCCAGGAAATTTAAAATATCTCTTGAAATTTCACCAAGAGGAAAACTTTGCCCGTTAACCTCCAAACATTTATTACCCACATAAAATACAAGCTTTTTAAACATAATGACACCTCCTTTGCATAATTTGTCTTTGGGGATTTTTAATATGTCATATACAAGTATTATATTATCACAAATTTATACACAATACAAGTAGAAGAGGAAAATTGGGAATAAAAAATTTCCGATTTTTCTCTTACTTTATTTTAAGGAGGTGTTTTTTCAATGAGAGAAAACACAAAGCCTTCCGTAACTGCGGAAGAAACTGCCGAAAAATCAGCAGTATATCCTCCACCATATAAAGTAAAGAATAATTGCTTGTATGTGGAGAAAACAAACAAGCAGGGCCCATACGATCAAAAGCTCTGCAACTTCACACCATACCTCACTGCAGAAATTACTGTAGATGATGGAGCATGTGAAACAAAAAGATTAAGGATTGGAGGTGAACATGAAAATGGTAGAACACTAAAAGAAATTGAAATCGCCGGCAGCGAGCTTGCAAGTTTCAATTGGCTTTTGGAGCATTGGGGTATTGATTGCAACCTCGAAATCGGATGCAGTATTAAGGATAGCATACGATATGCAATTCAATCTACCGCACCGAAGGCTCTGCGAGAAACTATCTATACCGTTACAGGTTGGAAGAAAATCAACGGCGAGTGGAAATATCTTTTGCCCGGCGATGACGCTCTGACTGTTGAGCTTACAGGTAAGCTTAAGCGGTATGAAATGGCAAAAGACTATTCAATTGAAGACATAGCAATGGCATCCGCAATGCTTGAAGTTGAGATCGCTCCAAAGGAAATAATTTATCCTTTGATAGCATTTACATTTCTGTCGCCCCTGAATGAATTCCTCCACAGAGCAAACTGTGAACCGAAATTTGTTATGCTTCTGCTCGGTAAAACAGGAACGAGAAAGAGTACCCTGGCCGCACTTTTTCTTTCCTTCTTCGGCAGGTTTACTGCATCGGACCTGCCTCTTTCCTTCCGAGATACTGCAAATAGCATCCTGCATCATGCGTATGAATTAAAAGATGTGCTTACCTGCATTGATGACTTTCATCCGTGTGGTAGACAGGAAGAACAGAAGCTGACATCGACGGCACAGTCTATCATGAGAGCCTATGGCGACAGAACCGGCAGAGGCAGACTCAAAGCAGACAGCTCACCTATGAATTCACGACCTCCGCAAGGGAATGCTCTCATCACTGCAGAGTTTGCTCCAGACATTGGCGAGAGTGGTACAGCGAGATACTTTGCATTAGAACTTAAGAATGATGAGGTAGACCTATCGATGCTCTCATCAATTCAAGTAGAAGCTGCCAAGGGTGTGCTTGCAAATTCTATGAGAGCATACATAGAAATGGTAAGCGAAATTGCTAATCGAAATGAGGAAGAATTCATAAAAGCATTGCGAAAATCTTTCGAGATTTATCGTGATGAATTTAATGAATGCGGAATTAAATGTCACGGTAGAGTGCCTGAAATTGTTGCATGGCTGAGAATTGGAATGAGAATGTTTCTAAAATGTTTGAAGAAGCATGAGGTGCTTCTGCCTGAGAGAATTGATGAAATCAATATAGAATTCAAAGATATTCTTCACGGAATTGCCAAGCGTCAATCAGAAAATATTGAGCAGGACAAGCCTACATATAAATTTATTCGCAAGCTCATTTCTCTTATCGAAGGCGGAAGTGTATCGCTGGCTGATAAGAATGAACCACCTAATTATCTTCCCAATAACTTTATTGGATACGAAGATGATGAGTTTTATTATCTAAATAAAACGATGGCTCACAAGGCTGTAAAAAAACTTTGTGAAGAGCAAGGTGAAAGTTTTTCTGTATCAGAGCAGGGACTCTTAAAGGCACTGGCTGAAGAAAAATTGATACAGCCCGGCGAGAAGCAGAACACGAAATCAGTTAGGTTTGGTAACAGAACCCAAAGGGTTGTCTGCCTGTATAAAAACAAGGCTCAGATTATAAATGATATGACCTTGTAAACAAAGGGTGTGACAATAGTGACGCAAGCCTTAAAATTCTCGTAACGACTGATATTTTCGCAGAGAAAATAAGTGACACAAAGCAGTAAAAAACTGTTGCAAAGTCGGAGGCCAAGGCCGGTCTTAGGAAGACAAATTGGAGTAGCAACTCCTTGGCTCACAGAACGACATGGCTACGATCCGACTTGACGCAAGCCTTAAAATTCTCGTAACGACTGATATTTTCGCAGAGAAAATAAGTGACACAAAGCAGTAAAAAACTGTTGCA
>JAZNAQ010000030.1:0-2973 GCA_045586595.1 Eubacteriales bacterium | reverse complement strand
TGCTTTGCAAGTGTTACGCCTCAAGGCCCGCTATACAGAGATGAAAGCGTGGACTGCGCAGGAGTCCGACGAAGATGCATACGAACAGGCCGGTAAGGAGCTTCTTGCCCTTCGAGAGCAGGCATATCGCCTTGCGAAAGCTCGGTATGAGCAAGGGCTGGCCTCCATGAGAGATGTATATGAAACAGGTGCAGAGTTATACTACTTGTCAACAATAATAAGCACGAATGAGCATCCGACTCCGGAGGAGTTGCGAACCTTGCGCTCTGCGCTTCTTCGCTCTGCCGAAGTCACTGGAAACAGGGCGGATGCACTCAAAACGGAAATTATCTGGTATAGTTCTGTAGAATTGCTGCTAACAGACATCGTTAACCGGTATAAGGAAGAATTGCTCAAATTATCGAGGGAGCGATACAAGCAAGGACTTATTTCCTATTGGGAACTCGCGCAAGCGGAGCTGAATCTGCTGAATGTGACCGGCGAGGAACAATTTGAAACATACACAGCCGAATTATACAAGAAAATTGAGGCAAATGCTGCCGCTACCGAAAGAAATGACTACCGTATTACGGAGCTGTTATTTCTTGCCAGATGTCGTCTGGTAGAATACAAAAAATGGGCAGAACTTTAACATAGACCATGCGCACCATCCCCAGAATCCTTGCCACCACAGCCCTGTGCCTTGCGGCGGTGGGAGAGGCATCTATTCCTATAAAGAAACTAGCATAATGAAAGCAAATAAAGAATTTCTTATATTTTTGATAGAGGTTGCAGTCTTTCTTCTGGGGGGACTGTTATTTATTGTTCTGCGTTCTTGTGACCATGAATGGCTAGGGATACGTTTATGCTTGTCTGTTTTCATGGGCGTTATGTGGGCTCAATGGATTCTGAGCGTTCGCTCCGGGCACTTCGGAGGAATGTACAAAAAAGGGAATCCCGGCCAATTCGCTCTTCGAAAATGGGGCACGCTCATAGCCAACACAATCGGCACAGCTGTACTGGTTTGTGTATGGTGTCATTAGTCTGTGCCTTGCGGCGGGGAAATAACGCAAAACACCACCTTGCGGCCTAGGATTCCTCCTAGGCTGTTCGCTTGTCTGCCCCAGATATCCGTCCATCGCTTGCAACCTGTCTCGGCGAAGCCTTGGCGAAGACGGAGTGGCTTTTTATCCCCTTGCAGGCTATGTTTCATTTCAGGTTGCCGCTCGCTGAAAAAGGGCGCTTAAACTACTGATTCTGTGTAGCTTCTCAATTCGAGACATCTTTGCTTGTTACCGAGTTGCCATTTCACCAAAATCGCCGTGACAGGTAGGTATGCTTCCGTCTTCGGGCTGCGCCCTACGCCGTGACAAGTAGGCTTTTGAAGACGTTTACTAACGCAGCAACATGACAACAAACTCTCATCTGCCGGGCTTGAACAGGATGTGGCTATATGGTAGAAAGCTTCTGCTCTTCCGCTATCAGTTCCGGCTGATAGGTGTCTACGGCATTTCTCAGCGGAGAGTAAACCGGTCCTGTCCGCTGTGGGTATCGTAGCCGCAAGGGTACGGAACAGCAGACGAATCTGACTGGAGGAGATTGAAATCATGAACGCTCGTATCATGATAGAGCTGATAATGCTCATTCTGCAGGTTGTCCTGTTTGTGATGAACTTCATCCGATGAGCATGTAGGCTCCGTCAGGTGGGTGGGCCGCCCACCTGACGCTCTCCTCTACTCCTCTACTTTTTACTGTCTTTGATGTTTTCGGGGATTGACAAAAAGCTCTAATACGCTATAATAGCTGCATCAGGAAACGAGCAACCTGATAACAATCTCCTGAAACACCTCCGGCGGCCCCCAGAGGTGTTTCTTTTTTTGGTGCACGCTTTGGTCACTGGGCGCATCCTGTGCCGCCCGTCCTACAGCTTCCCGGCCAGTATCTCTCCCATCGACAGCACTGCCATCTATGACAAGAGTCTGTACGAGGCAGAGGAATCCGGCAACAAGTTCGAGACGGAGCTCATTCAGGCAATCACCGGCTTACCCAATATCCGGTGGTGGCATCGCAATATCTCGCGAACGGGTTTCGACATCAATGGCTTTATCAATCACTATCCGGATTTTATCGTGAGAACGCGCTCCGGGAAGATAGTCATTATCGAGACCAAGGGCGACCATCTGGCCAATGAGGAGACACTGGCCAAGCTGCACTTGGGCAGAGCGTGGCAGGAACATGCCGGGCCGGGGTATCGCTTTTTCCTCGTGTTCCAAGACAAGGATATCAGTATGACCGGGGCATACCCCATGAGCGAGTTCCTCAAGATTCTGGCCGAACTGTAACCAACGAACAAAAAGCCACCCGCAAGACCATGACCCGCACCCGGCTGACCAAGGGCTCCACTTCGAGCAAATCCTCGGCTTTTTGCCCTATTTTGCGGCATAGACAACAAAAATGCAGGAAACACTCAATAAAAATGCCATCCACGCTTGAACAGAGGGGTCGGAATTGATATAATTCCCCCCAATCCTACAGCAAGAGCGAAACGCTCCGTAAACAGATACTCGCTCAAAGGGTGCAACATGGTATAGCGTCTAAAAAAGTCCTGCCCTTTATCGAATTGAACCTGATAACAGAATAATGATTTATTTGCTTCTAAATATCAGTTTTTGCCTGTTAGTCTCGGTGCTGACGTTTTATTTTTTCAGAAAACAAGCGCTATTAAGCATGAGTTTGCTGTATACCTGGCAATTCCCTGCGATGTTCTTTTTCGCATTTATCGTTTCGCTAGATGATGCCCTGTTGTTGATTCATCTGTTAGCGATGCTGTTGTTACTCATTACATGCGTGGTGTTGTTCTTCTTTAAGCAGAAAAATAAACCTTTGTCATTGATTCTGCTGTTATTACCCTTACTTATCGTATTTCTCATCAATGTGATGGGAGGGCATTTTATGATGAGTTAAGCGATTCATGTGTATACGAACAATGAAATA
>JAZNAQ010000029.1:0-1971 GCA_045586595.1 Eubacteriales bacterium | reverse complement strand
TCCCTGCCGCGCAAAGAAGTCTGTTGCAAACTTCAAGCTTCGCGCAGGTATGCCAATCGGCGCAAAGGTTACCCTTCGCGGTGAGAGAATGTATGAATTTGTCGAGAGATTATTCAACACAGCACTTCCCCGTGTTCGTGACTTCAGAGGAATTAATCCCGATGCTTTTGATGGTCGTGGCAACTATGCTATGGGCGTTAAAGAGCAGCTCATATTCCCTGAAATTGAATATGATAAAATCGATAAGGTACGCGGTATGGACATCGTTTTTGTTACAACCGCAAAGACAGATGAAGAGGCTCGTGAGCTTTTAACACTTATGGGCGCTCCGTTTGCGAAGTAAGGAGAAGGAATTATGGCTAAAACATCTATGAAAGTTAAGCAGGCTCGCCCCGCTAAGTTTTCAACAAGAGAATATAACAGATGCAAAATCTGTGGCCGCCCCCACGCTTATCTTCGCAAGTACGGCATCTGCCGTATATGCTTCAGAGAACTCGCTTATAAAGGCGAGATTCCCGGAGTTAAGAAGGCAAGCTGGTAAAGGCGAGAAAAGCTTAAGGAGGTTTACGGTATGCAAATCACCGATACAATAGCTGATATGCTTACGAGAATTCGTAACGCATCTTCAGCAAAACACGATTCGGTAGATGTACCGGCGTCCAAAGTAAAGAAGGCAATTGCCCAGATTTTGCTTGACGAGGGTTACATCAGCAGCTTCACCGTTGAGGAAGACGGTAAGCAGGGCGTAATTCACATTGTTTTGAAGTACGGCCCCAACAAGGCACAGACCATCACCGGCATCCGCCGCGTGTCAAAGCCAGGTCTGCGCATCTACACAAATGTAGAGGATATGCCTAAGGTTATGAAAGGCCTTGGTATAGCAATCCTTTCCACCTCTAAGGGAATAATGACCGACAAGCAGGCAAGAAGCGCCAATGTAGGCGGCGAAGTCCTCGCTTTCGTTTGGTAAGGAGGTGCAAGGGAATGTCAAGAATAGGTAAGAAGCCTATCACAATACCTGCAGGTGTTGAGGTTAAGCTCAACGGCGACACAGTTACCGTTAAGGGCCCCAAGGGTGAGCTCAATTACACCCACAATGCCGACATCACCGTTGCAGTTGAGGGCAGCGAGATAATCGTTACCCGCCCGAGCGATGTTAAGGAGCACCGTGCAATGCATGGTCTTACCCGTACTCTTATTTCCAATATGGTAACAGGTGTAACCGAAGGTTACTCCAAGACCTTGGATATAAACGGCGTAGGTTACCGTGCTCAGAAGCAGGGTAACAACCTTGTTATGAACCTCGGTTACTCACATCAGGTAATTATTCCTGAGGTTGAGGGAATAAAGATAGAAGTACCGTCTGCTAACCAGATAGTTATCAGCGGTGCAGATAAGCAGTTAGTTGGCCAGTTTGCAGCAGATGTTCGCAAGAAGAGACCCCCCGAGCCATATAAGGGCAAGGGTATCAAGTACTCTGATGAGCACATCCGCCGCAAGGAAGGTAAGGCCGCTAAGGGCTCTAAGAAGTAATAAAGGAGTGTATATAAGATGGTTAGTAAAACTAACAGTAATCAGGCAAGACTTAAGCGCCATGCCCGTGTTCGCTCTAAAATCAGCGGCACAGCCGAGTGCCCCCGTCTTGATGTATTCCGCTCCAACAGCAATATATACGCCCAGCTTATCGATGATGTAAACGGCGTTACACTCGCTGCCGCAAGCTCTAACGAAAAGGATTTCGCTGAGAATGGCGGTAATTGCGAGGGTGCACGCAAGGTTGGACAGTTAATCGCTGAACGCGCCGCTGCTAAAGGCATCTCCGAGGTTGTATTCGACCGCGGTGGATACATTTATCACGGCCGTGTCAAGGAGCTTGCCGAAGGTGCCCGCGAGGGCGGCCCCAAGTTCTAAGAAGGAGGAGGAATACTTTTGGCTACAAATATTGACGCATCAACATTAGATTTACAGGAA
>JAZNAQ010000028.1:0-4023 GCA_045586595.1 Eubacteriales bacterium | reverse complement strand
CCAGAACGAAATCGGTATGAAGGAAGCAGAGCAGATTGCGGCAAACGGTGTAGAGTACTACATCGAGGTTGCAAATATGCCGACAACCAACGAGGCTGTTGAGTATCTTAAGAAGAACATTAAGATTGTTGCTCCGTCCAAGGCTGTTAACGCAGGCGGCGTTGCAACCTCTGCTCTTGAAATGGCACAGAACTCTATGCGTTACAACTGGGAGCCGGAAGAGGTTGATGCAAAGCTTCACCTCATCATGAAGAACATTCACGACAACTCCGCAAAGGCTGCAGAGGAAGTCGGCCTCGGCTATGACCTTATCGCAGGCGCTAACATCGCCGGCTTTAAGAAGGTCGCAGAAGCAATGCTCGCAGAAGGCGTATATTAATAAGAATATAAGAAAGCTTCGGGACACGGAAAGGTGCTCCGGAGCTTTTTTCTTATCTTAAACAGGGATAAACACTCTGCCGCGGCAGGGTGTTTTTGCATGATAAAACAATATCCTACCGCTGTTCGGCAGCGAGAAAACCGTAACCGGAAAAGTGTTCTTTTTCTTCAAAAAAACAATCCTCCCACCGGAAGGCGGGAGGATTACAAATTTATAGGGATTTACTCCTTTTCTTTTGAAAGCATCGTGTTTGTAAGGATGCCGAGGATAAGAGCGGCGGCGATAGAGGTAAGGGTTACCTTGCCGATTGTAATTGAAAGTCCGCCGATACCTGCGATAAGGATAACCGATGCAGTGAAGAGATTGCGGTTTTTGTTAAGGTCAACCTGCTGGAGCATTTTGAGACCGGAAACCGCGATGAAGCCGTAGAGAGCAACGCAGACGCCGCCCATTACGCAAGCGGGGATGGAATCAACAAATGCAACGAGCGGGGTGATGAACGAAACGAGGATAGAGCCGATAGCAGCTGCGGTAATCGTTCTGACCGATGCGTTCTTTGTGATAGCAACGCAACCAACGCTTTCGCCGTAGGTAGTGTTCGGGCATCCGCCGAAGATTGCACCTGCCATGGAGCCTATACCGTCACCGAGAAGAGTGCGGGAAAGCCCCGGCTCGGTGAGAAGGTCACGCTCAATGATGCTTGAAAGATTCTTGTGGTCTGCAACGTGCTCTGCAAAAACAACGAAAGCAACAGGAACATATGCCACAAGAATTGTTACGACGTACTGCCAGTTAAGTTCTGCAATGCCGTCGAGAGCACCGAGGAAGGTGAATGACGGAACGCTGAGGAAGGTCTCAAGCGTAACAGCACCCTCGGGGAGCATATAGGCGGTGAATACGCTAAAGTCGATAACCTTGAGCGTGTCAATGCCTGCATAGCTTCCGATAACCGTGAGGATTGCAGCGGCTGCATATCCGGCGAGAATGCCGAGAATAAACGGAACAAGGCGAGCCATCTTTTTGCCATAGGTTGAGCAGAGCATTGTCACTGCGAGAGTGATAAGCCCGCAGAGAAGTGCGATATACGGGGATGCAACCATAGCACCGTCTGCAAGAGTAACATCGCCCTTCATAATATCGCCTATTGCGTTGCCGGCAAGGGAAAGTCCGATTATTGCAACAGTCGGGCCGATAACAACCGGCGGCATAAGCTTGTTAATCCAGTTTACGCCGACAACCTTAACAACGGCTGCGATTATGACATAAACAAGACCTGCACTTATAGCACCGATGATAAGACCGAGAAGACCGAGCGACATCGAAACGCCGCCGGCAAAAGCCGCGAACATAGAACCGATGAACGCAAAGGATGAGCCGAGGAAAACCGGGCTCTTGAATTTGGTGAAGAGCTGATACACGAGTGTGCCGACACCTGCACCAAACATTGCTGCTGCCGGGGTGAGTCCGTTGCCGATAATCATCGGAACGGCGATGGTGGCTGCCATAATTGCGAGCATCTGCTGAATCGCAAAGATGACAAGCTGACCGAATTTGGGTTTTGCTTCTACGTCGAAAATCATTTTCATTTTCTTTTCTCCTCCGTTTTTTGGCGCAAAAAAACGCCTCACCGGGAACCGGCAAGGCGTTGTAATGACTCACATGATGCAGCGCAGACCTTGTCGGTATCTCCGTACCGATTTTAAAGGTGTCCTTTCGCGTCGTATTCTGTCAAAAATTATAATATATAATATGTAATTTGTCAAGAGGGAATACCGATAAGTTTAGAGTTATGGTTTTGCCATCGCAAAAGTTATAATGCAAACTTTGTTTGCAGTTATGATATATTTGCCCGAGGAAATAAGCATTGACGAAGTCAATTTATAACTTGCAAAGCAACCATAACTCATATCTTGTCGCAGGCAAATATAACAGAAAAAAGACATCCTAGGGAAGTCTTTTTTCTGTTGGACGATAACGGACTCGAACCGCTGACCCTCTGCACGTCAAGCAGATGCTCTACCAGCTGAGCTAATCGTCCTCAAATGTGAACGCTAATTATTATAACTAAGTCAGGGCGTTTTGTCAAGCCTTTTTGCTAGAAAACATAAAAAATCCCGCAGACAAAGTGCAGGATTTTTTATGTTCAATATTAAATAACTTAATTACTGAGCAGCGTTAGCCTTCTTTGCGAGCTTGCTCTTCTTGCGAGCCGCGCAGTTCTTGTGGATAAGGCCCTTGCGAACTGCAACATCAATGCTCTGTGCTGCAAGGTTGTATGCTGCCGGAGCGTCGCCGCCCTCGGAAATAGCGGCCTCGCACTTTTTGAGTGATGTCTTAAGCTGCGACTTTGCTGCCTGGTTACGAGCTGCGTAAACCTTTGTTAACTCAACGCGCTTCTTTGCGGATTTAATATTGGGCAAAGCGTCCACCTCCTTAAAGTTCTTAATTTTAGTTACCGAATTATTGTACCATTAAAATCGAAATAATGCAATACTTTTTTTCAAATTTTCAAAAATTTTGTATATGAAGCCCAAATCTACGAAAAATAATATGTGCTTGTGAGGTGATTTTTACATGAATAATGCGCGTACTGACCTCGCTCTTGAAGCACGTGAGGTGTGGCAGGAAAGCGCGGAGTCTAACACACAGCTTACCGGTGTATGGGCGAGAGACATACAGACAAACGGTTTTCATGTTTCCCGTGTCAAAATTTTAAACGAAGAAGGCGCGGCAGCGCTCGGCAAGCCCTGTGGCTCATATACAACGGTTGAGCTTGAGGGAATATCCCGCCGCGACATTGACTCTTTCCCAAAGGCAATAAATACAGTCGCAAGCGAGCTTGAAGAGCTTATTCCGAAAACAGACGGCTGCGTTCTCGTTGTCGGCCTCGGCAATGAGGGTATTACGCCCGACGCGGTCGGAGCGAGCACAGTTGAGCATATAATGGTCACTCGGCACCTTGTAGAAAAAATGCCCGAAATTTTCGGCAATATGCGCCCTGTATCGGCTGTTGCACCCGGTGTTCTCGGTATGACGGGTGTTGAGAGCGGCGAGATAATTCGCGGTGTTGCAGAGCACATAAAGCCTGATTATATAATAGTTATAGATGCGCTTGCGTCCATGAAGCTCAGCCGATTGTGCAAGACTGTCCAGATTACCGATACAGGAATTGTTCCCGGTTCCGGTGTGGGCAATTCTCGCTCGGCGATAAATAAAGACACAATGGGCATTCCCGTAATCGCGATGGGCGTGCCGACGGTTGTTGATATAGCTACAATTATAGGCAATTTCGCAGAGGATTCGGGCATTAAAATTCCGGGCAAAGCTCTCTCTGAATACAGCGAGAAGCTTCTTGTTACTCCAAAAGATATTGATGTTCATATATCAGACATCGGGCGCATACTCGGCTACGCTATAAACTCTGCTATACAGCGCGGGATCAGCATAGAAGAAATGGATGAATTCTTGTCCTAAACAAAACAGACAAGCAAATTGCTTGTCTGTTTTTATATGATGTTGGCGAAGCCTTATCTTCCCGGGCCGTCTCCAGCCAAGTATTGTCAGCACAGGTGAGCTTAACTGCTGTGTTCGGAATGGGAACAGGTGGACCCTCACCGCAATATTCACCAACTACATATTCAATT
>JAZNAQ010000027.1:0-29045 GCA_045586595.1 Eubacteriales bacterium | reverse complement strand
TCTTTTTTATGCCTTATTATTCTTGCTACCCGTAAACGGGTCTGTATACTCTTTTATGCTTATCTGATCTGTTGCATAATCTTCCTCAAGTTGATTTCTTATGTATTCTGATATTATTTTCTTATTCTTTCCTACTGTGTCTACATAATCTCCTCTACACCAAAAATTCCTACTCCCATATTTGTATTTTAGATTTGCATGTCGGTCAAATATCATCAATGAGCTTTTTCCCTTGAGAAACCCCATAAACTGTGCTACACTTATATACGGTGGTATTGACACCAACATATGTATATGGTCTACACATGTTTCTGCCTCTATTATTTCTACCCCTTTTTGTTCGCACAATTTCCTCAATATTTCTCCTATATCTTTTCTCAATTTCCCGAATATTTCTTTTCTTCGATATTTCGGTGCAAACACTATGTGATACTGACATCTGTAACTTGAATGTGCAGTTCTCTTTATTTCATTTGTTGTCTTCTTCATTAGTTTAAAAACCTCCATGATTTTTTAGTAATGCGGTCGCCAAACCTTTACTATTTTATCATGGAGGTTTTTCTCTTGCTAAAGCTTTTTATCTTCCCCCAGTAAAACTGGGGGTTTATTTCCACGCCTAAAGGCACCAAAAAAAGAGAAAACGTACTATATTTAGTACGTTTTCTCTTTGGCGGAGAGTGAGGGATTCGAACCCTCGATACCTTTATAGGGTATACACGATTTCCAATCGTGCGCCTTCGACCAGCTCAGCCAACTCTCCATCTCTATTAAATTGGGCTTATACATTATAAGCTACAAACGCAGCTACAGTCAAGCATTTTTATCTTTAATCCGCAAAGGGCCGGAAATCCCTGCCCTTTGCGGAACAAATTGCAGTAACTTAAATTACTTAAGCTCTACCTTTGCACCAGCCTCTTCGAGCTTTGCCTTTATAGCTTCAGCATCGTCCTTGCTTGCGCCTTCCTTAATAGCCTTCGGTGCGCTCTCTACGAGCTCCTTAGCTTCCTTAAGACCGAGACCTGTGATTTCGCGAACAACCTTAATGACGTTGAGCTTTGCGCCGCCAACATCAGCGAGAACTACATCGAAGGAATCCTTCTCTGCAGCTGCACCTGCAGCAGCACCGCCAGCAGCCGGAGCTGCAACTGCAACAGCAGCTGTTGCGGATACGCCAAACTCTTCCTCGAGTGCCTTTACGAGCTCGTTGAGCTCAAGAACTGTTAAGCCTTTTACTTCTTCAATAAAATTTGTGATTTTCTCAGACATTTTTGTTACCTCCTAAAAAAATTATATAATTCTTAAATTATTCTGCTGCGGGAGCATCTGCAGGAGCAGCCTCTTCAGCGGGAGCTGCATCTGCTGCCGGAGCGGAAGCATCAACAGGACCTTCCTTCTCCACCTTTTCAGCGATTGCTTTAAGCACAAGAGCGAGACCGAATATCGGACCCTGCAAGCCGCCAACAAGTCTTCCAAGAAGGACTTCCTTGCTCGGGAGATTTGCAAGAGCCATAATCTCATCTACGCTAACAACCTTGCCATCCATAAAGCCTGCTTTGATGTTGTAGATGTCTTCGTTCTTCTTTGCGTACTCAGCAACAACCTTAGCAGGAGCAATAACGTCATCTGCGCTTATTGCAAGAGCTGTTGTGCCTTCGAGAACATCTTCAAGACCTTCAAGGCCTGCTTCTTTTGCTGCGAAGCGAATAAGCGTATTCTTGATGACTTTATAATCAACATTATTTTTACGCATTTCTGCACGAAGCTGTGTATCGTCGGCAACATTGATACCCTTATAGTCAACGAGAACACCGCTGCTTGCATTCTTCATCTTCTCGGCAAGCTCTGCAACCAACTGCTTCTTCTGTTCTAAAACCTTTGCACTTGGCATGTGTGTTTCACCTCCGTCTATATTTAATGGAAAAACCCATGCGCTTTAAGACGCATGGGTTACAAATTACACAATAACACAAAAGTGTTTCTATAACTTGCTCCTCGGCAGGCTCGCAAGCGATTACACCAAAAGGCACCTGCTGTCTTAAGACGCATAAAGAATTATACCAAAGATTGACTTAAAAGTCAAGAGTTTTTTTAGCCAAGCATCTTTGCGACGCTGACCTTGATTCCCGGGCCCATTGTCGAAGTTACGACACAGGAGCGGATATAAGTACCCTTAGCTGCTGCCGGCTTTGCCTTAATAACAGCGCCAACGAGTGTGTTAAAGTTCTCGCAGAGCTTCTCTTTGCCGAAAGAAACCTTACCAATCGGGCAGTGGATAATGTTTGTCTTATCGAGACGATACTCAATCTTACCTGCCTTAAGGTCTGCAATAGCCTTAGCAACATCCATAGTAACGGTACCTGCCTTCGGGTTCGGCATAAGGCCCTTAGGACCAAGAACCTTACCGAGACGGCCAACGAGACCCATCATGTCCGGTGTTGCAACAACAACATCGAAATCAAAGAAGTTCTCGCCCTGAATTCTTGAAACGAGGTCTTCTGCACCGACAACGTCAGCACCTGCAGCCTCTGCTTCCTTTGCCTTATCGCCCTTTGCAAATACTGCAACGCGAACGGTCTTACCTGTTCCGTGCGGAAGAACAACCGCACCGCGAACCTGCTGGTCAGCATGGCGTGAGTCAACGCCGAGCTTTATATGGAGCTCAACAGTCTCATCAAACTTTGCCTTGCCGAACTTTGACATAAGCTCAAATGCTTCTTCAACCTCGTACTGTGTAGCACGGTCGATAAGCTTTGCGCTTTCAATATACTTTTTTCCTCTACGCATTCTAATAACCTCCTTGTGGTAGTTTTCGGGCTATTCTTTCAAAGCCCTCCCACGTAAGTAACATCGGCTATTGCCGTGTTCTGCGGTTGTGATTACTCCTCAACCGTGATTCCCATGCTTCTGCATGTACCTGCAATCATGCTCATTGCAGTTTCGACTGTAGCCGCATTAAGGTCAGGAGCCTTAAGCTCAGCAATCTTCTTGAGGTCTTCCTTGCTGATTGTAGCAACCTTAGTCTTGTTCGGGACACCCGAACCGCTTTCAATCTTGCAAGCCTTCTTAATAAGCACTGATGCCGGCGGTGTCTTTGTAATGAATGTGAACGAACGGTCTGCATAAACCGTAATAACTACCGGGATAACAAGCCCGATATCGTTCTTTGTGCGCTCGTTAAATTCCTTTGTGAACTGAACGATATTAACACCGTGCTGACCGAGCGCCGGACCTACAGGCGGCGCCGGAGTTGCCTTACCTGCCGGAATCTGAAGCTTAATGAATCCTACTACTTTCTGTGCCATGATATCGCACCTCCTTAATAAAATGTGGTAAATGGCGGTATACCTTGCGCTGACAGGATTAAGAAGCCTCTCCTGTTATAATGCGCGGATACCTCCCACGTCGGACGGACCCCGCCCGAAGTTATGCTAAAGCGCAAATTGCGCTTGCATGCTAATAAATCTGCCTGTTAAATCAGTCTTCTGTAACAGGCTCAACCTGGTCGGGCTCAAGCTCGACCGGAGTCTCTCTGCCGAACATGGAGACGATAACGCGAATCTTGTTCTTATCAAGAGCGATTTCGTCAACAACGCCGACAAAGTCTTCAAGAGCGCCGTCGATAATCTTGACATTGTCACCGACCTTATAGTCAATAACAAGCTCATGTTTCTCAACACCGAGATTAGCGACTTCTTCTTCGCTGAGCGGAACCGGCTTACTTGCCGGACCAACAAAACCTGTAACACCGCGTGTATTGCGCACAACGTGCCAGCTCTCGTCAGTCATAACCATTTTCACGAGAACATATCCCGGGAAAATCTTGCGCTCAACTTCCTTACGCTTGCCGTCCTTAACCTCGACGACGGTTTCGACAGGAACATTGACGGCGCAGATAAGGTCATGCAATTTTCTGTTCTCTACAGCTTTTTCAATTGTTGCGGCTACCTTATTTTCATAGCCGGAGTATGTGTGAATAACATACCACTTTGCGTTTCCTGCCATCAGTTTACTCCCCCGTTAAATCTTGTAGAGGAGTGAAACTCCGTACTGGAGCACAAAATCCATAAGACCTGTGATAACAGCAAAAACAGCGCATACGATAAGAACGATTACAGTATTCTTGTATACCTGGCTTGCTGACGGCCATACGACTTTTTTGAGCTCACTCTTCATCTCGCGGAACCATGTTGCAATACCGCGTCTCTTCTTCTCCGCCATTTAGCAGCACACCCTTTCGTTTGTAATAGACAAAAGAAAAACTTAATTACTTTGTTTCTCTGTGGAGAGTATGCTTGCGGCAGAACGGGCAATGCTTACGCATTTCGAGTCTGTCCGGAGTGTTTTTCTTTTCTTTCATTGTGTCGTAGTTTCTGCGCTTGCATTCTGTGCAAACGAGTGTGATTTTTGTTCTCATAATTTTCGGCCTCCAAAGAATAATTTGCCTCCCTGACAGCCTTACGGCTTCGCGGAAACTTTTGTTTCTCCCGCGTAGGTTCAAACATGCACCTCATGAAAAAGGGCACGAAAAATAAACCTTTCACAGGTAATATTGATTGTACCACAAGATGTGGTAGTAGGTCAAGCCTTTTTTTATATTTTTTTGATTTTTATTCCAACTCAAACATTCCTGTATAGAGTTGATAGTATTTTCCTTGCTCACGAAGAAGGTCATCGTGGGTACCGCGCTCAATTATCTTTCCGTTCTCAAGCACCATTATTGCCTTTGCATTCCGAACCGTAGAGAGCCTGTGTGCAATCACGAAAACAGTTCTACCCTCCATAAGCGTATCCATTCCCTTTTCGACAAGGGCCTCGGTACGCGTATCAATAGAGCTTGTTGCTTCATCGAGGATGAGGACGGGCGGGTCTGCGACTGCAGCACGGGCAATAGCTATAAGTTGACGCTGACCCTGGCTGAGGTTAACACCGTCTGATGTAAGAACAGTATTATATCCATCGGGCAGATGTGAAATAAAAGAGTGTGCGTTTGCAAGACGTGCTGCGCGTACAACCTCCTCGTCGGTTGCATCAAGTTTTCCGTATCTGATATTGTCTGCGACCGTACCGGTGAACAAATGAGTATCCTGAAGAACCATACCCAGAGAGCGGCGAAGGTCGCTCTTTTTTATCTTATTTATATTTATTCCATCATAAGTTATTTTTCCATCCGGCACGTCGTAGAAGCGATTTATCAGGTTTGTTATGGTCGTCTTTCCCGCTCCCGTTGAGCCTACAAAGGCTATCTTCTGCCCAGGCTTTGCATAGAGAGAAATTCCGTCCAGAACAACTTTATCTTCGGTATATCCGAATACGACATCCTCAAATCTTACATCCCCACACACCTCGGTATACGTCACCGTACCGTCGGGATGAGGGTATTTCCAGGCCCAGATACCGGTCCTTTTATTTGTTTCAAGCAAAGTACCGTCTGCATTACGCTCAGCAAAAACCAGAGTTACAACGCCATTATCCTGCTCAGGCTCTTCGTCAATAAGTTCAAATATACGCTCAGCGCCCGCAAGCGCGTTTATTATCGAGTTAAACTGTTGGGAAATCTGTGTTATAGGTTGGAAGAAAGAACGAGTGGATTGAAGAAAGGATGCAACCGTTCCGATATCCATAAGACCTGTCACAACAAGAGCTGCGCCTGCAGTTGCAGTAAGTGCATAATTTATATAAGAAAAATTATTTGTTATCGGCCCGAGGACACTTGCGAATGTGTTTGCATTTGAGGCAGCATCAAAAAGTTCTTCATTTATTTCGGCAAACCTATCTTTTGACTTCTCCTCATGACAGAAAACTTTTACTACCTTCTGACCCTCTATCATTTCTTCTATATATCCGTTTACTGCACCTATTGCCTTCTGCTGGCGTTTGAAGTATTTTGCACTCTGACCGCCTATCTTCTTGACCACGAAAAGAATAACAGCGAGCATTGTGATAATAAGGATAGTAAGAATCGGGCTGAGTATGCACATAAGCACAAACACACCGATAATTGTTATACTTGAAGAAAACATCTGTGGTATGCCTTGACTGAGCATTTCACGAAGTGTATCGGTGTCGTTTGTAAAACGGCTCATCGTTTCGCCGTGCGTGTGGGTATCGTAATATTTTATCGGCAAACTCTGAAGCCTTGTGAACATATCCACACGAATTTTGCGCATTGTTTCCGTGGAAATATTCAGCATAAGTCTGCTGTAGAGATATGCACCCGCAGCACCTATTGAATAAACCGTTGCCATAAGCACAAGCTTCATTGCAAATACACGTATATTAAACGAGCCGGTAGAGAGCCCCTCTTCTATTGAGTTTATAACAGGTTTTAGGAAGTATGTTCCGGCAACACCCGCAAGCGAGCTACACAGTATTCCGATAAAAACAAAAACGAGACTAAGCTTTTGTCCTCCCATGTAGCCGAGTATTCTGGCAACAGCGCGACCGGCATTTTTAGGTTTTTGCATTCCCCTGCGCCCTCGCGGAGCTCCCATTGGTTTTCCGTTTGCCATATTACTCCACCACCTTCTGCTGAGATTCATATACCTCTCGATATATTTCGTTTGATGCAAGAAGCTCATCATGCGTACCTATCGCATTAACCCTGCCATCATCAAGAACGATTATTCTATCTGCATCACTTACAGATGTTATTCGCTGAGCTATAATAATCTTCGTTGTATCTGAAAGCTCACTCTTAAAAGCATCACGGATTTTCTTATCGGTTTCTGTATCAACAGCACTTGTGCTGTCGTCAAGAATGATTATCTTAGGCTTTTTAAGAAGTGCGCGGGCAATACATACGCGCTGCTTCTGACCACCCGAAAGGTTTACACCGCCCTGACCGAGATATGTGTTATACCCATCAGGGAAAGAAGATATAAATTCATGTGCAGCAGCAGCACGGCATGCGCTCTCTATTTCCTCAAGGGTTGCATTCTCGTCTCCCCAGCGAAGATTCTCAAGAATCGTTCCCGAGAACAAAACATTATTCTGTAGCACCATTGCTACCGCACCACGCAGTACGTCAAGGTCATAATCACAGACATCGCAGCCCGCAACAGAGACAGAGCCGGCAGTTACTTCATAGAGCCGCGGAATGAGCTGAACAAGCGAAGTCTTGCCCGAGCCTGTACCTCCAATAATACCGATTGTTTCTCCGGAATTTATTTTAAAGCTTAAATCAGAAAGTGCGGCTTTTGATTTATCCTTACTATATGAGAATGTTACGTTATCAAAAACAACCTCGCCGTTTTCTACCTCTTTTTTGCCGGACAGGTTGTTTCTTATATCAATTTTCTCATCGAGCACTTCACAGATACGGACGATAGATGCACGCGACATCACTATGCTTACAAAACACATAGAAAGTGCCATAAGCGACATAAGAATCTGAGTGATGTAGCTTATGAAGCTTATAAGCTCACCGGTCTCCATACCACCTACAGAGATGAGATTCCCGCCGAGCCAGAGGATTGTGATAATGCAGGAATACATTACAATCTGCATTATTGGCATATTCATAATAAGTACTCGTTCTGCCCTACGCTGTGCGTTTTGCAACGCAAGTGCAGCCTCGGCAAACTTGTTATTTTCATACTCGCCGCGGTCGTATGCCTTTACAACTCGTATTGCAACCAAGCTCTCCTGCACAGATGAGTTCATGCTGTCGTATTTTGAGAACATTTGTTTAAAACGCGGAAACGCCTTTGTTGAGATTATGACAAGTGCAGTCGCAAGCACCGGAATAGCAACAAAGAACACGCGCGCAAGCTCACGGTTTATTGACACAGCAAGCACGGTTGCACTGACGAGCATTACAGGAGAGCGCACCATCATACGAATCACCATCATAAATGCGTGCTGTACAAACGTAACGTCTGTTGTAAGGCGCGTTACCAGAGATGCTGTGCTAAACTTATCTACGTTTGAAAACGAGAAGTCCTGAATTTTATCAAACAACCTTTTCCTTACATTTTTAGCAAAGCCTGTAGCTGCGATTGATGCGTACTTACCCGAAAGAACACCGAAAACAAGCGAGAGCATAGCCATAATCACCATAAGCCCGCCAACCTTTACGATATATCCGACTCCTCCGCCGCCCTTTATACCGATATCAATAATTTTTGACATAAGAAGCGGGATGAAAATTTCTAAGATTACTTCGAGTGTTATAAAGAGCGGCGATAAAATTGCCGGCAGCTTATACTTGCCGACACACTTTAAAAGTTTTCTTAACATTGCCTGACCTCCCGGGCTGAATTACTTATATATATTATGTACATAAATCCATGATAAATATTTTATTACCTAAAAATCACAAAGTCAACCAAAGTATGGCGAATTAACAGATTGTTAACGATAAAGGGCAATAGCCTCTCAGCTACTGCCCTTTATCGTTAAATTTTTTTATTCAACTAATGATGTGCTTTTTCTTGTAATAAACTGAAAGAGCACAACAACTGCCAAAAGGCAAAGACCAATAGTATCGGTTATAACTCCCGGGTAAATAAGGAGAAGGCCACCTATAAGGCTTATTATTCTCTGATACCACGGCATATGATTCAAAAGATACCCTTCAAGCGACGCCGATACGGCAAACATACCAACCATCGAGGTTATACTTATCAGAACAACCTCCCAAATGCTTGTATCAATAAGAAGCATGGAGGGATTAAGCGCAAATACATATGGCACAATAAATGCTCCTATCGCAAGCTTTGTAGCAGTTACCGCTGTCTTCATCGGGTTTGCCTGCGCAATAGCCGCACCGGCATACGCCGCAAGCGCGACAGGCGGAGTGAGATCAGCCACAATTCCGAAATAGAAAACAAAGAAGTGTGCTGCAATCTGCGGGACACCCATACGCACGAGGATAGGTGCACAGGTGGCCGCCATAATGCAATAGTTTGCAGTTGTCGGAACACCCATACCAAGAACTATACAACAGAGCATAGTGAGGAACAGAGCAACAATCACCTGATTTCCCGCAAGTGCCACAATGCCGTTAATCATTGTATTTGCAAGGCCTGTCATAGTAATCGTCCCTGCAATAATTCCTGCAACACCGCAGGCTGCAGCTACGGTAATCATACCCTGGCCGCCGGCAGCAAGTGCTTCAAAAATACGTTTAGGTGTAATTCTGTTACCCTTATTGAAAAGGCTTACTATAATTGCAATTACAATAGCTATTGCCGCCGCATACTGAATAGAACGCTGGCTTGTGCCTACAAGATATATAAGTATGATAAGCGGCAGGAGAAGATATGTCTTCTTAAGAAGCGGAACAAGCCGCGGAAGTTCTTCCCTTGAAAGACCGCGAAGGCCTTCTTTTTTTGCCTCTAGGTGAACCGAAATGAATACACCCGCAAAATACAGAATGGCCGGAAGGATTGCACGCACAACAATGTTGCTGTACGGCACGCCGACATAGTCTGCCATAAGAAACGCCGCTGCACCCATAATAGGAGGCATAATCTGACCGCCGGTTGAAGCTGAGGCTTCTGCTGCTGCGGCAAATTCAGGCTTATAGCCTGTCTTTTTCATAAGCGGTATTGTTACAGAGCCTGAGCCTACGGTATTTGCAACAGAAGATCCAGATACCATACCCTCAAGAGCACTTGCAACAACAGCAACTTTTGCAGGCCCACCCGAGAAGCCACCGACTATTGCATTTGAAATCTTAATAAAAAAGTCCGCAATGCCTGTACGTTCAAGAAACGCACCGAAAATGATGAAGACTACTATAAACTTTGAACATACATTTATCGGTGTGGATAAAATACCTTCCTTGCCATAGAAAAGATAATGCACTGTATAATTAAGCTTGCCGGAAAGTGTGGGGTTTGAAAGCCCGACTGTCAGAGCATAGATAATAAAACAACCGGCAACAATTACAATCGGAAGGCCAACACTTCGTCTGCAAACTTCTATTATAGATATTGTTCCCACTATGCCAATCAGAATCTGATACCATTCAAAGTTACTGCCCTGCTGAATAATACTCATTGCATTTACTGTGTAATACAGAAAAGCCCCTGTGCCGCAAATCATAAGTAATATATCATACCAAGGCATAAAATTGACTTTTTGAACGCCTTTCCTTGCGGGATATACAATATATCCGAGAAAAACTATAAAAGCAACAAATGAAGTTAAACGGTACTCTTCAAGCCAGCTTGCAAACAATGTAACATAAAGACAGAACAGAGAAAATATCGCCAATATGCAGTTCACGGCTATTTTAGCCTTCCCCTCCCATATTCGGACATTTGACTCTCTGTCAAACTTTTTCATTACAGATTCCAAGTCCATTGGCGCCGCAGTCTCAGCAACTGCCTTTTTTCTGAAAAACGCCATAATTACCTCCTTAAAGCAGAAGCATCAACAGGCAAAGCATGTTTTTGCCGCTAATTTTTCGCCTCTGCTACATTAAATACTCGTAGATGCGTTAAA
This sequence comes from Eubacteriales bacterium, assembly GCA_045586595.1. Classification (GTDB taxonomy): domain Bacteria; phylum Bacillota; class Clostridia; order Oscillospirales; family JAAYXM01; genus SIG480. The sequence continues at coordinate 18,593 of JAZNAQ010000027.1, read as the reverse complement.
AACATTGAAATGGCTGCGGCAAAGTTTTGCCGCAGCCAAAACTTTTCTTTTAAAAGAATTACTGAACTGCTACTTCTACGCCCTTTTCAGCAAAGTACTTTGCTGCACCTGCATGGAAAGGAACTGTCATGCCATCTGTTGCGTTTTCAATGCTGAGCTCAGTGCCCTTTGCATTTTCTGCAGTTATTGCTTCGATATTGTCAAATATTGCAGCAGTAAGCTTGTAAACATCGTCTTCTGTTGCACTTGCGCTTACAATGAGAGTTGCCTTAACCGTAACGGTTGTAACATCCTCTGTCTGGCCTGCGTATGTACCTGCAGGAACTGTATATGTTGTGTAGAACGGGCAATCTGCCATCATCTTCTCTGCAACTGCACCATCAATCGGTACAAGATATGCTGAGTTTGTTGTGCAGAGCTCTGTGATAGCCGGAGTCGGTGCACCTGCTACGATGAATGCTGCATCAATCTTGCCGTCCTTAAGCGCATCTGCACTGTCAGCAAAAGACTGATACTGTGCCTTAATGTCGTCTTCTGTGAGACCCGCTGCTGTAAGAACATCGATTGCGTTAAAGTAAACGCCCGAGCCGGGAGCGCCAATAGAAACAGCCTTACCCTTAAGGTCTGCAACACTCTTAATAGCCGGGTCCATTGTTACAAGCTGGACAGCCTCTGCATAGAGACCTGCAACTGTGCGGAAAGAATCGACCTTGCCTTCTGACTCAAAAGAACGTGTACCATCCCAAGCGTATGACATAACATCGGACTGAACTGTACCGAGCTGATAGTTGCCGGCAGCTATACCCTGAATGTTTGCCTTTGAACCGTCTGTAGAAACAACTGTGACGTTTACACCTGCGTTATTTGTTATGTACTGACCGAGAACACCGCCGTAACCATAGTATGTACCAGCTGTGCCGCCTGTACCCATTGTCATCTTCGTTCCTGCACCGCCGCAAGCAGCAAGAGCAAAGAGCATACATGTCGCCAATGCAACTGCAATAATTCTTCTCATTGAAATTACCTCCAAATTTGTGTAATGTTGTAAATAATATTATAAAACAATTTAAATATTTTTTCAAGTCGTTTTTATATTTTTATGCAAAAAAATATAACTCAAAGAAAAAAAATACCGCCTACAACAATGCAGGCGGTATTTTAAACACTTTATAATTATTCTTCTGTTTCTTCTGGAATGATGTCGTTTTCCTCGCCGGAGGTTGCAACAACTGCATCTGCCTCATCTGCTGAAGCCTCAACAGCTTCGTCAGCCTTGGGAGCCTCTTCGCCCGGAATGAGCGCGCGCATAGAGAGCGAAACCTTTTTGTTTTCTGTATCGACAGCAGTAATCTTTGCTTCGACCTCATCGTCTTCCTTGAGAACGTCGCCCGGCTTTGCAATGTGAGTATTTGCAATCTGCGAGATGTGGATAAGACCGTCAACACCCGGAAGGATTTCAGCGAATGCACCAAACGGCATGAGCTTTACAATCTTAACCTTTGCAGTATCGTCTACATTGTAAGCAGCCATGAACTTTGTCCACGGGTTGTCCTCTGCCTTTCTGTAGCCAAGAGAGATTTTCTTCTTCTCAGCATCGAGAGCGATGACAAATACGTCAACCTCCTGGCCTTCCTTGAACATTTCTGACGGATGGCCTATGCGTGTCCATGACATCTCGGAGATGTGAACCATACCGTCTACACCACCGATGTCAACAAATGCACCGTATGATGTAAGCGAGCGTACAACACCCTTATATTCCTTACCGACCTCAATGTCAGACCATACGCGCTCCATAGCCTCACGACGAACCTCAGCAGTAACCTCACGGATAGAACCAACTATGCGGCGGCGTGCGCGGTTAACTTCTTTAATCTTAAGCTGTACCTTCTTCTTGAGGAGCTCGCTCATTTCAGCGTTTCTCGGAAGACCTGTCTGAGAAGCAGGGACAAAAACGTGAAGACCGCGTACTGAAACAATAACACCGCCTGCGTTTACGTCGATAACCGTTCCCTCAACTGTTGTCTTATCCTGGCGGGCGAGCTCAACATCGTCCCAACCCTTGATAGCATCAAGGCGCTTCTTGGAAAGCGTGATAATGCCTTCTACGTCGTTAACACGGATAACCGAACACTCAATCTCGTCGCCGACTTTATACTTATCGGCAGCGTCTGCGTCGTCACCGATTTCGGAATACGGTATATAACCTGCGTACTTCGCGCCAAGGTCTACCTGAATATCGGACGGTGTAACTGCTGTTATCACGCCGACAACCTTATCTCCATTATTAAAAGTTTTGAGAGAATTCAAAAGCATCTCCTCAAAAGATTCTCCCTCAAAGTTCTTGATTTCTTCGCTCATCTTGCCTTTTACCTCCTTAATTATCCAATCGGGTGTAGATGCGCCGGCCGTAATCCCTATACGCTCCGCATCGGAAATGCTTTCAAGATCAATCTCGTCTGCATTCTCAACGCGTATTACGTTTGAACATACCGAACGGCATATCTCAACAAGCTCTTGAGTGTTTGAGCTCGTCCTATCACCGATTACAACCATAACATCTGACACCGAGGCCAGGCTTGCAGCCTCGGTCTGGCGTTTATTGGTCGCGAGACATATTGTATCAAATATTTCGCAATTTGTACACACTTTTTTTAGATTTTTTACACAACTTTCCCAATTTTTTCTCCCGACCGTTGTTTGAGAAACAGCGCAAACCCGCTTGGTTGCAAGGTCTTTGCGGTTTTCGAGCAGGTTTAACATTTCTTCTTCAGAGCCGACAATTTCCGCCTTTTCACACTGTCCGGCAATACCCAACACCTCGGGGTGAGAACGTTTTCCTACTATTATTACCTCATACCCCTGCTCGTATTTCTCACGCACTATTTTATGAATGCGCATAACATATGGGCAAGTTGCATCGGTAAATTCTATGCCTCGTGAAGAGAGCTCCTCATACACACTTCTTGCAACGCCGTGAGATCGGATTATTGCTCTTGAGCCCTCGGGAACATCTGCCACCGAATCAACGCTGGGTACACCGAGTTCTTTTAGGTGATTTACAACGTGTGCGTTATGGATTATAGGGCCTATTGTACAGGCTCGGACTCCGTCGTGACCAAGCTTCTCGGCTATATCCACTGCACGGCGCACACCAAAGCAGAAACCTGCGGTTTTCGCCACCGTAACCTTTGCCATTTACTTTTCACCGCCGTTTCCAAGAGAAAGAATTTTTCCGAATACGCTCTCTACAACAGCTTTATACTTTGTGCTGCCACTACCATCAAATGAACTGGTTTCTACAGGCTTTCCTATGATTACATTCACGGTGCCAAACAGACGCTTATCAGCTGTTATGTATACGGGTATCATTGCAACATTTGCACGGCACGCAATCATCGCAGCGCCGTTCTTTGCCCCCGACACGTCAGCTTCGTCACGAACTCGCGTGCCCTCAGGAAAAATCATAACCTTTCTGCCTTCTTTAAGGCGGTTAATTGCATCACGCAAAGTAGAAACCGACGTAGCGCCACGGTCAACCGGAATAGCATCTATCGCTCGCAGAAGGCTACCTATAACCGGAATTTTAAAGATTTCAATTTTCCCCATAAACACAAGGGCATCTCTCCACCCGAATGCAACTGCTACAAAAAACGGGTCAAGCATAGAGGTATGGTTTGCACATATTACAGCTGCGGTGGACGGGATATTCTCGCGCCCCGTTATTTTAACGCGATAAAAAAGCCTGAATATGGGAATTAGCACAAAGCAAAGAAATTTGTATAATCGCATCAGTCACTCAACCTCGCTGATATAATTTCTTTTAAGACTTGGACACTTTTTTCAAGCGTATTACCTGTAGTATCTACCAATATTGCATCCGGCGCGGGGACAAGCGGAGCAACAGCACGACTTGAGTCCTGTTTATCACGTTCGCGCATATCTGAAAGCACCTTTTCAAACGCAACATCCTGCCCTTTTAAAACGAGCTCCTCGTATCTGCGTTTCGCCCTGTCCTCATCCGTTGCGGTAAGAAATATCTTTATTTTTGCATCAGGAAGAACAACCGTGCCGATGTCTCTGCCATCCATTATTACATTATCACGCCCGGCAAACTCGCGCTGCATATCAAGCAAAAAGGCACGAACCGCAGGAATTGCTGATACATCGGAAGCATACATAGAGATAACATGTTCTCTTATTGCATCTGTTACATCATCGCCGTTTAAATACAGCCTCTGCACGCCGTTTCTGTGTTTTATTTCTATATTTATTTCAGAAAGCGCATTTTCGACAGCAGATGCATCTTTGGGCTCTATACCATTGCGATAAGCATACACGCCGACCGTACGATATATCGCGCCGGTATCAACATATGTGAACCCCAGTTCCTTTGCGAGAATCTTTGAAATTGTACTTTTGCCCGCTCCGCTCGGGCCATCAATCGCGATTGCCACATTATTCATATCTAATCCTCCTACGACTGTGCGGCATAAGTGCCTGCACAATATGCGCTGGACCATGCTATCTGCAAATTGAAGCCCCCTGTATACGCATCAACATCAAGAACCTCGCCCGCAAAATACAGCCCTTTTGTTATTTTTGATTCCATTGTCTTTGGGTTTACTTCACGCACACTTACGCCGCCCGAAGTTATTATAGCTTCTGAAACAGGGCGTTTACCGTCTACATTTATTATGAGTTCTTTGAGTGTATCGCGAAGTTTTTTTCTCATTTCCCTTGTTATGCTATTTGCCTTTACACCAGCACTGATGCCCGATTTATCAAGGACTATGGGTATCATACGAGCAGGTAGAAGACCGCGAAGAAGATTGTGTATGTCTTTATTCTTTTTCTCCTCAACATCGCGAAGAATTCTCTCTTCAAGCTTCTCCGGGCTAAGCCCCGGCTTTAAATCTATGCTCACCTGATACTTTTTATTTTCAAAGTCGCGCATATGTGCGCTTGCCGAAAGAACAAGCGGCCCTGTTATGCCGAAATGAGTAAACATCATCTCACCGAGCTCAGAAAACAAAACACTTCCCTTTTCATCTTTTGCAGTCAAAGTTACATTTTTAAGCGTCAACCCCTGCGCACTTTTGCAAAGCTTTTCCTCTGCCACAAGCGGAACAAGCGAGCCCTGAGGCTCACGGATTGTATGTCCGCACAAGCGGGCAAACTCATATCCGTCACCGGTTGAACCCGTCAATGGATATGAAATACCCCCGGTTGCGACGATTACCGCATCACACATACGTTCTCCGTGCTGTGTTCTTACACCGCATGCCACGCCGCCGCTCACCAGCACCTCAGAAACGGTATCCTGCTCTATCTTCGCACCACCGCTTTTCAGATACTTAACAAGCGCATCTGTTATCTCGCGGGCATTATCTGACTCAGGAAACACCCTGAACCCCCGCTCTGTTTTGAGTTTTACTCCCAAATCCTCAAGGAGTGCCATCATGTCCTGTGGTGAAAATGCAGAAAACGCACTATACATAAAGCGAGCGTTTTGCGGTATATTTGAGAGAAGATCTTCAAGACCGCAATTATTTGTTACGTTGCAACGCCCCTTGCCGGTTATATTAAGTTTTTTACCTGCATATGGATTTTTCTCAAGCACAGTCACATCAGCGCCATTACGGCACGCAACACCTGCCGCCAAAAGACCTGCAGCACCTGCACCTATTACTATAACTTTTTTATTCATTGTCGAACTTCTCGTATACGTCGTATTCGTCCCAAATGTTTTCAAGGTTTGAAAGCATCTCTACGACTTCCTCTTCTTTTTTTATGCTAAGTGCTGCAATAAGCGCATTTACAAGTGATAATGGTGCAACAAGCGAATCAGCAAACGAAACCATGCCGCTTCGCGCTGTCATTTTGTAATCTGCATATTTGCACAGCGGAGAGCTTTCCGAATCGGTGAGCGCAACAACCTTTGCACCACGGCTCGCGGCAAACTTCATCGCGTTTATTGTTCGCTTTGAGTATCTTGGAAAGCTTACTCCTATAAACACATCGTCACTTGATATTCTGAGTATCTGCTCGAACACCTCGCTTACACTTATGGTACTTACTACATGCACATTGGGGAAAATAAGATTGAGATAAAAGCCCATGAATTGTGCAATAGCACTCGAGGCGCGCACCCCGATTATATATATACTCTTCGCAGAGAGTATACACTCTACAACCTTATTAAACTCTTTTCTGTCAATTTTATCTATTGTTGCGATTATGTTCTCGGCATCAGAACGCAGAACAGAATCAACAACGTCTGTGCGTATTTTATCCCCAGCAATCTCAATTCTCTGCATTGCGGTGAGTTTACTTTTTATAATATCCTGTAAATCACGCTGCATCGCAGGGTAACCGTCATACCCGAGCTCTGCCGCAAACCGTACAACAGTAGACTCACTTGCTCCGGTTTTTGCAGCAAGCTTTGCCGCCGTCATAAACGCCGCCTTATCATAGTTTTTCAATATATACTCAGCAATCAATCTCTGGGTTTTGGAATATGTGGAAAGCTCATTTTCAAATCGCTTCAGCAGATTTTTCAACCCTCATGCCCCCTTTATAGGCCTCTACTCTGTATATATTCATCCCCTGCTCCATAAATCTTGCTTCATACTCTGTAACTACATTCTCAATATCGCTCGATGCAAGGTCAAACGTGATATTACGAAGCATAAGGCCGTACTCAGCCATGGAGTTTAACGAAAACTCGAATAACTTTGAATTGTCGGTCTTGAAAAATATAAAGCCTTCGTCACAAAGCACCCTATCATATAGTGCAAGAAAACCGTTATGTGTAAGACGGCGCTTTGCTTGCTTTTTTCGTGGCCATGGGTCACTGAAATTCAGGTATATACCATCTATCTCACCGTTGTCAAATATCTCGCAAAGCCGTGCAGCATCGAGGTCTAAAAACAAGACGTTTTTTATATTCTGCTCAATGGCCTTCTCCATCGCCATAACAAGAGCGCCCGGCTCACGCTCAATGCCCACAAACAGTGTATCGGAGGCTTTTTTTGCACTCTCAGTGATAAATCTGCCCTTACCGCAACCTATCTCTATACAAATTTTATCATATCCGAATTTTTCTTTCCAACTACCGCGCAGAGCTTCAGGCTCAGACGGCATTACGCATGCACAGTTTGCAAGGCGCTTGTCCAAATTCGGTTTTTTTCTCATTCTCAAGTTGCTACACTCTCCCACATTAACATTGAAGATATTTTATCACACTTGAGCTGTTCTTTCAATATCAGACTTTTATTTTTTAATTATCTTGCTTTTATATAAAAGTTTTGATAGACTTATATTGTGAATTTTTGGTAAGAGGTTTTTTATGCATATACACAAAAGAAAAGGAACCAACTCCTGCGGGATGTGCTGTACAAAAATTTCCGGTCTTTCAGTAAAGTTTGGAAATAACACCGTGTTAGACAACATTAATCTGCACATACACTGTGGAGAGCTCACTGCTGTGATTGGCCCGAATGGTGCCGGAAAATCCACATTGTTCAAAGCAATTATAGGCGCTATTCCCCACTCCGGCGAAATACGCTTTACAGATTTTGAAAACAGAGAGACGAGAAACCCAAAAATCGGGTATGTTCCGCAACACTTGGAGCTTGATGTCAATGCTCCTATAAGCGTACTTGACCTTTTTGCTGTGTCTTCATCATCTTATCCTGCATGGCTCGGTATAAAAGAGAAAATGCTCAACGAGGCAAAAAAGTATCTAAATGAAGTAGATGCTGCCCACCTTATAAGCAGACGACTTGGTGCGCTTTCGGGTGGCGAGCTTCAACGAGTGCTTTTAGCACTAGCACTTCGCCAAACACCCGATATTTTACTTCTGGACGAACCGGTATCCGGTATTGATAACAACGGACTTGAGGTTTTCTATTCTATAATAAATAAAATCCGAAAACGGTTTGACCTTACAGTGATTATCATCTCTCACGACCACGCAAGAGTTGCAAAGCATGCAGACAGATTTATTCTTATAAACAAATCGCTCCTATCCGAGGGAAAACCCGACGACGTACTTACTTCAAACGCTTACCTCTCAATATTTGGCGAAGGGGGTTGTGTGAAGTGAACTACATTTACACCTTTTTAGATGCAGTCATCCCCTTTTCGTGGATAAGCTATGATTTTATGAAAAACGCGCTTATCGCCATCATTCTGATAACGCCCGTGCTCGGTCTTATCAGCACACTTGTTGTAAACAACCGCATGGCGTTCTTTGCCGACACACTCGGACACTCTGCGCTCACCGGAGTTGCAATAGGTTCTATTCTCGGGCTTTCTGACCCTAAAATATCTATGATTGCATTAGGTGTACTCTTTGCGATACTTCTCGTACTTGCAAAAACGAGAAACCGTGCGTCAACTGACACGACAATCAGCGTATTCTCGTCTACCGCATCAGCACTGGGAATAGTGCTTCTTGCGACAGGCGGAAAGTTTGCAAAGTATTCAACGTACATAGTCGGCGACTTTTTAAGCATCACGGCATCAGACATTTGCCTTGCATCATTTATTCTTGTGCTTGTTCTTATTATCTGGATATTACTTTTTAACCACATATGCATGGTAAGCATAAACCCTACGCTTGCAGAAAGCCTCGGCCTCAACACGAAGCTGATTGATATGCTATTCTCAGCACTGCTTGCTCTCGTTGTTACAGTTTCAATATCCTGGGTTGGAATTCTCATTATAACATCACTTCTGACGCTCCCTGCCGCAACAGCAAGAAACATAACCCATAACATAAGGTCATATACATGGTTATCCGTTGCGCTATCGTTGGTATGTGGTATCATCGGGCTGATAATCTCATTCTACATTAACTCCGCAACCGGTGCTACGATTGTTCTCGCACTTGCTGTATGTTATTTCTTATCACTTATATTTGCAAAGAAATAAGACATTTCCCTAACCAAACAAAAAAGCAGCCCCATATGGGGCTGCTTTTTACTTTGAAAGTTTTTCTATTGCGGCGTCTATGCGGCGAAGTGACTCTTCTTTGCCTAATATGTGGCAGAACTCAACACCGCCGCCGGGAGTTATCTGTTTGCCCGAAAGAGCTGTGCGTAGCGGCCACAAAACAAAGCCGTTCTTTAGCTCCTTTTCTGCAATATATCCAAACAAGGTATCGTGGATATTCTCATGCGTCCAATCTGCTATTCCCTCAATCACGGGGCGAAGCTCACGCAATGTTACAAGCGCAGTTTCTGCGTTGGTCTTCATTTTCTTGTGGAAATACATCTCGCTGTCATATTCGGGAACAGCATCAAAAAAATCGACCTGCTCAGGGATATCAGCAAGGCGCTCACAACGCTGATGAAGAAGCGGTGCAATAAGGTCAGGGTCAATATCCGGATTTTTTACCCCTTGCCTGATATACGGGCGTGCAACCTCACAAAACTGCTCCGGTGTCATTGCGCGGATATACTCTGCGTTTATGTATTTGAGCTTTGCAGCGTCAAATATCGCAGGAGATTTTGAAATTCCGCGTATCTCGAATATATCAACAAGTTCCGGTAGTGAGAATATTTCCTGCTCGCCGCCCGGGCTCCACCCAAGGAGTGTAACATAGTTTACTACAGCGTCTTTTAAATAACCCTCACCTATAAGGTCCTCATACGACGGGTCACCGTGGCGCTTTGAGAGCTTTTGTGTAGCATTCTTCATAACGGGAGCGCAGTGAACATAAGTGGGTACTTCCCAACCGAATGCCTCATAGAGCAAATTATACTTCGGCGCTGATGAAAGGTACTCAGAACCGCGTACGACATGCGTTATACCCATGAGATGGTCATCAATTACGTTCGCGAAATTGTATGTCGGGAAGCCGTCAGACTTAATGAGAATCTGGTCATCAAGGTCCTCATTCGGAACAGTGATGTCACCGTATACGACATCTGAGAAGGTTGTTTCACCGCTTCTCGGCATTTTTTGGCGAATAACATATGGCTGCCCCGCATCAAGCTTTTGTTGAATTTCCTCCGGAGTAAGCCTTGAGCATCTTCCGTCATACTTTGTCGGTGCCTCACCCGCTGTCTCTTCATGGTCGTTCTTTTCGCAAAAGCAACGGTATGCTGCACCGCGCTCAATAAGGAGCTCGGCATACTGCTTATACATACCCATGCGCTCGCTCTGGATATACGGACCAACCGGGCCACCTATATCCGGGCCCTCATCATAATCAAGCCCTGTTTCACGAAGTGTGCGGTAGATAAGGTCTGTTGCACCCTCAACAAGGCGGCCTTGATCGGTATCCTCTATTCTGAGGATAAAGTCGCCGCCGTGGTGTTTTGCAATCATGTATGTGTAAAGCGCTGTACGAAGATTGCCTATATGCATATATCCGGTAGGACTTGGGGCAAAACGCGTTCTCACCTTACCTTTAGGTATGCGCGCCTCTGCCTCCTCAAAAAACTTCATATCCATTCAAAATTACCTCTGTTTTACTTTTTCTTTGCCCACGAATCCTTAAGAGATACGGTTCTGTTAAACACCGGCTTCTCTACAGTTGAAAGCTTTGTGTCTATGCAGAAATATCCGTTTCGGAGGAACTGATAATGCCCGTCACCCAAGCCGTCATTTATTGCAGACTCACACTTGGCGCCGGCAAGAATTTCAAGAGATTCGGGGTTTATATTATCTGTAAACGAGCCGCCCTCGGGAAACTCGCCCGGGTTCTCTGCATTAAACAGATTATCATACAGCCTAACCTCAGCATCAACTGCATCATGCGCAGACACCCAGTGTATTGTGCCCTTTACCTTACGTTTATCGGGTGTGTCGCCGCCGCGAGAAGCCGGGTCATACTCAGCGTGTATAACCGTTACATTGCCGGCATCATCCGTTTCAAAGCTCTTGCATGTTACATAATATGCATATTTTAAGCGTACTTCGTTTCCCGGGAACATTCTGAAATAGCCCTTTACAGGCTCAGCGAGGAAGTCCTCCCGCTCTATATACAGCTCACGCGAGAATGTAACCTTATGTGTTCCGCTATTCTCGTCCATGGGGTTATTCTGAGCGTCAAAGGTTTCAATCTTATCCTCAGGGTAGTTGTCAATAACAAGCTTAATCGGTCGGAGCACTACCATCATTCGCGTAGCATTCTCGTTTAAGTCTTCGCGGATGCAATGCTCAAGAAAACCATAATCTACTGTATTATAAGCCTTTGAAACACCTATTCTTTCGCAGAAGTTGCGGATTGACCTCGGCGTGTAGCCACGGCGACGCAGACCCGAAAGTGTCGGCATGCGCGGGTCGTCCCACCCGTCAACGTGTTTCTCTTCTACGAGCTGGCGCAGATAGCGTTTTGACATAACCGTGTTTGTAACATTAAGTCGCGAAAACTCAATCTGTCGCGGTGGGTTTTCAAAACCTATTTCACGCACAACCCAATCATAAAGCGGGCGGTGGTTTTCAAACTCAATAGAGCACAGCGAATGAGTTATACCCTCAAGCGCGTCCTGAATCGGATGCGCAAAGTCATAAAGCGGATATATACACCACTTATCGCCCTGTCGATGATGGTGGGTATGAAGAATTCGATATATCGCAGGGTCACGCATATTCATATTCGGAGATGCCATATCAATCTTTGCGCGAAGCGTATGGCTGCCATCCGGAAACTCCCCGTTTTTCATGCGCTTGAAAAGGTCAAGATTTTCTTCTACTGAGCGGTCACGATACGGGCTATTCTTCCCCGGATCGGTAAGTGTGCCGCGATATTCACGCATCTCGTCTGCGCTCAAATCACAGACATATGCCTTGCCGCGTTTTATGAGCTCTGTCGCAAACTCGTAGCATTTGTCAAAATAATCGGAGCCGTAGAAAATGCCACCATTCGGCTCAGCACCAAGCCAGCGCAAGTCCTCCTCGATTGAACGGACATACTCATCATCTTCTCGTACCGGGTTTGTATCATCGTAGCGAAGGTTAAAAAGTCCGTTATATTTCTGGGCAACACCCGCGCTTATCCATATAGCCTTTGCACTTCCTATATGCAAATAGCCGTTAGGCTCCGGCGGAAAACGCGTGTGTATTTTTTTTATCCCCTTTTCTGCAATATCTTCATTTATCGCCTCGTGGATAAAATTTGTCGGGTTTGTGTTTACGTCCATTCTGTCAAACTACCTCCGAAAACATCTCATTATTTGCTATGTTATATTTTACCACAAATTGTGTGCAATACTCAATAGGTAATAATAAAAAATATATTTACAATTTCACTCATCAAAGTTGATTGTTTTTGTACTTGCCTTTCTGCAAAAAAGCTAGTATTATCACATACAATACCTTGTAAGGGGGTGATGTATTGTCGTTTTCTGACAGAGAACTGCTCGCCCGGCTTATACAGTGTGAAGCCGGCGGTGAGGGTGATACCGGCATGCAGGCGGTTGCAAGCGTTGTTATGAACCGGGTGTATGCGCCTAACGGCGAATATGCACGCGTAGGTGAGCAAAACATCCGGAACATCATACTTCAACCGGGGCAATTTGAGTGTGCTACCGACTACTATAACAACCGTTATAATCCACAGAACATATATAACATGCGTCCCGAGCAGATTCATTACGACATTGCAGACTGGGCAATAGCCGGAAACCGTCTTTCACCACTTGGTACGGCGCTCTGGTTCTTTAACCCTTTTTCACCCGAATGCAGACAGTATTTCCCGAGCGAAGTAGGTGTTTTTACCGTAAGAATCAGAGAACACTGCTTTTATAACCCGACAGAGCTGTACGCTGATACCTAACAACTTTTTTCAAGGAGTGGTTTTATGGATTCACTAAACGGCAGACTGAATTTCTCTCAGGTTCCTCCATCCAATGACTTTGACGAACTTAGCGGCATTGCACAATCACAGGCAATGATGCTTGCGGAACAGCTTCAAACCTCGATAGGTTATTATGTAAGCTGTGACTTCCTCATCGGAACACAAATTATCGAAACACGCGACGGTATTCTTGCAAAGGTGGGCACGAACTTCCTTACTCTTTATCAGCCAAACCTCGAGCGTTATATAGTTTGTGATTTGTATTCCTTAAAATTCATAACAATATACAACAGCACAAGTGTTCCGAGCATTAACAGATAAAAAAACACAGCCGAGGAAACGATTCCTTCGGCTGTGTTTCTATTATTTAGGCAAAACATATTTTTCTTTATATTTGTTGAAATCCTGCATGAAGTCTGAGTCCATTGTCTTTTTAACTTCATTCAGGTAGCCGTGAGTATCAAGCGCATCCTTGTGGATCTGTATTATACATACGGCAATATTTGAGCAATGGTCTGATACCCTCTCACAGTTATTAAGAACATCTGAAAGTATAAACCCAAGCTCTATTGTACAGTTGCCATCCTTAAGGCGGTTAATATGCCTTGCTTTTATCTCGCCACCAAGCTTGTCAATAACCTGTTCAAACGGCTCGACGTGCGATGCGAGAGCTTCGTCGTCATTTTGATAAGCACGAATAGATATATCGAGAATTTCCTCAACTGCATGAGCAAGAATATTAATATCGGCTTTTGCCTCTTCGGAGAAAGAGAGACCCTTTTCATCCATTTCTCGAGCCGCCTTCAGCAGATTCACAGCATGGTCGCCTATTCTCTCAAAATCTCCTATTGTGTATAACAACCTTGAAATCTCTCGGCTCTCATCCTCAGATATTCCAAGCCCTGACAACTTTACAAGATATGTGCCGAGCTTATCCTCATAGGTATCAATTTTGCTCTCTGCCTCTTCAATCTCCTGTGCGCGCTTTTCGGAATAATTCCACATCAGTTCAACAGATGCACAGAACGTGTCTTTTGCAAGAGTTGCCATCTCACCGGCTATACTCTTACATCTCTCTATTGCAAAGCTCGGTGTATTAAGAAGACGCTCGTCAAGGAAGTTTGTAGCATCCTCGGCAGCATCGTCAGGTACTGAAATTGTAGCGAGGTGCCCGAGCTGTTTTGAGAACGGTAATAAGATAAATGTGGAAAAAACATTAAATGCTGAGTGAAGAATTGCTATATCAACAACACTCATTGCCTGTGTTTTAAACTGGAACTTGAATATAAGGTCAAGACCGTAGAAAAGAACAAAAACTATAATAACGCCAATGATATTAAAATACAAATGCACAAGCGCTGCACGTCTCGCATTTTTCTTTGCTCCAATGCAAGATATAAGCGTTGTGGTACATGAGCCTATATTCTGGCCGAGAATCATAGGTATAGCAAAGCCGTATGTAACATTGCCCGCAACAGCCATAGCCTGCATAATACCTATTGAAGCAGACGAGCTCTGCAAAAGTGTGGTGAGAAGAAACCCTATCAACATACCGAGGAACGGGTTTGTAAACATAAGCAGAAAATCCTCAAACCCCTTGAGGCTTGTGATAGGCTTCATCGCATCTATCATTGTATTCATTCCGACCATGAGTATTCCAAAGCCGACAAGTATAGAGCCGATGTCGCGTTTTTTACTGCGTTTTGACAGCATAATCATTGCTATACCGACAAAAGCAAATAACGGTGCGAAATTAGATGGTTTCAACAGCTGAACAAAGAAGCTGTCGCCCTGAATGCCTGTAAGGCTTAAAATCCAGGCGGTGGCCGTGGTGCCGATATTTGCACCCATTATAATACCTATAGCCTGAGCAAGCTTCATTATGCCCGAGTTTACAAAACCCACCACCATGACTGTGGTTGCGGCAGAGGATTGAATTATCGCAGTTACAACAGCACCTAGCAAAACACCTTTTATCGTTTTATCGGACAGGCGCTCAAGTATTCCCTCAAGCTTACTGCCCGAAACGCGTTCAAGCCCTGAGCCCATAACCTTCATGCCATACAGAAACAGAGCAACGCCGCCCAAAAGCTCGAAAAAAGTAAAAACATTGATACCCAAAAAAATTCTCCTTTCCAACCGGGCAACACAACTTAGCCCTGCGAAATGTTACTTCTAAATCGTCAAACTACTTCTTTGTTATCATAACATAATTTTCGACACACTTCAATGCTCTGTCCACAAAAAATACAAATGCATTTTTTATATATTTTGTTTAACATAGTTAATTTTAGTACATAATCTTTTACATACAAAGGAGGAATCTGTTATGAGGTCTGATATTTTTCACGTTAATCCTGACATACTGCCCGATGGAATTTCATATCCATCACTTTTCAATGAACTCGACGCAATAGGCGGCGGTGTCTCAGAAATCACACCCGAGCTCGTCATGAAGCTTGGCTTCTCTGCTGCGTGCTGTGCAACGCGTATCGCAGTCGGGTATTCTGAATGCAGCATTTGCAAGCTCCTCGCAAATGCATTCATATCAGGAGCCGGAAGTTGCGGCGCACAGGTGACCGAAATTGATGCAGGGTTCTTTGCGGTTGCGTCATACATTGCGCGCAGCTATCTGTTTAACCTCACCGTATTTATTGAAAACGACGGTGGAAAGCTCAGAATAAGGATGATTGACAAATTCGGCTTACCTATTGAACGTACATTCCAACGGCAGATTGAGTATATAGCAAGCCGCGGAGATATACCTCGCGCAGGAATGGCTGATATTGTAATGCCCAAAAGCATTACAGAGACAAAAGACGCTTTCGCACTGTCAGCAGCAAAAAGAGGGAGCCTTGAAGGTTTCTCTGTAGCTGTTGATGGAAAAAGCATATCAGCCGAAGCTTTAAAACACGCGCTTTCGCTGTCAGGCTGCAATATTGTTCAACAGAGTCCGGATATACTGACGCTAGCCGTTTCAAGCGACGGAACCAGACTTCGCATCCGTGACGAAGAAGCACGCTGGCATGATGACGGACATGTTGATGCGCTCCTCGCCCTCATATACTTTCTATCAGGTGAGCGCGAGCTCGCAGTTTCTGCAACAGCACCAAGCGTAGTCGAACAGCTTGCGTCAGAGTTTGACGGACGCATTGTTCGAATAGGTCGTGACCACGGAGCACGCGAAACATTTCTCACACAAGGAGTATTGACAGATGCAGTGTCAAGCGCGGTGTTTCTTTGCACATATCTGTTTAAATTCGGAAAGACAGTCTGTGAACTCAGCAGTCGTCTGCCCTCCTTTACTCTCATTTCGCGAGAAATAACCGTAAACAGCGACAGAAGAAAAATTCTCTCACGCCTTGCAGACTTAAGTGATGGATTGCACAAAGAAGACACAGGAGAGCTTCGTGTATGTGCCGACGGCGGATGGGTAAACATTTCTCCTGCCCGTTCTCGAAATTCACTCAGAATAACCGGTGAAGGCATGAGCGAAGAAATAGCGTCAGAGCTATGCAATTTATTTATTGAACGCACACGACTCATCGACACAAACCAACCAAAATAACCACTGGACAAATTTACCAATTTATGTTATTATTATAAAAAACAATGTCATCAGACCTTTTTGATTTTGTAAGTTTTTTCGGAATTACTATATAACAATTTAAGAACGGATTGTGCGTTTTCAGTCTTTGATTTGTTTCGGCACTACCTTTCATCGGCATAGTCGGGTATGTCGATTTGCGGTTGCTTCCGGGCATACTGAGCGGTCACCCTTTGGGTGGAAAGCGCGTTCTTTTTGCATGCATTTTCCGTTCTTATATACATAGCAGTTTCGTTTTATACTGAATTAAATTTTATTTTAGATAGGAGAAGTGATAGATTAATGGCACAAAAACTAAAAGTATTCGCACTCGGCGGACTAAACGAAATCGGAAAAAACATGTATGTTTACGAATATGCGGGCGAAATAATAATTGTTGATTGCGGAGTTGCATTCCCTGATGACGATATGCTTGGCATTGACCTTGTTATTCCCGACATCACATACCTCAAAAAGCATAAAAACAGAATACGCGCAATAGTTATAACACATGGACACGAAGACCATATCGGCGCCCTGCCGTATGTTCTGAAAGAGATAAATGCCCCGATTTATGCCACAAAACTTACAGCAGGCGTTATAAACAAAAAGCTTGAAGAGCACAATCTACTTTCAAAAACAAAAATTAAAATAGCCTCTCCAGGTGACCGAATAAAAATCGGAAGCTTTGAGGTTGAGATGATTAACGTAAACCACTCAATAGCAGACGCAGTTGCCCTTGCCATAAAAACGCCGCTCGGTACTGTTGTTCACACAGGCGACTACAAGCTTGATGTAACTCCTATCCAGGGCGAAATGATGGATATTGCAAGGCTTGGTGAACTTGGCCGCGAAGGCGTGCTTGCGCTTCTTGGTGAGTCAACAAATATTGAACGCCCCGGATATACTCTTTCGGAGTCTACCGTTGGTGACACGTTCGAGTCGCTTTTTAAAGACTGCAACCAGCGCATCATTGTTACAACATTTGCATCAAACGTACATCGTGTACAGCAAATAATCCACGCTGCTGTTAGATATGGCAGAAAGGTTGCAATAAACGGCAGAAGCATGGAAAATATAATGGAGGTTGCAAAAAACCTCGGTTATCTTGATATTCCCAACAACGTGCTTGTTGACCTTAACACAATAAACAAACACCCAAAAAACAAAATATGTATTATAACGACGGGCAGCCAAGGCGAAGCTATGTCAGGCCTTTACCGCATAGCGTTCTCTGCTCACAAAAAAATCGAGATTATGCCCAATGACCGCGTTATAATCTCGGCAAGCCCGATACCCGGCAACGAAAAAGCTATAAGCAATGTAATAAACGAGCTCTACCGCAAGGGCGCAGAAGTAATATACGAAAAGCTCGCAGATGTTCATGTTTCGGGTCACGCATGTCAGGAAGAGATTAAACTCATGCTTGCGCTTACAAAACCCAAGTATGTTATACCCATACACGGTGAGCATCGCCATCTAAAAGCTCACGAAGCACTTGCTGTCAAAATGGGTGTAAAGCCAAAAAACGTATTTGTATGCGACATCGGCCGTGTTGTTGAGTTTACCGAGAAGGGTGCAAAGCTCGGTGCCACAGTTCCTTCAGGAAAAGTCCTTGTCGACGGAACGGGTGTCGGCGATGTCGGAACTGTCGTACTGCGTGACAGAAAGCATCTTGCAGAAGATGGAATCATAACTGTTGTTGTCACATTGAGCAGTGAAACAGGCCAAATTCTTGCGGGACCGGACATTGTCACACGCGGATTTGTATACGTCAAAGAAGCGGAAGACTTGATAGACGATCTTAAAATCTTTGCAACCGAAACGCTTATCGCATCCATGAATGGCAAACGCACCGACTGGGCAACAATAAAGAATAATTTAAAAAACAGAATGTCCGACTATCTATACCAAAAGACAAAACGAACACCTATGATCCTTCCGATAATAATGGAAGTATAAAGGTAGTGCAAATAATGATCCCCCCGTGTAACGGGGGGTATTTCATTTTCGGGCATAGCCCTAACTGTTACTGGCGACGCACAAGTGCGATTTAGGTTGGCCTGCCAGCCACGCAACTGTTACTTATTACCCATAAATGGGTCCCGCGGGTCGTACAAACTTATTTGATCACTTTCCTTGTCGTGTTTTAATTGATTTGAGATGTATTCCTTTATTGCTTTTGTGTTTTTA
>JAZNAQ010000026.1:0-113814 GCA_045586595.1 Eubacteriales bacterium | reverse complement strand
TAACCAATCATATCATCCATATGATACATCCCTGCAGGTTTTCCTGCCATAAACTTTGCCGCACTTACTGCACCGCTTGCGAAAACCTCTCTTGACTGCGCAGAGTGACCGATGGTAACAACCTCGTTGTGTCCTGCAAAGATAACATCGTGCTCGCCTACGATTGTGCCGCCTCGTATTGCGTGGATACCTATTTCATTTGCTTCACGCTTTTTTCTTACCTGAGACCGGTCGTATACATATTCGCTGTCTTCTCTTACGTCCTTGATGCCGTTTGCAATCATAAGAGCCGTTCCGCTTGGTGCATCAAGCTTCTGGTTGTGATGACGCTCAATGATTTCAATATCAAAACTGTCACCAAGTACTTTAGCGGCACGACGCGCAAGCATCATGAGTACATTGATGCCAAGAGACATATTGCCTGAGCGGAAAACCGGTATAACTTCTGAAGCATTCTCTATAAGTGCAATATCATCTTCTGAGAAACCTGTAGTACAGAGTACTGCAGGTATTTTGTTCGAGATACAAAATTCTAGAAGTGATGATAAATTTTGGGGATTAGAAAAATCAATAACTACATCAATTTTCTCGTTTATTTCGGTGACAGACTCATATACAGGATATCCAAATCTGCGTTCTGTGCAAAGGTCAAGGCCGGCCACAATCATTGTTTCGGGGTTTTTCTGACACATTTCAGATATAGCTTTACCCATTCGTCCGTTACAACCGGAAAGCAAAATTTTTGTCATTGGTAAGCCACTTCCTAATCTGCCAAAGTTATTCCGATATTCTTAAGTGAGTTTCTGAGAATCTCTACATTTGCAGGAGCCATCTCGCAGAGCGGCATTCTCAGATACCCGTTATCCATGCCCATGAGCTTCATTGCTGTTTTAACAGGAATCGGATTTACCTCTTTAAACAGCGAATCGGTAATGTCAAAGTAATCCAGCTGAAGCTTTGCAGCCTCTTTGAAATTGCCATCCAAGCACAAACGGCACATTTTAGCAACCACGTCAGGTACAATATTTGCAGTTACGGAAATGACACCGACAGCTCCGAGTGACATTAGCGGAACAACCTGATCGTCGTTGCCGGACCAAACAAACATACTATCTCCGCATTTGCTCATTGTTTCTGCAACAAGTGAAAAGTCTCCGCTTGCTTCTTTGATGCCATTAATGTTCGGGTGCTTTGAAAGCTCAGCGTAAGTATCAGCTTTAAAAGATACCCCTGTTCTGGAAGGAACATTGTATAAGATAATCGGTTTGTTTACCCTATCGGCAACATATGTGTAATGCTGTATAAGGCCGCGCTGTGTTGTTTTGTTGTAATACGGGGTGACCATAAGAAGGCCATCAACACCAAAATCTTCAGCTATTTTTGAGAGCTCAAGTGCATATGAAGTGTCATTACTGCCTGTTCCTGCAATAACCGGAACACGGCCCGCTACCTTTTTGACGCTGTATTCAATAACACGGCAATGCTCTTCATGAGAAAGAGTTGCTGACTCGCCGGTTGTGCCGCATACGGTTATCGCGTCAATGCCCTTGCTTATCTGAAACTCGATAAGTTCTCCAAGCTTTGAAAGATTAACTCCGTCTTCTGTGAGTGGTGTTACTATTGCTACGTTAGCGCCTGTAAAAATAGGAGTTTTCATATAATTTCGTCCTCTCTGAAACTGCTGTTAGTCCATGTATCCTTCCGCGCATAAAAGCTCTGCAAGCAAAACTGCACCGCCTGCTGCACCGCGGAGAGTGTTGTGAACCAAACAGATAAACTTAACATCATACTGTGTATCTTCACGAAGGCGACCGATAGAAACAGCCATGCCGTTTTCCAGGTTGCGCTCGTTTTTCGTCTGTGGTCTGTCGTTTTCTTCAAAATAGTGCATATACTGCTTTGGTGCACTCGGGAGCTCAAGCTCTTGCGGGCGGCCCTTATATTCTTTCCAGCACTTGAGAATTTCCGAAATTTCGGGTTTCTTTTCAAATGAAGCAAACACAGCAGCCATATGCCCATCAGTAACAGGAACACGAATGCACTGTGCGGTAATAGACGGAGCTGTTGCTGTTTCAATTACACCGTTTTTGACTGTACCCCATACTTTGAGCGGTTCACGCTCTGATTTTTCTTCTTCGCCGCCGATATACGGAATGACGTTGTCAACCATTTCTGGCCAACGCTCAAATGTCTTGCCCGCTCCGGAAATAGCCTGATATGTGCAAGCAACTGCTTTGGTAAGACCAAATTCTTTCAAAGCGTTAAGTGCAGGAACATATCCCTGAATTGAACAGTTTGACTTAACAGCTATAAAGCCACGCTTTGTGCCAAGGCGCTCACGCTGTGAATTGATAACTTCAAGGTGCTCAGGATTAACTTCCGGAATAACCATAGGAACATCATCTGTCCATCTGTGAGCACTGTTGTTTGAAACAACAGGACACTCTGCCTTTGCATAGCGTTCTTCAAGAGCGCGAATCTCATCTTTCGGCATATCTACAGCGCAGAAGACAAAGTCAACCTCAGCCGCGATTTTATCAACATCATTACTTGCATCTAAAACGGTCATATTCTTTAAATTTTCGGGGATTGGAGATGTCATTGCCCAACGTCCGCCAAGTGCATCTTCATAAGTTTTGCCTGCCGAACGGCCGCTTGCCGCAAGTGCCTTTACATTAAACCAGGGATGGTTTGCAAGAAGCAACGCAAAACGCTGACCAACCATACCTGTGCATCCGATAATTCCTACTTTGTACGACTTCATTAAAAAACCTCCGAATATAGCTTTCACATTACATATTATGCAAGGTGCTTTTCATGTTTGCATTTTATAATATTTGCTTATTGAAAAAACAGTTGCTCTGTAATATAATCTATATAATAATATTTAATAAATAATATCACGTTCTATGCGGTGATGTCAATATTTTAACCGCAAAAAAACATAGAAAGCAAAGGTATTTTGAATGAAAAAATCAGATTTTAATTTTGACCTACCGCAAGAGCTGATTGCGCAGACACCTATAGAACGCCGTGACGCATCAAGACTTCTTGCTGTAGACAAAGAAAACGGCAGTGTTTCACACCACTGTTTTTCAGATATTATTGATTTTCTAAGACCCGGAGACTGTCTTGTGCTCAACGATTCCCGTGTTATTCCTGCAAGGCTTTTCGGAGAAAGGAAAACAGGAGGAGCTGTTGAAGTTCTCCTGTTGAAGGATTTGGGGTGTAACCGATGGGAAGCACTCACCCGCCCCGGACGAAAAACACGCATAGGTGAAGAGGTTTTTTTCGGAAATAACAAGCTGAAGGCAACGGTGGTTGATGAGATAGATGACGGAAAGCGAATTGTAGAGTTTACATATGACGGCATTTTTCTCGAAATACTCGAAGAATTGGGTCAGATGCCGCTGCCACCGTATATTCATGAGAGGCTTGAAAATCCCGAACGGTATCAGACGGTATATTCAAAAAACATTGGTTCTGCTGCTGCACCCACAGCCGGACTTCATTTTACGGACGAGCTTCTTTGCAAGATTAGAGAAAAGGGTGTCGAGACTGCATTTGTTACGTTGCATGTAGGGCTTGGCACATTCAGGCCGGTAAAAGCAGATTTAATTGAAGACCATATTATGCACTCTGAGTATTACGAAATACCGAAAGAGTCGGAGGATAAAATCCTAAAAGCAAAGGCTTCGGGAAATCGCGTAATAGCGGTAGGAACAACCTCATGCAGGACTCTTGAATCTGCATTCTCAAGTGACGGAAGGCTTGAAAAAAGTTCAGGAAATACAAGCATTTTTATCTACCCCGGTTATAAGTTTAAAGCGGTCGATGCCCTTATAACCAACTTCCACCTCCCGGAAAGCACGTTAATAATGCTTGTTTCGGCTCTTGCCGGGCGAGATAACATAATGAATGCATATAACATTGCCATAGAAGAAAAATATCGCTTTTTCAGCTTCGGCGATGCGATGTTTATACACTAAGAAAGGGTTATACATATATGTTTGAAATAAAAAAACGCGAGGGAAAAGCACGCAGAGGCGTTTTTAAAACTCCTCACGGAACAGTACAGACACCGGTTTTTATGAATGTTGCGACACTGGGAGCAATCAAAGGTGCTCTTTCTGCGGACGACTTAAAAGAGAACGGGTGCCAGGTTGCACTTTCAAACACATATCATCTGCACTTGCGCCCCGGCGAGGATGTTGTACGAAATATGGGCGGGCTTCATAAGTTTATGAACTGGAGCGGGCCGATTCTGACTGACAGCGGTGGTTTTCAGGTTTTTTCATTGTCAACGCTTCGAAAAATAGATGAAGAGGGCGTTACATTTGCTTCGCACATAGACGGCCATCGTATATTTATGTCGCCGGAAAACTCCATGCAAATCCAGTCGGCGCTTGGCTCTGACATAGCAATGGCTTTTGACGAATGTGTGGAAAACCCGTCTCCATATGATTATGTCAAAGCATCTTGCGAACGGACAACCAGGTGGCTTGCTCGTTGTAAAGCTGAGCTTGAACGCCTGAACGCAAGTGAAAACTGTGTAAACCCCGGACAAATGTTGTTTGGTATAAATCAAGGCGGAACATATGATGATTTGCGTATCAAGCATATGCTTGATATCCGAGAACTTGACCTTCCTGGGTATGCAATTGGCGGGCTTGCAGTCGGAGAATCCCACGAAGAAATGTACCGAATAATTGATGCAGTTGAGCCGCATATGCCTGAAAATAAGCCCAGGTATCTTATGGGCGTAGGAACTCCGACCAATATAATCGAGGGTGTAGCCCGGGGAATCGACTTTTTTGATTGTGTGCTCCCCGCAAGAAATGCTCGTCACGGCCATCTTTACACTGAAAACGGGTGCATAAACCTTAACAATGAAAAGTATAAAGAAGACCCGACTCCGATAGACCCGGAGTGTGACTGCTATGTCTGCAAAACGTATTCGCGCGCATATATACGTCATCTTTTCCGTGCAAAAGAGATGCTTGCAATGCGTCTTGCTGTCATTCATAATCTTCATTTCTATAACAGACTTATGGAAAGAATCAGAAATGCGCTTGATGAAGGTACATTTGAAGAATTCAGAAGCAAATATTCGGGCCGATTTGATAAGAGATTGTAATTTTTATCAATGTTGAAAAAGAGCGAAACAACGGTTATAATTAAGTTGTATTAACTTCTACGAAAGGAATTTACCAAAGTGAAAAAGCTTATAATTTTTGCGGTATTTTCGATAATGTGCGCTATAACAGCTTTGGCAGCTCCTGAGGCAAATCCCACTGTCCGTGTTGGGCTTTACTATGGAACTGCAGCTATGCCGTCTGCAAACTTGCAAAATATAGAAGGAATGGGCTACCGATTCGGATTTTTTGATTCTGAACACAACTTTGTTTCTCAATACAGCACCACGGCAACAAACCGCATAAGTATGCTTAAAGATAAAAACCTTTATTATAATGACGGTAAGTTCTATGAATCAGATGCCCCTTCGGGAAGCTCTCTTATTGGTGCGTATCATATTGAACTTGCTACAGCTTTTTCAACAGCCGATGAGGTACAGAGCTATGCCACTTCACTTAACTTACAAGGGATTCCTGCCTTCCCCGCATTCAATGACAATACCTTTAAAATACGCATAGGTTCTTACGCATCTCTTACATCGGCTCAGACAGATGTGATAAAGTATATTAATTTAGGAACTTCAACCGTTGTAGGAAACAACAGCCGTTGTGTTACAGTGGTAAATACAGCAAACGGAAAAATTTTGTTTGAGTATGATAACTCAGCAAATCTTGCTGTTTACCCTTCGCTCGGCGAGGTTGATATGCCGCTTACTTGGTTTAAGGGCTACAAGTATCACGGCGGATTTGAATATGTCCGAGACGGTGGCAACATCTCGGTAATAAACTTCGTGCCTATGCAGGAGTATGTAAAAGGTGTTGTTCCGTATGAAATGTCTGCAAAATGGCCGCTTGAGGCATTAAAAGCACAAGCACTGTGTGCAAGGACTTACGCCCTTTATAACTATGGAAAACACGGGAAAAACTTTGATGTATGCGGCAGTACAGATTGCCAGGTATACAGCGGCGCAAATTCTGCAACAGATAACTCAAATCAGGCGGTTGACGAAACATATGGAATGTATATCTTGTATGACGGAAAGCCTATAAACGCAGTTTTCCATTCATCCGATGGAGGTGCTACAGAAAACTCTGAAAACGTTTGGTCTGCTACACTTCCCTATTTGCGTGGTGTGTATGACAACAACGAAGACTTGGATACATGTATTAACGGGCGTTGGTCATATGAATACAATTCTGACCAACTTACATATATCCTCAACGCAAAAGGTTATGCATGCTCTAAAATCGTGAATATGTACGTTAAAGAGTTTACTGACATGGGTAATGTTAAAACCCTTACTCTTGTAGATGAAAACGGAAAAGAGTTTAACTTCTCAAAAGAAAAGGCAAGAACAATACTTTATAGCTCTACTTATAAGAAATACACACACAGCCAACGATACACCGTAACAAGAAAAGTGGCTGCGTCATCGGCATCAATGATGTATGTAAATAATGGCGGCTCAACCGTTGATTTTGCATATGACAGTATTTTTGCAATAGGACAAAGCGGTATGTCAAGGCTCAGCAATAAGGCTGTGTCTGTTATCACTTCATCTGGAACCACGACATTTGACCCTTCCGAAAAAGTTCACACAGATAATAATTCCGGAGAGATTTCGTTTGTTGTTTCAGGAACAGGTTGGGGGCACAATGTAGGAATGAGCCAGAATGGAGCAAAGGCCCTCGCCGAGAGAGGAAATACTGCTGAGGATATAATTAACTTCTACTATACAGATGTTGAAATATACAGGGCAAGATAGCAAAAACATCTAAAATGTAAATTTTATTTGGCACTATTGCATTTTTACCTAAAATTTAGTACACTATATTTGTATTGTTGAAAACAGCAATGCAAAAATGACATTTGAGAGGATGTAAACCCCAATGAACAAAAAACATTTATTATCAATTCTTACACTTATTCTTGTTGCAATATCTCTTGTTACTTTTGCTTTTGCAACAGGTGATGCAGCTTCTGTTGCAGATGCTGCTGCCGCAGTAACAGAGACTGGTGAGCCCCTTCCTTGGTATGCCGGGCTTCTCAATAGCGGAATGCTTCCGATAATCATTATAATTCTTGTTTTCTACTTCGTTCTCATCAGACCTGAGAATAAGAGAAAGAAAGAAACCGCTAATATGCGCGACAACTTAAAGGTTGGCGATGAGATTACAACTATAGGCGGAATTGTTGGCCGTATCACAAATGTAAAAGATGACGAGCTCACAATAGAAACAAGCAATGATAAAAATAAGCTTCGCCTTAAAAAGTGGGCTATCAGCTCGGTAGATAAGAAAAAAGAAGTCAGCGAAGAAGTTTAATCTTTACATGCATTATTCTTATACCTTTTGAATAGATATTTAACGTATCTTTTCGGAGGTGGAATAAATGCGAAAAAATGACGAATCTTTAAAAACAAAGAAAATTGCTCCGCTTGCCTTTTTGTTACATTGCATGATAGGTATAATAGTGTGTCTTGTTTTGTCGTTTGTCTTTTCCCTACTGATATCGGGAGAAAAGCTTCCAGCATCAAGCATCGGCATATTATCATGTATATCTGCTTTTATAGGTGCGTGTACTGCAAGCGTTCTCTCGGCAAAAAAGTTTGGAAAGAACCTTATCACTTCACTGTCTCAAGGTATACTTTATTTTGTGACCTTATATGTTGTAGGTGCGGTACTGTTTACACGCATGGTTCCGGGTGAAATGACGCCGGCTATTCCCCTATCCTGCTTTTTGGGAGCTTTTTTGGGTGCAATAATCGCCGCTTTATTCAAGCGCCGCAGACACTGACTTTGTTTAATCTGAAACGGATTGTCGATTTGCGGCAATCCGTTTTTTTGATATACTTTATTTTCGGGTGATACAATGAAAAGGATTGACATTAATATTCCTGAGCATATTAACGATATAATTGAGCGTCTGCAAAATGTAGGGTTTGAAGCATATATAGTCGGCGGGTGTGTAAGAGATGCGCTTCTTGGTATTAACGCAAATGACTGGGATGTATGCACATCAGCTCTCCCTGAAGCTGTAAAGGGCGTTTTGGAGGGATATAATGTAATTGAGACCGGAATTAAGCATGGCACTGTTACGGCTGTAAAAAACGGCTGTATTTGCGAGATAACAACATTCAGGAGTGACGGTAACTATACTGACCATCGTCGTCCTGACTCTGTTTCCTTTACAAGTGATATTAAGTCAGACCTGTCGCGACGTGATTTTACGGTAAATGCAATGGCCTATTCCCCTGCTTCGGGCCTTATTGACCTGTTTGGAGGAGAATCTGATTTAAACTCCAAAATACTGCGTTGTGTAGGCGATGCAAAAAAACGATTTAACGAGGATGCGCTGAGAATAATTCGCGCACTCAGATTTTCTGCATGTTTAGGTTTTCAAATAGAAAAAAATACAAAGGATGCAATATTCTCCTGCTCTGATTTAATTGAGTATGTGGCGAGAGAACGGATTTTTAACGAGCTCAAACAGCTTGTATGCGGAGATTTTGCTGCAGAAGTTATCAGCGAATTTATAACTGTATTTGAAAAAATTTTTAAACTCGATATTTCCGAGGAAAATGTAAAAAAGCTCGAAAATGCGCCGCAAGATGTTTCTACAAGGCTAGCGTTGCTTTTTTATAATGCAGATAGCAAAGTGGTTTATTCTGTACTCAAGAACTTGAAGTCAGATAATAAAACCATTGAGAACGTATGCTTTTTGTTGAAAAATAAAGAGATAATCTTGACAGAAGATTCAGTTTTACTAAGAAAAATGTTATCAGATTTTGGCAGAGAGCGTGCAATACTTCTTGCAGAGTTTATATTTACAGTAAAGCAATATACGACCGTTCAGGTTGAGAGTATAAAAAACAGAATTGAGAAAACGCCGGTTATAACACTTTCGAATCTTGAATTAAACGGCTCGGATATAATGGATCTTGGAGTTTCTCCGGGAAAAGAGATTAAAAAGTTGCTAAGCTTAGCGCTTGAAGCAGTTATTTATAATAAGTGTCTCAACGAAAAGGCTGAACTTATTAAATATATTTCAAAGCTGATTTAAAACCTCCGTATGGAGGTTTTATTTTTTTAGTTATTTTTTATCTTGATTTAATTTGGTTTTATTCCCAAAACAACCGAAATCAGTACATATTGTGAATAAAGGCTTGACAAAAAGGTTACAATAAGTTACAATAGAAACAATGTGTGATACTTTTTTGGAGAAATTTTGTAATAAAAAAATATGTCTTTCATATAATTCAAATAGCTTGTTCACACATTCGAAAGGAGGCAGTTATGTCAGAAAAGCTACAGAAAGTAAGACGCGTTATACTCGCTGTTGCTTCACGCAGAGTTGTTGTCGTTCCTTTAATGTTAGCAATAGCATTTTTATGCATCGCGGCGTCCCTATCCTCTACAAATACCTTTGTTGTATATGAGGGTGAGGCTGTTACTGTTTTTAACAGTAACACAAACAAAACCTCAGAAGCTCTCGCAGAAATGGGAATTACAATAGATGAA
The DNA here is from genome assembly GCA_045586595.1 of Eubacteriales bacterium. Lineage (GTDB taxonomy): Bacteria > Bacillota > Clostridia > Oscillospirales > JAAYXM01 > SIG480. Next base: position 104,158 of record JAZNAQ010000026.1, on the reverse strand, counting down.
ACTGAATATGCGGATATGCCTGAGAAGCCCGAACACGGTGTTGCAAAAATTTATATTTATCCCAAGAAAAAGGTTAGTGTAAAAATAGCTGATACAACCACAGTGCTTTATTCAGAAAAAGCAACAACTGTTTCTGAACTTCTGGCCGAAAACAATATAGAGCTTTCCTCTGAGGATATAGTGTCGATACCTGAAACAACTTTAATAGAAGATGGCATGGAAGTTGAAATTATCAGAGTTTCTCATAAAACGCTTGAGGAATATCAGGAAATACCGTTTGCGACCGAAAAGCGTGCCTCATCATCCATGAATAAAGGAACATCAAAGACAGTTCAAAACGGTGTGAAAGGTTCTAAAAAGGTTGTTTATGACGTAGAGCTTCAAAACAATAAAGAGGTGAGCCGAAAAACCGTCAGCGAAACAAAAATTAAAGAGCCTACGACGCAAATTATTGAATATGGAACAAAGGCTGTTGATACCTCGGGTGTCGTTACTACATGGTCAGGCTCAAAGCTTAACTATAAAAAGAAAATCAGCATGACTGCAACTGCGTATACTACGGAGCGAACATCAGATAAGATAACCGCAACCGGAAAGGTTGCCAGAGTCGGCCTTGTTGCAGTTGACCCGAGAGTCATCCCTCTTGGTTCTAAGTTGTATATTCTTTCTGCAGACGGAAAAAGTTGGTGTTACGGCACCGCTGTGGCGGCCGATACAGGAGTTCGTGGTAATAAAATTGACTTGTTCTTTAATACCTATAATGAATGTATAAGCTTCGGGAGACGAAAAGCAACTGTATATGTTTTGAAATAAAACTTTAAGCGGGGTCGTTTATGACTCCCGCTTTTCTTGTATTGCGAATTATAAAAAAAGAGTGTATAATAAAGCACGAGAAAACTTATGTGAGGTAAATATGGATTTATTTTCTGTTAAAAGCATACACGAAATACTTGGTCGGCACGGGTTTAAGTTTTCAAAATCGCTTGGCCAGAACTTTCTCACAGAGCGTACAGTCTGCGAAAAAATAGTTGAATATTCGCAAATTGGGCATGAGGATTATGTCCTTGAAGTTGGCCCCGGTATAGGTAGCCTTACGAGTGAGCTTGCTTACAGTGCAAAAAAAGTTGTAACTGTAGAGATTGACAGGGCACTGCTTCCGGTTCTGGATGAAACTCTGGCTTCGTTTGACAATATTAAGGTTGTTAATGAGGACATAATGAAGTGCGACCTCGCAAACTTGGTTAAGAGTGAATTTAGCGGAGAAAAACCAAAAGTTTGTGCAAATCTCCCCTACTATATCACAACACCGATAATTTCATATCTTATTGAATCAAAGCTCTTTTCTTCCATAACTACTATGATACAAAAAGAAGTTGCTTACAGGATATGCGCAAATGCCGGAACTTCGGACTATGGCGCATTTTCGGTATATGTACAGTACTATACTGAGCCTGAACTTTTGTTTGTTGTTGATAAAGAATGCTTTGTTCCTCAACCTAAAGTACAGTCAGCAGTCGTTAGGCTGAATATTCGAGAAAAACCTCCTGTATCGCCAAAGTCTGAAAAGTTATTTTTTAAGGTTGTTAAGGCATCGTTTGCTCAGCGCAGAAAACAGCTTATAAACAGTTTGTTTTCAGAATTTAAATCAATCATGTCAAAAGAGCAGATAGCTGATATTCTGGCGGCGCTGGGGCATAAAGCTACAGTGCGTGGTGAAGAACTCACAATACAGGATTTCAGTAACATTTCTGATATGATATTGTCGTATTACAAATGACTAAAAAACAAAGCAGACACGTCAGTGTCTGCTTTGTTTTATGTTTTCTTTTTGCGCGTCTGCAAGGTCAAGCATTTCCTCGGCATTCCTGAGCGTTGTCTCGCTTATCGAAGTGCCACCGATTATTCTTGCAAGCTCTTGTGCTCTGCCCTTTTTATCAAGGGCCGTTACGTTTGTAAACGTCCGTCCGTCGCGTTCGGTTTTCTCAATCTTAAAGTGAATATCTGACATTGACGAAATCTGTGCAAGATGCGTTACACAAAGAACCTGTTTTTTAACCGACAGTTTATAAAGTTTATCAGCTATTCTTTGGGCAGCACGACCACTTACACCTGTATCAATTTCATCAAATATGAGGGTGTTGACATAATCATTCTCGTCAAGAGCATTTTTCATAGCAAGCATGACTCTTGAAAGCTCTCCGCCTGATGCAATTTTCTCGATAGGTTTTTCTGGCTCTCCGAGGTTTGCTGCAAGCAGAAATTCAACAGTATCAGAGCCTCTGTCGGTGAGTTCGTCGGTACGGGTTATTTGTGCTACAAACTTCGCATTTTTCATATCAAGCTCAGAAAGCTCACGCATAATGTTAGCTTCAAACTTTATCGCAGCCGATTTGCGAAGTTCAAACAGCCGATTTGCGAGCGCATATGCCCTATCCTGCAAATGGCTTATTTCAGAATCCAAAACAAGAATACGCTCGTCAGAAAACTCAATCTCAGAAAGCTCATTTTTTATATTTTCAAGATAGTCAAGCATCTCGGAAACAGAGTTTCCGTATTTTCTTTTCAGTTTATGTATGGTATCAAGTCTCGCCTCTACTTGATTTGCGTCCTCGTCAGAAAAGTCGAGGCTGTCAAGCGAGTTACGAAGCTCTGTTGCAATATCATCTGCAGAATAGTAAAGCTCGGAAACCGTATTTGAAATGGTTGTAAGTTGCTCTGAAAGGTCTGAAATTGCAGAGAGTGCCTTCGAGGCAGTCGCCAGTGCAGAGCATATTCCGGGAAATTCATCCTCGCCTGAAAATGCACTATGCGCTTCTGAAATACGCTCAATAATCTTTGCGCTTTCACGGATTATTCTCTGCTTCTCGTGCAGCTCATCGTCTTCATTTTCTTTTAAATCTGCACCTTCAAGTTCTTCTATCTGAAATTTGAGCATCTCTACCTGACGAGCCTTTGCAGTTTCGTCAATATCAAGTTTTTTGCGCTCTGACTTTTTTTCAGAAAGCTCGCTAAAAACCTCGCGGTACTCGGATATGCAAGAATTGTATTCATCGCTTGCGGCAAACCTGTCAATAAACATAGGGTGCGACTCGGGGTCTAATAATTGCTGGCTATCATGCTGACCTAAAATATTTATCAGAAGTATGCCAAAAGATTTTAATAAGGCGGCAGTGATTGGTTTTCCGTTAATTCTTGCAGAGCTTTTTCCGTCAACGGATATTTCGCGTGTAATTATTACTTCATCGTTGTCAGTGCTACTATAACCGTTATCACAAAGCCAAGCAAGTGCTTCATCACTGCAACCATCAAAAACAGCGCTTACAGACGCTTTTTGAGCTCCGCTTCTCACTATATCGCGTGTTGTACGATAGCCCAAAACAGCGCCGATAGCGTCTATTATAATAGACTTACCCGCGCCGGTTTCGCCCGTAAGAACATTGAAGCCTTTTTGAAACTCAATATCACAACTTTCAATAACGGCAATATTCTCAATATGAAGAAGCTTTAGCATAAAGACCACCTCATTTGATTATGAGAGCATTTTACCTAAACTTTCACAGAAATCACTTGCAGACTCTGCAGTGTGCATTACAAGGAACGCGGTATCATCACCGGCGAGTGTCCCTACAATATCTGACGACTGCATTGAATCAATGGCAGAGCATGCAGCAGATGCAAGCCCGGGCATGGTTTTTAAAACCACAATATTCTGTGCGTTGTCGTATGATAAAACACTCTCTCGGAAGATTGCAAGGAGTTTCTCGGAAAAGCCTGAATCAGTGGCAGAATGCGATACTGCATATTTGCTCTTACCGTTTGCACCGACGGCTTTTACAAGCCTTAAGTCCTTTATATCTCGTGATACCGTTGCCTGGGTAGCATTAAACCCTTCTTTGTTCAAATATTCAGTAAGCTCCGACTGAGTGGAGATATCATACATTTCAATTAATTTTAAAAGTGTTGATTGTCTTTTGGATTTCATTTAATCAAATCTCCTATCTGAAAGCTTTGTATACAGAACATCATAAAAGTTTGTTTTTTTAACATGGATAAGGCGAGTTACTCTTTCGGACGTTTTTATTGTAAGGCTGTCGCCATGCATGAGTTCAACCCCATCATCACCGTCTACACTTACTGCTATTGCTGCATTTTGTCTGTTCTGAGGAACTATATTGATAACTCGTTTATATGAGAGTACTATAGGTTTTGCCGTCAGAGCATGAGCACAAACAGGCGTAATCGTTATATTTTTTGACATAGGGTCGATTATAGGTCCGCCGGCAGACAAAGAATATGCCGTTGAACCGGTTGGGGTTGCAACAATAACGCCATCGCCGCTGTAACGCGAAATAAACATATTGTCCGCATAAATATCCATGTCAATGGTCATAAGGATACCGGTTTTTAATACAACGGCATCATTTAGCCCTGTTTTGCGGTAAATAACCTCACCGTTGCGATGAACGCACACATCAATCATCATGCGTTCTTCAATTTTGAAATTGCCATCCAAAACATTTTTTAAATATTTAATCTCGTGTGATTCAAGTTCTGCCATATATCCGATGCGACCAATGTTTATGCCCAGAACAGGAATACCCAGATGAGCGACTTGATTTGCAGTATGTAATAGAGTTCCGTCGCCGCCAAAAGAAATTATCATATCGCAGACTTTAATGGCAGAATTAAAATCCGCGAGTGTTGCACCTGTGGTCTCTGCTCCGCAAATTTCGGAAGAGATATAAGTATCAACGCCGTTTTCCTTAAAGAAAGCTACAACCTCTTTTGTGCACTTAAGACCTATGTCGCGTGATGGATTAGGGTTTAACAATACCTTTTTCATACAAGGACTATCCTTTCAGCGAATTATGTGCGTCTTCTACTAATTTTTCAACGTCAACTTCACAGCTGCTATGCTTTTCGCAAGACAAGCTACCCAGAAACTCGATATTGCCTTCGGGGCCTGTTATGGGAGAAAAAGTCACTCCGCATACTGAAAAACCCGCGTCTTCTGCATTTTTTATAAAATTTCGTATAACCTCTTCATGAACTTCAGGGTCGCGTACAACGCCTTTTTTACCTACTTTGTCGCGTCCGGCCTCAAATTGGGGTTTGATGAGGCAATATACATTTCCGGTATCTCCCATAAGAGCACGTACTGCCGGAAGAACTATTTTTAAAGAGATAAACGATACATCAATTACCGCAAGCTCGATTATATCAGGAATCTGCTCATGTGTAACATAGCGTATATTTGTTCGTTCCATGCATACAACTTTTGGGTTGTTTCGTATTTCCCAGGCAAGTTGACCGTATCCTACATCAACAGAGTAAAGTTTTTTAACCCCTCGGCGCAACAAGCAATCAGAAAAGCCTCCGGTAGATGCACCTACATCAATCGCAATTTTTCCTTCTACCTCAGCTGAAAAGAAATCAAGTGCTTTTTCAAGCTTCAATCCACCCCGGCTTACATAGGCATCATCGTTTCCGCGAACTTCAATTTCGATATCAGAGGGAAAGGACTCCCCTGCTTTATCAACCTTCTGCCCATTTATAAAAACGTTTCCGCTCATTATTATGGCTTTTGCTTTCTCACGGCTGGGCACAAGACCGCGCTCAGCCAGAATTACATCAAGACGCTTTTTTTCGCTCAATTTTTATATGCCTCCAATATAGCATTGTATATTCCGTCTTCATCAATATGAAGAAATTCATACAGTTTCTCTTGTTCTCCGTGAGGCGTGAACGTATCGCCGCTGTTAATACCAATAACTTTACACAGCAAACCACCCTCAGCAAGCAGAGCTGACACCTTCTCAAACACAGAACCGGAGCGTATAACATCCTCAACAATTATTACCTTTCCGGTCTTTTGTACAGATGAAATGATTGCTTGCGTATCTAAAGGCGTGATAGAGTTAAGCTTGATAATGTCACACATTACTCCGTCTTTTTTTGCGCGTTCACAGGCAGAAATTACGTTATTTATAAGAGCCCCGTATGAAATAACGGTAACATCCTGCCCTTCGGTTAAAAGTACGCTTTTTTGCCCATTCAAAAACGAATCCTCGGTAAACTTGCCCTCTTTTCCTCTTGGGTAGCGAACAGCTACGGGGCCGTTCAGAGAAAGGGCAAACTTGAGCATAGAACGTAGTTCAGAAAAACTTGAAGGAGCAAGAATGTTCATTCCGGGTATATCAGAAAGGTATGCGATATCAAATACACCGTGATGGGTTTCGCCGTCTTCACCTACAAGGCCTGCGCGGTCAACTGCAAAAACAATATGCTGCCCCGAAATTGCAACATCGTGTATAAGCATATCATATGCTCGTTGTAGGAATGTAGAATAGATTGCACACACAGGTAACATTCCTTGTGCAGAAAGGCCAGCAGCCATAGCAACGGCGTGTTCTTCAGCAATAGCAACATCAAAAAACCTATCAGGATATTTCTCTGCAAACTCCGTAAGACCGACTCCCGAGGTCATCGCCGCAGTTATAGCACATATTTTGTTATCGTTTTCGGCGAGTTGTGTAAGCTCTCTGCCAAATACACTTGAAAAGGTTTCTTTTGCTGAAGCTTTAGAAACTCCGGTTTCTATATCAAACTTCCCTACTCCGTGATAGTCTTGCGGACGTGTTTCGGAGGGCTCATAACCCTTGCCCTTTGTAGTAGTAAGGTGAATTACAACAGGGCGTTTTAAATCACGGGCAAGCTCGAGGAGATATATCATGTATTTTATATTGTGGCCGTCTGCCGGACCTAAATAAGTAAACCCCATGCCCTCAAAGAACGATGATGGAATAAACATATTTTTTAATGCTTTTTTTATTCCGTGAATACCGTTATCAAGAGCTATGCCGAGTTTTGACTTTTTTATTATTCTGCGGTAAACATCTTTGAAATGAAGATATTTGCGCTTGAGCCGAAGCTTTGACAGATACTCGGTCATTGCGCCTACATTTTTTGTGATGGACATTTCATTGTCATTGAGAATAACAATAAGCGGCTCTCCGCTTTGTCCGGCATCACATAAACCCTCATATGCCATACCGCCGGTAAAGGCACCATCACCTATTATCGATATTACCGAATAGTCTTCTTTATTTAATGTTCGTGCGCGCGCCATGCCAAGTGATATGGATACAGAATTAGAAGCGTGACCCGAGACGCATGCATCATGAACACTTTCAGAAGGACGAGAAAAGCCTGATATCCCTCCGAATTTTCGTAAATTCTCAAACTCACCTTTTCTGCCTGTAAGAATTTTATGAACATAAGACTGATGCCCTACATCAAAAACAAGTCTGTCGCATGACGTATCAAATACCTTATGTATGGCAAGCGTAAGTTCTACAATACCCAGGTTAGAAGCAAGATGCCCACCTGTTTTAGAAATATTCTGAATAAGAAATTCCCTAATTTCGCAAGCAAGCTTATTGAGTTCGCTTACGGAAAGATTTTTTATATCGTCCGGGTTATTGATTTTCGTCAATAAACTCATAATTTAAATCCCCACAGTTTAAAACTTTACCTGCTTTTTCTTTTAAAAACTCTGATTATCCGCGCCATAAAGAACACTATGTCATTATTGAATTTTAGCGCGAATCCCTTTCCGAATGCTTTTCCGCCAACTGTTACACCTGCAACCATGCCGGTTATAAAAAGAGAAATAAAAAGAGCTGCAGTTCCTGTAAACGGAAGTGATGCAATTATTATAGCTGCGGTAGAACCGCTCATAATACCGCAGATATCACCAACAACGTCATTACAAAAGCTTGATACCTTTTCTGCGTTTCTTACAAGCCAAAGCGCCTCTTTTGCAGCATTCACGCGCTTTGAAGACATGGCGTGGAAGGGCTTTTCAGATGCTGATGTTGTTGCCGTTCCGAATATATCAAATATTATACCAAGCAATATAAATGCGGCAAGTATTAAAAATGCGGGCCCGAGACTCACGTTTTTCAGTGCCGTTTCAGACATTGCATTAAAAATAACCGACAATAAAAAGCTTGCTATAAGTATTATAATTGACCATTTAAGTGGTGAAATTTTTACTTTTTTATTATTTCTACTTCGAGGAACCTCAGATGAACTAGCTCCGTTATCTTTCACTTTTTTACCTCCGAAAAAAATAATATATGGGTAGCAGAAGAAGGTAATCTTGCGGCTTAGGTCCGGTTTGATTTCCATACGAAATACCCCTTGTTGCCAATAAGGGCGGTTTCCCTTTAAATCTCGCACCGATGCGTCGCCTGCACCGGCACCGAATCACCACTTAGTCCGCACTGCAAACCTCCATCTGCACGACAGCCTAGATGATTTCCATAACAGTCACACCAACTCTTAGCCTCTTTTGCAGCAAGGGTTTCAAGAAGCGATATACAAGCAAGCTTTGGCCGAAGTTTGCTTGTGTTGGTCTTCTATTCACCGCATGCCACTCAAGGCAGGCTACTCTGCACACAGCACAAGGCTTATGCCAAGCACCGCATTGCAGGTTTAACCCCGGTACGTACATAGTCCGTCAATTGCAAGAATGTATAGGCATATGCACGCAGTCGGGTCTCCACGGCAATAGGGTCCGGAGATACATGCCATTGTAAGCCGCCCTAAAGCCTTAACCCCCAGCACTCACCCCAATCTGGGCGAGAGAAGCAAGCACAAGGGACTTCATCGATATGCCCTTCTACGGATTTTTAGGCCCGTCCTGGGAGTTGGTAGATCTGACTAGGATACTGCACCCATATTAAATTATTAAAAAATATTATACCATATTAAATACAAAAAAACAACATTTCAACAGCGAAAGTCTGCGTTTTTATACTATTTTTCGCGAGAAAGAAGATTGTATGCAAGCCATACAAGAAACTCACTGTCCGGTAACTTTTTGGCTGCTTTGACCGCATTGTCTGTGAGCTGTGAAACTTTTTCCTTACATGTAGCAAGCCCTAAAAGCTTAACGAATGTTGATTTTCCGCTTTCTTCATCATTGCCGACATCTTTACCCATAACTTCAGCATCGCCTTCAACATTTAAAATATCATCTTTGATTTGAAATGCAAGCCCGATATTTGAAGCATACTCGTCTGCAATAGAAATCATTTCGTCAGAAGCATTGCCGAGAACGCAACCGATAACTGCTCCTGATTTGATTATGGCACCGGTTTTCATGTCTTGAAGCAGTTCTGTCTCAGAAATATTAAGAGAACGGTTCTCGCCCTCCATATCAATTATCTGACCGCCTATCATTCCGTCAGCACCTGATGAGTGTGCAAGAATCTTTGTAGCTTTGAGCGTTGTCTCGGCAGAGAAACTCGTTTGGCTGTTTAAAATATGTTCGAAAGCTCGGTTTAAGAGCGCATCCCCTGCAAGAACAGCGACAGCCTCACCAAAAGCTTTGTGGCACGTTGGCCGGCCTCTTCGTAAATCATCATCATCCATACACGGTAAGTCATCGTGGATAAGTGAATAGGTATGAATCATTTCAAGAGCAACTGCAAAAGGCATAGCATCGTTCTCAGATACTCCGAAAATACGCGCAAACTCAAGCAGCAGAACAGGGCGTATTCTCTTCCCGCCCGCATTCAGGCTATATCTCATTGCTTCAAAAATCTTTCCGTAGAGAGCTGTTGACGGTGAAATAGCCTTATCGAGTGCTTTGTTAATTCGTTCCTGATATTGATTAAATCGGGTTTCGTTTGTCATTGGTTGTCCTCCGCGTCAAAAGTTGTCTCTGACGGTTCTTCACCTTTGACAAGCAAAGTTACCTTTTGTTCTGCTTCATCAAGCATCTTTGTACAAGTTTTTATAAGTGCAGTCCCCTCTTCAAAAAGAGCAAGTGCGCTATCGAGGGGAGCATCACCGCGTTCAAGAAGCTTTACAACCTCTTCAAGGCGTGTTATTGATTCTTCAAATGTGTTTTTATCTGGCATTTATTTATCTTCCTTTCAGTTTCAGTCGACAGTGCATTTAATGCTACCGTCCTCAACGCGAACATTAATTTTTTCGCCAGAGGAGATGTCTGAAACCTTTTTTATAATTTTGCCGTCTGCTTTGGAAGCTATTGAATATCCTCTGGAAATAACCTTTAGTGGGCTCATTGCATCAAGTGCAGATACAAGCCCGGTGAATTTCTCGCGTGACTTGAATACAGACCGGCTCATGCCTCCTCCAAGTTTTTCAGAGAGGAAATCAAGAGCAAGCCTTCGCTCCTGAAAAAAGTTCTGAGGGCTTTTCATAACTTTCTTTTCAGATATGTTTTTAAGCATTTCTTTGTAGAAATTAAGCCTTGATGTCAATGCAGAAAAAGTTCTGACTTCAAAGTCTTTTAGGTTTCTGCGAAGCGATATAGCATCAGGTACTGCAATCTCTGCAGCGTTAGACGGCGTCGCTGCTCTCATATCGGCAACAAAATCGGATATTGTTACATCCGGCTCGTGGCCTACCGCAGAAATAACGGGGATTTCTGAATTATATATAGCTCTCGCAACACCCTCGTCATTAAACCCCCATAGGTCTTCAATTGAGCCGCCACCGCGGCCTGTTATAATTAAATCAGCAAGCTTGTGTTGGTTTATATATTCTATCATGCTGCATATATCAGAAGGTGCATCAGGCCCTTGCACAAGCACCGGACAAACAAGCACCGAAGCCATGGGAAACCTTGCTTTTAGGATGCGGATAATATCTCTTACGGCAGCGCCGGTGGGAGATGTTACGACAGCAATTTTAGCCGGAAACTTCGGCAGAGCTTTCTTATGCTCTTCATCAAACAAGCCTTCATCACCCAAGCGCTTTTTGAGCTGTTCAAACGCTACATAAAGCGCGCCCACGCCATCGGGTATCATATCTGTTATATAAATCTGATACTGCCCGTCACGCGGGAAGACACTTACACGACCTTTAGCAATTATTTTCATTCCGCTCTCGGGGCGAAACTTAAGCTTTAGCGCATCATATTTAAACATGACTGCGCGTATAACCGAAGCTTCATCCTTAAGTGTCATATAATGATGGCCGGAAGAATGAAATTTATAATTTGATATCTCCCCCTTGACATATACACCGTTGAGGTTTGGGTTGCTGTCAAACATGGATTTGAGATATTCATTCAGCTCACTTATGGTACATATTTTAGCCATACAAATGCTCTATCCTTCTCTTACTATACTTCCGAGAATTCCGTTTATAAAGGAGGCTGTTTCAGAAGTGTCATACTTTTTGGCAATCTCAACAGCTTCGTTAATTGCAATTTTTTCAGACACGTCCTCAACATATTTTGATTCATATACCGCTACGCGCATAATTGCCATCGCAATACGGGATATACGGTTTAAGTTCCACCCTACTGAATATTTGCGGATGAGTTCGTCTATCTCGTCGCGCTTTTGGGCAATCCCGTTAACAATATTTGAAATATAAAGATGCTGAGACTTACCAACCTGAGAATAAATTTCTGTATCAGAAGATATGCTCTCTGCAAATTCATCACTCAGAAAGTGTTGCAAAGACTCCTCACCTATTTCGTTGTTGAAACCGTAATCGTAGACTATGTGCACAGCTACTTCACGCGCAGCTTTTCTGCTCATTTTATATCCTCCGTTTTCTCTACAAATATGTATAAAAATCCACTATATATATAATATCCCGATTGAGCCATAAAGTCAATCGGGATATTGTGTTTTTTTCGCTTAATATTAAAGTAATGCAGCGATTGCCTCGCGTATGTTTTTAGCAAACATTACATCAAGCCCGTCCGGAATCTCTACATCTTTCGAGTTCTGACGCGGGACAATGCACTTTTTAAAGCCCAAACGCTTGATTTCGTTAAGTCGTTGTTGAGCTCCCGAAACTGAGCGTATTTCGCCTGTAAGCCCTATTTCTCCGAATGCGGCAAGATCACAAGGAAGAGGTTTGTCCCTACAGGCAGAAGCTATTGCAAGAAGCGTTGGTAAATCCGCAGAAGTTTCTTCTATTTTTAAACCACCAATTACGTTTATGTAAGCATCATAATTACCCATTTTAAACCCTGCACGCTTTTCGAGAACTGCAAGGAGAAGTGCAGAACGGTTATAATCAATACCCGAGCTCATCCTGCGTGCAGTGCCGTATGCCGTCGTTGCCACAAGTGCCTGAATTTCAGCGAGTATCGGGCGCGAGCCCTCCATAATGCAAGCAACACACGTTCCGGGTACATCGACAGGGCGCCCTTCAAGCAAAGCTGCAGACGGATTTTTCACCTCAACCAGGCCTTTGTCACGCATTTCAAAAACGCCAATCTCGTTAGTTGAACCATATCTGTTTTTTGCAGCGCGTAATATCCTGTAAGACATATTTTTATCGCCTTCAAAATAAAGAACGCAGTCAACCATATGCTCTAAGACTTTGGGACCTGCAATGTAGCCATCCTTGTTTACATGCCCTACAACAAATATTGTTATATTTTTCCCTTTTGCAAGCTCCATAAAAGACATTGTACATTCTCTTACCTGTGAAACGCTTCCCGGAGTTGATTGCAAATCACTTCTGTAAACAGTCTGAACCGAGTCAATTATCATAATGTCAGGTTTAATTTGCTCAGAAACCGAAATTATGTCATCCATATCTGTTCCAGCATATACATATAGACTTTCGGGGTTTACACCAAGTCGCTCCGCTCTCAGCTTTAATTGGCGTGCAGACTCCTCTCCAGAAATGTAAAGCACCTTTGATTTACAGCATAAATTTGCACAAATCTGAAGCAAAATTGTTGATTTTCCTATTCCGGGCTCACCGCCAACAAGAACGAGCGAGCCGTGCACTGCCCCGCCTCCGAGAACTCGGTTTAGTTCTCCCATTCCTGTATCAAAACGCACTTCATCCTGTACGCTAATCTCTGTTATCGAAGTGAGCGTGCCCCTATGTTCGCGCAGACTTCGCTCGGATGTTGTTTTTTTGGCAGAAACGTTCATTTCGCAAAGCGTATTCCACGCGCCACAAGCAGAGCACTTCCCGCTCCATTTCGGGCTTTCGTTTCCGCATTCATTACAAACATATATTGTTTTTGATTTCATTTGTACTTCACATCACTTTTCGTTTAGGTATTGTATAAAACCTGTTGCAATACATGCTGCAAGCTTTACTCTGTAAGCATCTGTCATTAGAAGCTCAGCTTCGCGGTTGTTCGTCAAAAAGCCGCATTCGACAAGTATTGCAGGACAATTCACATTCTTCAGCATGTAAATACTTGAGTCACTCTCTTTTTCAACTCGGTTATTACGGTTATCTATTCCGTTTTTTAATATATTTTGCGTTTTTTCTGCAAGTTTCATACTTTCTATATTATTCTTTGAAAAAAACACTTGAGCGCCATGGCACCCCTCGTCCTGAGGAAAAGAATTCTGATGAACGCTGATAAGTACAGCGTTTGGAGTATTAATTATCTTTTCAACACGTTTTTTTATATCAGATACTTTTCGTTTCCTTAGAGGAGCAGAATCATCTAAGCTTAAAGATATATCTTCACGTCTTGTCATATCTGTATTTATGCCGAAAAGGTTTAATATAAGCTCGAGTTTTTGAGAAACAGCAAGGTTAATTTCTTTTTCGAGCATCTCATTTTCTCCCACTGCGCCGCCGTCTTCTCCACCATGTCCGGCATCAATTATAACTGTATTGTGGTTTTTAAATGATGATGTGAAAAGAGTCTTATTTTCTTTCTTTTCAATTACAAAAAGAAATGTTATGGATATAAAAAACGCAACGGTAACTAAGATATTAAACAAAGTATTTCTGCTCATACAAAACCACCCCACTAATTTTTATGGGGCGTTTTGTTAAAGTATTCGTTTATTATTTGACATCATCGTCAGTGCTCTTATAAATAAAAATTTGTTTTAATCTGATTTCATTAAGACCAAGAATATATCCTAACCCTGAAATTATTGGTAAGAGCATTGGATATACAAAATTTAAAAGTGGAAATTCATTTACATACCTGAAAAGCACTCCTAACGGCAAGTGCCACAGTCTGTTTATGGTTGTAAAAATATCCGCTCCTAAAACATCATAAAACGAGGCAACGCCTGTTTCGGCAAGAAATGCAAAAAAAGCAAATACCAACCCCGGAATTGTAGCTACAAGACCGCACAGAAAGCCGCGGAGTTTGTTGTCAGTAATTACTCCAAGGCGTATTCTGTTACTGTCGCTGCAACCTCTGCTCCATGAGTCCGAATAGCATATTATAAAATAAACCGATATACAAACAATAAAGTTTAACAGTAATGAGCCGGAAGGCGCAAAAAAGTTTATTATATTTGTTGCCACAAGAGATACCAGAATAGCAATTAATTGGTCTATGATAAGACTGAATGCATATCCCATTATGCCGGAATTTGTCTTTTTCATTGTCTCACTCCGTTTTATTTGTATTTCGGAATGTTTTCAAGCTCCGAAAACATTTTGACATAGCTATCATATCTTGAACGTTCGATTTTACTGTTGTTTACCGCATCAACGACAGCACACCCTGAATCCTTTATATGTGAACAGCCTATAAATCTACATTCGTTTTTGTAATCGCTAAACTCAGGGAATAAATCTTGGAGATTTTCTGTTGTTATTTCATCCTTTGATGCAATATCAAATACAGAGAACCCAGGTGTGTCGGCAATCCAGGTGTTTTCACACAGCTTTAAAATTTCTACTTGGCGCGTAGTGTGCCTGCCTCTACCTATTTTATTGTTAATTGCGCCTGTTTCAAGCTGTGCAGAGGGTAAAAGTGCATTTATGAGTGTAGACTTACCAACGCCTGAATTTCCCGTAAATGCGGTAAGTTTTCCGCTCAGATGAGATTTAAAAGCATCGACACCGTCACCACATATTGCGCTTACCCTGAAAATACCGGCGTTTGTGTTTTTATAGATATTGTAAAGCTCATCACCAATATCCTCATCACACTTATTTATTACAACACAAACCTCTATTTTTTTGCGAACAGCCATTGCTGAAATTCTGTCGATAAAATACGTATCTGTTATTGGTGGTGACTTCGAGGCGATTATTGCTATCATATCGATATTTGATATGGGTGGACGTTTCATAACGTTTTTGCGCTCATGAATATTGATAACATATCCGGTATCGTCGCTCTGTTGACTTATGTCAACAATATCTCCGACATATGGGGTTTCACCCATTTTGCGAAGCTTTCCGCGGGCACGGCAGGTTATTACGCCATCTTCGGTATCAACGTAATAAAAGCCGCCTATTCCCTTTATGATTCTTCCAGTTTTGTTTTCTGTCATATTATTTAAAGTCTATGGGGATTTCCTGTCTGAGATCGTCGTTTATGTATACACAAACTGTAGAAGTCCCCTTGCCGCTCAATGTGACATCGGCAGCCCCATCTGTTCCTTTGTGTGTTTTCTCATACTGAGTAGAGCCGTTTACTGTAATTTTTACAGTAAAGCTGGCAGGCTCTGACGGAAGGCGAATAGACCTTGTTATCTTAATTTCGTTATTAGTTTGAGTAGTTGTTGATTCGTCGTTCTTTCCGCCAGTCGTATCATTTGAGCCTGTTTGCTTTGGGCCTAAGCTTACTGTAAACCCGATTGCAGTACCCTCTTCTCTTTTTTCTCCGGATACTACATCCTGACTAATGACCTTGCCCTTTGCTACGGTTGAGCTGTTCTCGTATTGAATATTTCCTTTTTCAAGTTTTGAAGACGTAAGTGATTCGATAGCCTTCGCTTCGGTAAGACCTAAAAGATTTGGAACAACAGTGTCCTTATTAAGTTTTCCGAGGCTTATATAAACCGTAACCTTATCTTCGTTTGTGATAGTTTCACCTGCTGCAGGTTCTGTTTTTATAACATTACCCTCTGCGATATCATCTGAATTTTCGGTTTTGATTATATACGCTACACCTTCGCGGTCAAGAACGATTTTGGCTTGCTCTTCACTCATGTCGGTAAGGTCTGTCAACACAAAACTGTCTGTACGCTTGCCCTTGCTTAATGTTACATATATTTTCCCGGATGAGTTTAGCTCATCCTCGCGTGGGCGTTGCTTAATAATTTCTCCTTCGTCGTACTCGTCGCTGTATTCGCGGGTATCTTCGTCGGTTTCAATAATTTCAAATTCATTATAACGTTCAGCGGCAGCCTCTATCGTCATACCGAGAATATCTGGCGTTATAAGCTCTTTTGAAGGTTGTTTATCTCCCCAACCGAAAAGTGCACTGATAAGCGTCAAAGCACCTGCCAGAAATATAACTCCGGCAGTGATTGCGGAAATAAGCGGGAGCTTTGCTTTTAAGGAATTCTCTTCCTCAATATTCTCGTCAAAATCTTCCTCAGCTATAATCTTAATAGGCTTTGTTGCCGCCATGTCTTCATCCTCTTTTTTTACCGGCGGAACGTACGCTATATCAACATCGGGATTTTTTCTGTATTCTTCTAAATCAGCAAGCATCTCGTCAGTAGAAGCATAGCGCTTTGCAAGCGACGGAGCCATTGCCTTCATTGTTATCTTCTCAAGTGCCTCAGGTATATCGGGGTTTATCTCTCTCGGGCTGAGAGGTAATGAATTTATATGCTGTATAGCAACTGACACGGGGGTATCTCCCTCATAAGGCAGACGACCCGTCAACATTTCATATAAAACAACACCTGTAGAATAAATATCTGCGCGGCAATCTATATGGCTGCCTTTTGCCTGCTCGGGTGCTATATAGTGAACAGAACCAAACGCCTCACGAGTAACAGTTCTTTGAGAGGACTCAAACCTTGCTATACCAAAATCGGCAACCTTGACGGTACTGTCACGCAGAAGCATAATATTATGCGGCTTTATGTCGCGGTGTATGATACCCTTTGAATGTGCGTGCGAAAGCGCCTTTAAAATCTGTGTAACAAAATGCACAGACTCTTTCTGAGAAAGATTGCCCCTGCGCTCCATATACTCTTTAAGGGTCATCCCGTCTATAAGCTCCATAACTATGTATTCTACCGAATTTGAACGTGATACATCATACACTGCCACGATATTCGGGTGCGAGAGCATAGCTACAGCGTGGCTTTCGGCGTGAAACCTGTTTCTGAACTCTTCATCCTTTGCGTATTCATCTTTAAGTATTTTTATCGCTACATGGCGGTTCAGCCTGTGGCAAAGCGCTTTATATACAACTGCCATGCCGCCGTTACCTATAACCTGTAAAATTTCATATCTGTTATCAAGAAGCTTTCCTATATATTTATCGTTCACATTTCTCTCCCCCTTTATTAAAAACCAAGCAATATAACGGTTATATTATCATATCCGCCGCGGTCATTTGCTATATCAATAAGTCTGCTACAACAGTCAGAGTTTTCTCCATACATCACTTCATAGAGTATCTCCTGCTCTGTTACAAGATTTGACAATCCGTCGGAGCAAAGCAAAATATAATCTCCTTGCTTTATTTCAGGAAAGAACACATCTCCGGTGACAGAGCTATCTGTACCAACCGCGCGTGTAATAAGGTTTTTACCCGGGTGTTCCTGAGCCTGTTCTTCAGTAAGCTCTCCCATCCTCACCATATCTTCAACGAGTGAGTGGTCGCGTGTTATTTTTGTTATTCCGTCTGAATTTATTTTATACGCTCGACTATCACCTATGTTTATAACTGCAGTCTTTGTCTGAGATGCAACTACACCAACGAGAGTGGTACCCATCCCGTGAAGCTCGCGTTTTGACTTGGCACAGTCATGAACTGCTTTATTAGCCGCACTTACTGCGGTTTCAAGTAAGGTGCAAAGCTGTTCGTTTGAAAGATTTTTGTAATCAGCACCTCTTATACACTCCGTAAACTCCTCAAGAGCAAGTTGGCTTGCCAAGTTTCCTGCCGCAGCTCCGCCCATGCCATCGCAAACAACAGCAAAAGCAAGCCTTTTGGCATCTGAAACACTATACGCAAAAGAGTCCTGGTTGTCCTTTCTTGCTCTGCCTATATCGGATTGTCCCCAAGCAAACATAATATATCTCCTTAAAACACATATGTCACCTTTATCGGCCGGCGACTTGGCCGAAATATTATTCTGAAATATGGTCTCTGCGCAACTGTCCGCAAGCAGCATCAATATCAGAGCCGAGACTACGCCGTACAGTAACGGCAATTCCGCTCTTTTCAAGGCATGACTTGAATTTAGTAATAGCCTCTGTACTGCTCGGCGAGAGTGTACCTTCTTTTATTTTGTTTAGCGGGATTAAATTCACATGACACGGAAACCCAGAAAGAAGCTTTGCAAGCTCTTGTGCCTGTGAAGGGCTGTCAGTCTGCCCCGCTATCATTGTATATTCAAAAGATATTCGCCTCGAGGTTGCGGCAAAATATGCTTTACATTCACCTATAAGACGGTTGATACCATAAGCTCGGTTAACCGGCATTATAGCACTTCTTGCTTCATCGGTAGGTGCATGAAGCGAAACAGAAAGCGTAATTGGAAGGTTCTCTTTTGCGAGCTTTTCAATTTTATCACACAAGCCGCATGTTGAAAGTGAGATATGGCGAAGCCCTATATTTAAACCACGCTCATCGTTTACGAGATGTAAAAACTTAATTACATTATCGTAGTTATCCAGCGGCTCGCCTGTTCCCATCAGCACAATGTTTGAAATCCTCTCACCTGTGTCACGGATTATAGCAAAAAGCTCTGCAAGCATTTCAGACGGAAGAAGATTTCTTACAAGGCCGTTTTTGGTAGATGCACAAAAAACGCACCCCATACGGCAACCAACCTGAGTTGATATGCACACTGTGTTGCCATGGTTATATTTCATAAATACAGACTCTACACAGTTGCCGTCATTGAATTTGAGCAGGTATTTTCTTGTTCCGTCATTTTTTGAAATTTGGCATTTTATGCACTCGGCAGTATTCAAAGTACACTCGCGCTCAAGAAGTTCACGAAGTGACTTTGGGATATTGTTCATCTCATCAAAACTTGATATACCTTTGTGTAACCAAGCAAAAACTTGCTGTGAACGAAACCTCGGCTGGCCGATTGATATTATATATTTTGTAAGCTCGTCAAAGCTCATTGAGCGTATATCGGTCATTTTCTCCTCCGCAATTTACACATGTAAAAGCCGTCCGTTTTGCTTATGTGAGGAAGCAGTGTAATTCCATATTTATTATCTATATGCGCAATATCAAAGTATTCTCGTTCTTCGACAAAATCGCTGTTAACCTTTAAAAAAGCTTCAACGACATCACTATTTTCTCGCGGAAGAATTGTGCAGGTAGAATACACAAGCGCACCGCCGGCTTTTACATACTTAGAAAGGTTATTTAGAATTTCAAGTTGTAGTTTAGGCAGGTTTATAAGTTCAGAGTTGTTCTTATAACGGATATCAGGTTTTTTTCGGATAATCCCGATTCCTGAGCACGGAACATCCGCAAGAACAAAATCAAACCCGTTCTCAAACTCAGTTAAAAACTCAGTAGCATCACATAGTTTTGTTTTAATAATATCAATCCCAAGCTTTTTTGCACCATCATTTATAAGCTTCAGCTTATGTTCATAAACATCACAGGAAATAATCTCGCCGGAGTTATTCATAAGCTGTGCCATAAGAAATGACTTTCCTCCGGGTGCTGAACAGGCATCAAGTACCTTTGCACCTTCGGTTGGAGAAAGGGTGAGCGCAGCAATCTGGCTCGCGGTGTCCTGGATGTAGAACAGACCGTCAGAAAACGCTCTTTGCGTCTCTATATTGCCTGAAAAGTTTATATAAGCAGAATCAGTAATAATACCCTCTTCAAACGTAAGTCCATCACTATTTTGTGAATTTAAAAGGTCGTTGTATGTAGTTTTCAGTGTATTAACGCGAATTGAGGTTTTTGGTCTTTTGTTGTTATAGTTAAGTATTGCCTCCGCATCAGTTTCACCGTAAGCAGAAATAAGCTCATCAACAAGCCACAACGGATGGCTGTATTTTATTGACAAAACCTCTCTGAGAGTACCCTTGATTTCGGGAAGACTTTGCTTTGAAGCAGCAATTCGCCTGGTAAGTGCATTCACAAAGCCAGCCGCACGGGGGTTATTCCTCTTTGCTCGGTTTACCGCGTCATTTACAGCGGCAGAATCAGGTATTCTGTCTAAAAACAAAATCTGATAAACTGCTGCTTGTAAAATATCAAGTATTCCTGGAGAAATTTTATTTAACTTAATAGATGAAAACTGTGATATATAATAATTCAGAAGGAGCATATTCTGCAAAACACCGTTTGTAATCTCTGTGGCAAGTGCGGCATCTCTCGGGTCAAGGTCATTTGAACGTATTTCATTTCTCAAAAAGCCATCAGACCACGCACTGCGCTTGCGAAATGCAGTAATTGCAGAAACAGCTACGTCTCTTGCATCTTTCTTTTTCAATCGTTTCGCCTTCTTCCGCCAAACAAAAGTATCAGACGTAAAAGTTGTGTGAGCGAAACCGCAAGTGCCGCAACATACGTCATTGCCGCCGCACCCAACACCTTCTTTGCCGCAGAATTCTCTGATTCGGTAAGAACACCCGTATTCTCAAGCACTGCCAGTGCTCTGCGAGATGCATTAAACTCTACCGGAAGTGTTACAAGCTGAAAAAAAGTAGCGAGCGCAAAGAAAATTATACCTATATTTACAATAGGCTGCCACGAGAAGATAAAACCTATAAGCACGAGCGGCATCGACAGTGTAGAGCCTATCTGACAAACAGGAATTATTGCATTACGCAGTTTTATGGGACCATACCCCTTTGCATACTGCATAGCATGGCCACATTCATGTGCAGCGACGCCCGCAGCGGCAACTGAAGTGGAATCATAAACAGATTCAGAAAGCCTTATAACGTTTGATTTCGGGTCATAGTGGTCAGTAAGACTGCCGCTCACGCGCTCAATTTTGACATTAGAAATACCGAATGCATACAAAACACGCTCTGCAACCTGCGCTCCGGTCATTGATTTCATGTTGCGTTGAGTTGAATACTTTTTAAAAACACTGTTTACCCGTGACTGCATGATAAGCGCAAAGATAATTGCAGGCATAACCAAAACGATATATGTTATATCAATTCCGTAAAAATACCCAAACCACATAAAAACATCAAATACCTTTCCGGTTTATTTGAGGTAAGTCCCCAATATACTTGCATGACCTCTGAAATATTCGATGGGGGTCATGCGTTTTCCGCTTTCAACCTGAAAGCGCGTTATAATAATACTTCCGTCTCCGGTAGCAACCTCAAGGCCTGTATCTGAAAGATGAACTATCTCTCCGGAGTTTCCAGATGAGTTGCCGCGAATGGCTTCATAGACCTTTATCCTTCCTATTTCGCTGTCGGTAAACGCTATCGGCCACGAAAAGCTTCCACGAATTAAGTTTAAGATTGTATCAGTCGTTTCATTCCAAGCAATTTTTGCATTTTCCTTTATTATAGGAGGCGCATACGTTGCTTCTGCTTCGTTCTGAGGCACAGGAGTAATTCCGCCTTTTTCAACGGCATCTACCGTACTCAGAAGCAGGTCTGCGCCAACAACAGAAAGCGTATTAAAAAGGCTTTCTGAAGTATCTGTTGAAGAAATTTTAACCTCTTGCTTTAAGAGTATGTCACCTGTATCCATGCCTTCATTCATAAGCATCGTTGTTACGCCGGAGACCTTATCGCCGTTTAATACTGCATGCTGTATGGGCGCTGAGCCTCGATACTTAGGAAGCAAAGAACCATGCAAATTAATACAGCCGTATTTTGGAAAGTCTAATATATACTTCGGCAAAATCTTTCCGTAAGCTACAACAACTATCATTTCGGGCTTAAGGTCAGAAAGAAGGTTTTTGAGGGCTCCGTCTTTTAATGTTTTTGGCTGAAAGACAGGAATGTCGAGTGTTAGTGCAAACTCCTTTACAGGTGTCATAAACACCTTCATTCCTCGCCCTTTCGGTTTGTCCTCGCGTGTGATAACTCCAACAATCTCATGCCCGCCATCAATTAGTTTTTTTAGAGGCAAAACAGCAAAATCGGGAGTTCCCATGTATAAAATCTTCATATTAGTCCTCTTCGTAGTATTCTATAATCTTGTCTTTAAAGAGAATTCCGTCCAGATGATCTATCTCATGGCAGAACGCACGCGCAAGAAGCCCCTCACCACGCGCGATAAACTCTTTTCCGTACCTATCCTGAGCTTTTACCGTAACCTTATACGGACGGCTTACAGTACCGCACACACCCGGTATGCTGAGGCATCCCTCCGGCGATGTTTCCTCGCCCTCGGTTTTTATAATCTCAGGATTAATGAGTTCATAGTATTTGTCATCAACACTTACTATTGCAACACGCCTGAGAACACCGACCTGAGGCGCGGCAAGGCCTGCACCGTTTGCATGAACAAGAGTTTCGTTCATATCATCAAGCAGAATGTGAAGCCGTTCATTGAAATCTGTAACCTCACGGCATTTTTTTCTGAGGACAGGGTCACCGTCGTGTATTATATTTCGAAGTGCCATAATAATTTCTCTCCTAAAAATCTATTGAATTTATATCGGGAATTATACTCATATTTTTATTGTTCTTATCACGGGAAAAATCGCGGATAAGGCGTGAAATCAAATCTCTTGCGCGCTTATTATTATCGGTGCAAATTATAAGCTTGTATCTGTATTTATTATTAAGCTTCACAATAGACGCAGGCGTAGGCCCTACAACCCTCGCATCTATGTCACTATATTCACCACTCAAAGCAGCTCGTATTTTATCTCGAACAAGTGTGCAGGCGTTAAGTGCGGCAATTTCGCTCTCAGCCAAGACAGTGAGCGAAAACATATCCGAAAACGGCGGAAGCTTTCTAATCTCACGAAGCGCCAGCTCGTCTTCGAAAAACTTATCATAGTCCTGCATAGCTGCTGATTTTATAAGTGAATTATTTGGAGAATATGTTTGAATAACAGCTCTTCCGGTTTTTGAGCCTCTCCCCGACCGCCCTACAACCTGAGTAATAAGAGAAAAGGCATTTTCAGAAGCCTTATAGTTCTCGCTAAAAATTGCCTGGTCTGCCGAAAGAACTCCTACAAGCGTTACATTTTCAAAGTTAAGCCCCTTTGTAATCATTTGTGTGCCCAGAAGAATGGGTATATTTTCGTCTCTGAACTTACCGAGGAGCTGCTCGTGTGAAGTTTTGCCGGAGGTAGTATCCATATCCATCCTAATGGTTTTAACTCCCGGAAAAAGCTCCGAAAGCTCTTGCTCAACACGTTGTGTTCCGAACCCGACAAACCTTACTCTTCCCCCACAATGAGAGCATTCAACAGCTACCCGTTCAGAATATCCGCAATGATGACACATCAGACGCGAATTTTTAGAATGATAGACAAGCGGTACGCTACAATTAGGGCATCCCGGAACCTCGCCGCAATCGTCGCAAACTACATACTTACTCGCGCCTCGACGATTTAAAAACAGAATGCTCTGTTCGTTGTTTGCTATATTTTTTTCAAGTTCTTCTTTTAGTTCTTTGCCGATAACACGGTCGCTTCCGCTCATCAGTGATTTTCTGAGGTCAGAAATAATTACCTCAGGCAAAGGTTGCTCGTTAAAACGCTCGGGTATTGTATGCAACTTATATTTTCCGATTTTGGCGCAATACATACTTTCTACAGATGGCGTAGCCGAACCCAGCAAAAGTACAGCAGATTCTGTAACGCATCTGAACTTTGCCGCATCTCTGGCATGGTATCTCGGCGTTGAAGAAGATTTGTATGTATCCTCCTGCTCTTCGTCAAGGATAATTATACCTATATTTGATAGCGGTGAAAAAACGGCAGAGCGTGTACCAACAACCACATCAACCTCACCGTTTCTGATTCTCTTCCATTCATCATAACGCTCGCCAGCAGAAAGTGCGCTGTGCATTACTGCGGTGCGCTCACCAAAATAAGTATATACCTGCTCCAAAAGCTGTGGCGTTAAGGAAATTTCGGGCACCAACAGAATCGCTGTCTTTCCCATTGAAATAACCTTTTCAATGAGCTTAAAATACACAAGAGTTTTACCGCTACCCGTAACTCCGTGAAGAAGCGAGCATGAAGGCCCTTTGCCTATGGTTGACTCAATGGCGGTATAGGCTTCATTCTGGTTTGAATTGAGCACTATATCCTTCTTTTTTGAAAAACGCTGAGGTCTCGGACGTCTGTAAACCTGTACGCTATCAAATAATACTATTCCGTTTTTTCGGAGTGTATTTAACTGTGAAGCTGTTATTCCTGCAAAATAGCAAAGCTCCTTTGAAGTGACTGCACCCATATTGCCAAGCATTTCTAATGCTTCACAAACGGATGCGCGCGCCTTTTTTTTTGATATGTACTCTTTAATTTGCTCTTTTGATACACCAAGTCGGACAAGCCTTTCGGTCTTGTCCGATATTTTTTTTGTGATATATTCAGATACAGAAATATAACCTTTATTTAAAAGTGTGTTTGTGACTTTTTTTACATTTTCTTCCCCAAACAGTTTTATTATATCACGCTGTTTGCATGGTTTAGGTGATGCAAAAATACATTTCAAAATCTCTGCTCCGTTTTCCAAGTCACGAACAGAAGGTTCTGCTTGCTCAAACAACACACCATCACTCGGTAGATAAGCAACCTCGAATTTGTGCCATACGCCGGATGGGAGCATTGCGCGGGCAACATCAAAAAACGTGCAGAAGCACTGTTCGCGAAGCCAGAGAGCAAGTTTTATTAGGTTTGTGTCTAAAACAGGCGTGGCGTCAATAATATCAATTATCGGTTTCAATGGTACTTTAGAAGGCTCTGAAACCTCGTGAATATCCAAAACCATGCCTTCGGTACGTCTGTTACCCCTGCCAAATCCCACACGAACACGCACCCCCGGAAAAACCTTTTCCTGAAGCGAACTTGGTATAATATATTCGTATGGCTTATCAATAGCATATGTCGCAGCTTCAACGGCGACATGGGCCGCAAACTTCCGATTTTTCAAACCACTTTCCTCCGAAGAAAAATTAGTCTTCTACCGGGATTACAGACAGTTTTCCTTCTGCAATCTCGTCGATTGCAAGGCTTACAGATTTTTCAGTAAGCTCAATTTCCTGCTCTTCGGCATACTCAGAAATTTCGCGTGCACGACGGGCTGCAAGATTAACAAGAAGGTATCTTCCGTTAACCTCTTTCAAAAGCTCACTCATAGCGGGATATAACATCATAGCGTTTTTCCTCCAAATTTGTATTTTTATGTTTGTTATTGTTTATACTCTGAACTGTCTTCCGGCGTATCTGCCGAGTCTTTACCGTTAACTCGGCTTGAAATAGAAACAGGAAGGATTGCGGAAAGAATTATGTGGTCGCTGTCCATAATTATTACGGCTCGTGTTTTTCTTCCGTAGGATGCATCAATAAGCATACCTCGCTCTTTTGCCTCCTGCACCATTCTCTTTATAGGTGCCGAATCCGGGCTTACAACCGTTATTATTCTTTCAGCAGACACCATATTGCCAAAGCCAATATTTATAAGTTTCAAAACAAAACCTCTCCTCTATTCGATGTTCTGAACCTGTTCACGTATTTTTTCAATTTCAGCCTTTATATCAACAACTGTAGAAGTAACTTCTAAATCATTAGCTTTTGAACCGATTGTATTAACTTCTCGGTTGAGCTCCTGAACAAGAAAATCGAGTTTTCTGCCTATCGCACCGCCGTTTTGAAGCATTTCACGGAACTGCGCAATGTGACTGCGAAGACGCACTATTTCTTCATTAACGGCAATCTTGTCAGCAAAAATAGCTGCTTCGGTAAGTATGCGCTGCGGTTCAATCGTAGCAGACTCTAAAATTTCGCGCATACGCGCTTCAAGTTTTTCTCTATACTCTTCAACGCATTTGGGTGAGCGAACCTCTACTTTATCAGCAAGCTTTTCGATTAGCAAAAGCCTTGAAAGCATGTCTTCTGCGAGACGTGCACCTTCGTTCTTTCGCATTTCAGAGTGACCGTCAAGCGCTGATTTAAGAACAGATAAAACGTCCGCAGTCAGCTCATCTGCATCGTCCTCTTGTTTTTCAACAGACAAAACATCCGGTATACGAATGACTTCAGAAGCAGAAATCGCGCTGTTTATACCATATTCTTCCTGAAGCTTTTTAAGCACTTCAAGATAACCGCGAAGCAAAGGCTCGTTAAGCTTTACATCAACATTCTCTGAGTTAGAGCTGTCAATCGTAATAAAGACATCAACCTTTCCTCTTGCAACACTTGAGGAAAGAGTTGTTTTTACTGCGTCGTCAAGAAACGCATATGCACGCGGAGCTTTTACCGTGCAATCGAGATATCTGTGGTTTACAGACCTTACCTCAACCGTTATACCTCTCATATGAAGCGTGTCGGATGCGCGGCCATAACCCGTCATACTTTTTACCATAATATGCCCCTCTGTTTCTTAAAATTTAAACATAATTATTATATCAATTACAGCCATTGTTTGTCAACGAAATCTCGTGTTTTTCAAGCGTTTTGATATATAAAGCATCATAAATTTGCCAATACAAATATCATATAACACAAATGCGATATTAAATATTACAGCAGTGAGTAAAAACTCTTTTATTCCGATTGCTTCATATATTCCGATAATATACGAGGTTATAAAAAAAACAATACCATACAATAGATTCGCTTCAACAATCTTTACACACCAAGACAATGTTTTATTGCCTGTGCGTTCTGTGAACGTTTTAAGTAAAGGATAGTGCCCAAAAAGTACTATATAATAAACAGCACATTCCTTATTAGGAGAAAGAAGTAAATTCAAAAATGAAGCCGCTACATATACCATTAACGCATATCTGTATCCGCACTGTATAAGAGCAACTGCCGAAACCACGCCTGCAACTGCCGTAATTGTAACAGACATTGTCGGAAAGAGCGAGGCCAATATACAAAGTACAACAGATATTGCGACAAACACAGCAGAAAATGCTATGTTTTTTATCTTGTCACTCTTCATATGCGTGACACCTCATAATTAACAGCAATCACAAAGGCAATCTGCACACATAAGACCTGTACAGCAATCGCACGGGGTAAGCATTGCTCCGCCCATGTTGGTGCCCCTTGTGGCATACTGCATTCTGCTCATCGCCTCAGCATATTCCCTGTTATTAGGCTCCATAGAATATGCCCTTAAAAAGTATGTTCGCGCATTGTCATGCCAGCCCTTACGAAGCATTACGCTTCCCATAAGGAAGTTCCACTCCGCATCATGAATTGCACATTCCGAGAGAAGCTTTTCGGCAAGATAAATATTATTCTCAGAAATGGCTCTGCGAATTTCGCTGTATTTTGCGTTTCCTGAATGAGAATATGATGAAGATGATGAGTAAGTTCTTCCTGAAGAATTTGTTGATGATGCGCGCCCTTTTACAATCGAATCATAGGCTTCGTTAATTTCTTTCATCTTCTCTTCTGCCAAATCGGCAAGAGGGTTGTCAATATAGTTGTCAGGGTGATATTTTTTTGCGAGTTCTCTGTATGCACGCTTAACCTCATCGGTTGAGGCACCGTTCGGAACACCGAGAACTTCATACGGGTCCTTCATTATTTATTCTCCTTTTTTAAAACTCTGAAAACAGCTGCATTCATGCCGAGTTCAATAATATTTTTAATTAAATTTTCTGTATCTTTTTTATCCAACAGCTCAAATGCACGCAAAACAGCCTGTTTGCTGTGTTCCAACGTTGTAAGTACGCTATCCTTTACATTATCGGGCAATTCTTTTCCGGAAGCCCCGAACCTCGCTGCTATAGGATTATACTCTCCCTTTTCAAAATCTTTTGAAAAGTCATCCAACGCATCTATTATATATACAAATCTGCCTATATGGTAAAAGACTTCTTTTAATATTCTGTCCTTTTTCTCATTTCCCTCAACTATGCTTGAAAGCATAAGGGCAAACTTGTCTGCAGTTTCGTCAATCGAAGGGGTTTTACTCTTTTCAAGTTCACAAAGCTCGTCATACAGGTGTTTTGCGTGAATGTTATAGTCGGGGATAGACTTTACAGCTCTTTTATATGCACCCGAAAGAAACATTCGCGGGATGCGAGCATACAACAGGCCTCGCCAGAACCCTTCATCTTGTATATCGTCACAGAGTTTAAGATAAGTCAGAATTACCGATATATCAGCAGCTTTGTCATAAGCTCGCGATTGTATGCAGTTTCTCCCCGACGGACAGACAATACACCGTTTTTTTGGAGTTTCTTCTTTGTAGTTTTCCGCATAAGATAGCATAAGTGCAATAAACACAAAGTCATAATTAACGATAAATCGCGCTTTAATACCACAACGAGTGCGTAAAGAATTGCACAAGCCGCAATATGCCGCGCGATAATAATCGTATTCGCGTATTTTCAATTCACATTTAAGTGGTTGAATATATCCGAACATGTATTTAGCTTACCTCAACATATATCATATACTCTTCAATGTTTGCAACCGCAGTATCGGGCACACCGTCCACCACGATAGATACATTTATCGGGTGCGTTCCGCGGCTCAAAACTGTAGATTGCAAATCTGCAACCGCACGGACATTAGTACTATTTACCTTTGCAAGCGCTTCTTCGGTACCAAGTATATCTACATTGATACTTGTTGTAACAGGTCTGATTTTGTAGCCTGCCGGCAGTGTGTAAGTGTTAATGAGCTCTATAAGCGTTGTTTTAACGGATTTTTTACCAAGACCATCAAACTCAATTTTAGCAGTTGCTGTTACTTCCCCACTCAGATTAAGAATTCCGTCTGGCGGTGTTAATGTAAATGTTTTTTCCATGCCTGACGTTATCTCAGAAATTTTAACTGTTCCTGCAACAAAGCTTGACATCTGCTCGATTACACTTTCTTCCCCTGCAACCTTTATAGTCTTTGGTTCAAATGTATAATTTACATACTTTTTAAAGTCGTCATTCCCTTGTACTTCGAGCGAAAGCGGAACCTCTTTTGTTTTCAGTATGGGGATTGTAACATCAACTGTATCAAAGTCTGCATTTACAGACGAGTTTTTAATAAGCTTTCCTTCAACATCATAAAAACTGTATGTTAACTTACCTGCTATTGTAGTTTTTGCATCCTTTTGCGCAATGTTTGCTTCAGCATATGAAATCCGGTCGATTTCCTCCTGAAGTCCGGTAAGCTTAAGCTCGCGAGGAACAATGTTGATATTACTCTTATCTACTACATATCCCTCAGCGGCGATATCTTCTGTTGCAATCTTAACCGGAACGGAACTTACATCTTCTTCATCAAACTTAACACTCAGCTTCTGGGGGCTTTTGTTTCGTAATGTATAGGCAGAAGACGGCAAAGTCACCGTGTATGGCAGCTCGTATGTACCTGCACTTGTTATACTTAACAAATCAACCTCAACCTGTATGTCTGACACATTTATTGACAAAATATCGCTGCGCTTACCCGAGATTTCTATATCAACCGAATAATCACCCACCACCATCAGGTTTTTTGAAGTCATCAGTTCTTCTGCCCCAACAAAAGTAGGCACAATATTTCTGATTTTATAGTTCTCTTCAAAATTATTGACACTTACAACATAAAACCAAAGTACTGCTGCAATTAAAACAGAAATCACTTTTGAAAGAACATCGTATTTTTTCAGCCATGCCATATTACTGCTCACTGTCCTTTCACTCTTTATTTTCACTTACTTTTTTGTGCAAAAAAATGCTTGATAATATATTGTTCTTTTTGTTTTCAACCTTATTGGGCATAAGCTCGTTTCTGAGAAGCTTTTCGAGCGTCTCCGGAGCAAGATGGCGTTTTAACATCCCTCCTATTGCAACTGAAACCGAGCCGGTTTCTTCGGAAACAACAACTACAACAGCATCTGAGTTTTCACTCATGCCTACCCCTGCTCGGTGACGCATACCTAGTTGCTTGCTGAGATTTGTATTCCCAGAAAGAGGAAGCATACAGCCAGCCGCCGCAACTCTGCCCTTTTGAACGATAAGTGCCCCGTCATGAAGCGGCGCTTTTGGATAAAATACATTCTTCAAAAGCTCCGAGCTTACTTTCGAATCAATCACAGTCCCTGTCTTGACGATATTATTAAGCAGAATTTCCCGCTCGAACACAATCAAAGCCCCGGTTCTTGTCCACGATAAATTTTTGCAAGCATCAACCGTCTGCAAAATAGCGTGTTCTAACTCAGATGCATCTGAAGTACGGTCAAACGAAAACTGCGGAAAAAGCTTTACTCCAAACCGCTCAAACGCTTTTCGTAGCTCAGGTTGAAAGAGAACTACGAGAGCAAGAAGACCGAGCTGCATAGTATTGACAAGCAGAAAATTCAACACGTTAAGACCAAGCAAATTTGAAAGCTGGGCAATAACCAAAAAAAGCACAATTCCCTTTATAACCTGTCCTGCATTTGTACGCCGCGAAAAGGTGATAAGCTTATAGAGAATATATGCCACTATAATAATATCAACAGCATCCCAAATACCGAACATAGTAACATATCTTATAATTTGATTTAAAATATCCACCTAATCACCCTTCCTCTCTTCTTCAGTAATATAATAATACCACATCTCCCTCCTATTTGGAAACACTTTTTTTAATAATTAACAGAAATTTTCAATATTTTTTCTGAATTATTCTTCTTATAGTATCAACAAACAGTTCAACATTCTTTTCTGTTGTAAAGTCACTCACACTTACACGCACGGTTCCCCCTGTCGTACCAACTGTTTCATGGGCAAGCGGAGAACAATGTATACCACTTCTGACAGCAATGTCTAAATCTGATAACAAAAACGCTATTTCCTCTACGCTTGTGTTATCTGCAGTAAAAGATAAAACACCGCCCTGAAGCAAGCTATCTTTCGCCGCATATACCTTAATTGGGGGTATTTTTATAAGTTCGTTTGCTATATATCTGATAAGCTTTCTCTCATAGTTAAGTATTTTTTCTGTGCCTTTTTCCAGTACATAAAGCACTCCTTCCGAGAGGCCTGCAATTCCGGGTATATTCTGAGTTCCGCTTTCAAATCTGTCGGGCATAAATTCAGGCTGCCGTATTTCAGCAGACACACTACCAGTTCCGCCCTCTATAAAGGTTTTAAGCTTCTCTCCGTTTCTGCAAGCAAGAATCCCCGTACCTTGCGGGCCGTACAGCCCCTTATGCCCGGGAGCACAGATACATACCGTTGCTCGAAGCTCTGACATTTTTATAGAAATACTGCCGGCTGATTGAGAAGCGTCAATTATAAGCGGTATGCCCTTCTTATAGCACAGTTCATCAATTTCTTGAATCGGTAAAATGTACCCAAAGACATTTGACATATGTGTACAAACAGCAAATTTTGTATTTCGTTTTATTGCCTTTTTGAATTTTTGTATCATATCTTCTCTGTCAAAAAGTCTTCCGCGTGCCACAGTATAATTCACTCCGAAGTTTTTAAGAGAAAAAACGGGCCTAAGAACAGAGTTATGTTCATAGCCAGATATAACACAATTCCCCCGGCTTGCAAGTCCTTTAATCGCGATATTAAGCGCATGTGTGGCATTATGTGTAAATACAATTTCCTCAGGGTTCTGTACTCCAAAAAGATTTGCCGCACGCTCCCGTGCAGTATAAACATATTCTTCCGCAGTTAAGGCACCTTCATATCCTCCTCGCCCTGCGTTTGCACATGTATCAAAAGCTTTCAACATCGCTTCTCTGACTGCAGGCGGTTTTTGTAGTGTAGTTGCAGCGTTATCAAGATATATCATACCCTTATCTCCCTGTACGCCCCATCCCGCTCAACAAGAATAACCCTTACCGGAAATAGCTTATTTATTTTTAAAACCTCTACCGCTTCGGGTAAAAAGGTCTGTGATATATTAACCGCATACGCACAACTGCCTCTTGTCAATTCAGTATCGGGCCGCACAATTCGTGCAGAAATACCGTTTCTTTCAAGTGTCTTTGCAATTCGCTGTGCGTACGTTACGGATTTACTTGTTAATAAAATTCCTTTCACAACTCATTCGCTCCCTTCACCCCATTCTATGCCAAAAGAAAAAAAGTGTACACGCTCACCTCACATAACCCACGCAGTGTTCACATAAGTTTTTACAAGAGTTTTAAGAAATTTTGGAGGTGTAAATTTGAAACGTCTAATCAGTATTGTATTTACTCTCATGCTAACTGTTTCGTCCGCATTTGCTGCGCCTGCTGCTCCCGAGCTTGTTTCTCCCGCCGCAGTACTTATGGAACGCGACACAGGTACGGTTCTTTATCAGAAAGATTCACACAAAAAGCTACCGCCTGCCAGCGTAACAAAAGTTATGACTCTGCTTCTTGTAATGGAAGCTATAGATTCGGGTAAAATTTCTCTTGATGACATGGTAAGTGTAAGTGAATATGCGGCAGGTATGGGCGGCTCACAAGTCTTTCTGTCTCCCGGAGAGCAAATGAGCGTAAATGATATGTTAAAGGCTACGGTAATTTCATCCGGTAACGATAGCGCCGTTGCGCTTGCGGAGCACATTGCAGGAACCGAAGCGGGATTTGTTGGGCTCATGAATGAAAAGGCAAAAGAACTCGGAATGAACGATACAACATTCAAAAACTGTACCGGCCTCGATGCAGACGGACACGTCACAAGTGCATACGATATTGCATTGATGTCGCGTGAGCTTATAAAGCATGATAAGATAAAAAATTATACAATAGTTTGGATGGACACACTTCGTGACGGTGCTTTCCAACTCGCAAATACAAATAAGCTGATTCGTTCATACAAGGGCATTACAGGACTGAAAACAGGGTCCACCTCTGTTGCAAAATTCTGTCTTTCTGCAACAGCAGAGCGAGACGGCATGGAGCTGATTTCAACAATCATGGCAGCTCCATCAAGTAAAGAGCGTTTTTCCGATGCATCAAAGCTTCTTGATTATGGTTTTGCAAACTACACACTTTACAACGGAGCAAACGATCTTGAACTCGCACCTATTCCTGTTATCCTCGGAATTAACGAAACCGTACCTCTTGATTTCGGTTCTTCACCCGCGTTGTTAGTTGAAAAAAGTAATATATCAGGAATAACCCAAACCACTGAGCTTCCCAATGACGTAAAAGCACCTGTAGAACAAGGACAACGCGTAGGAACTGTCAGAATTATGTCGGGAGAAACCGTTCTTTCCGAAGTGCCGATTGTTGCTGCAGAAAGTGTCCAACGCCTCGGAACAGGCGGCGTTTTCAAAAAAATAATTTCAAAAATCTTTATGCGCTAAAAAATAACCACTTGATTTTTATCAAGTGGTTATTTTTTAGTAGCTTTTTTTTAATATTTGTGTTATACTATTTTAGATAAACAAAAGAAAGGGATGATGGTTATGGGAACTAAGTACGTTTATTTGTTCTCGGAGGGCAACGGAACAATGCGCGAGCTCCTCGGCGGTAAAGGTGCGAACCTTGCAGAAATGACGAGCCTCGGTATGCCCGTACCCCAGGGCTTCACTGTAACAACAGAAGCCTGCACACGCTACTATGATGACGGTGAGATGATTGCACCGGAGATTGAGCGTGAAATTTTTGATTACATAGTAAAACTTGAGGAGATTTGCGGAAAGAAATTCGGCGACAACGAAAATCCGCTTCTTGTCTCAGTTCGTTCAGGTGCCCGTGCTTCAATGCCGGGTATGATGGACACAATCCTCAACCTCGGCCTTAACGACGACGTTGTTGAAGTAATGGCGAAGAAATCCGGCAACCCCAGATGGGCATGGGACTGCTACAGAAGATTTATTCAGATGTATTCCGACGTTGTTATGGAAGTTGGCAAGAAGTATTTTGAGCAGCTCATCGACAATATGAAAGAGGAAAAAGGCGTTACTTCTGACGTTGACCTCACAGCTGATGACCTCAAGCAGCTCGCTATGCAGTTTAAAGCTGAGTATAAATCAAAAATCGGTGCAGATTTCCCCTCTGACCCGAAAGAACAGCTTATCGGCGCAGTTAAGGCTGTTTTCCGTTCATGGAACAACCCGCGCGCAAATGTTTACAGACGTGATAACGATATTCCCTACTCATGGGGTACCGCAGTAAACGTACAGATGATGGCATTTGGTAACATGGGCGATAATTGCGGCACAGGTGTTGCATTCACACGCGACCCTGCAACAGGCGAAAAGAAGCTCATGGGTGAATTCCTCGTAAATGCACAGGGCGAAGACGTTGTTGCCGGCGTCAGAACACCTATGAAGATTGACGAAATGGAACAGAAGTTCCCTGCTGCCTTTGCTGAGTTTAAGGCTGTCTGCAAGAGACTCGAAGACCATTACCACGATATGCAGGATATGGAGTTTACCGTTGAAAACGAAAAGCTTTATATGCTTCAGACCCGTAATGGTAAGAGAACAGCTCAGGCTGCTCTTAAGATTGCTTGCGACCTCGTTGATGAAGGCATGAAAACAGAACAGGAAGCTGTTCTCATGATTGACCCGAGAAACCTTGACACACTTCTCCACCCGCAGTTTGATACAAAGGCTCTCAAAGCTGCTACTCCTATCGGCAGGGGTCTCGGTGCTTCTCCGGGCGCTGCCTGCGGAAAAATTGTATTTACCGCTGACGATGCAGAGGCTTGGAAGGCACGCGGCGAAAAGGTTGTTCTTGTTCGCCTCGAAACATCACCTGAGGATATTACAGGTATGAAGGCCTCCCAGGGTATTCTCACCGTACGCGGTGGTATGACCTCTCACGCAGCTGTTGTTGCCCGCGGTATGGGTACTTGCTGTGTATCCGGTTGCGGCGACATCAAGATGGATGAAGAAAACAAGAAGTTTGAACTTGCCGGAAAGACATTCTTTGAGGGCGATTACATCTCTATTGACGGTTCTACAGGTAACATCTATGACGGAATTATCCCGACAGTTGATGCTACAATCGCCGGTGAGTTTGGCCGCATAATGGCTTGGGCTGATAAGTACAGAAAGCTTAAGGTTCGTACAAACGCAGATACTCCCGCAGATGCAAAGAAGGCTCGTGAGCTCGGCGCTGAGGGCATCGGCCTCTGCCGCACAGAGCATATGTTCTTTGAAGCAGACCGAATCGCAGCATTCAGAGAAATGATTTGCTCCGAAACTGTTGCAGAGAGAGAAGCTGCCCTTGCGAAGATTCTTCCCATGCAGCAGGCTGACTTTGAAGCTCTCTTTGAGGCTCTTGAGGGTACACCGGTTTGTATCCGTTTCCTCGACCCGCCGCTTCATGAGTTCGTTCCGACAGAAGAAGCTGACATTGCAGCACTCGCCGCTGCTCAGAGCAAGAGCGTTGAGTCTATAAAAGAACTCATCGCTTCTCTCCACGAATTCAACCCGATGATGGGTCACCGTGGCTGCCGACTTGCAGTAACATATCCTGAAATCGCAAAGATGCAGACTGCTGCTGTTATCCGCGCTGCTATTAATGTACAGAAGAAGCATCCGGATTGGAATGTAAAGCCCGAAATCATGATTCCGCTTGTAGGCGAAGTCAAGGAGCTCAAGTACGTTAAGAACTTTGTTGTTGAGACTGCTGATGCTGAAATCGCAAACGCAGGTGCTGACCTTAAGTATGAGGTTGGTACAATGATCGAGATACCGCGTGCAGCCCTCACTGCTGACGATATAGCAAAAGATGCTGAC
Organism: Eubacteriales bacterium; assembly: GCA_045586595.1. Lineage (GTDB taxonomy): Bacteria > Bacillota > Clostridia > Oscillospirales > JAAYXM01 > SIG480. The sequence continues at coordinate 68,468 of JAZNAQ010000026.1, read as the reverse complement.
TTCTTCTGCTTCGGTACAAATGACCTCACACAGATGACATACGGCTTCTCACGCGACGACGCAGGCAAGTTCCTCTCTGCATACTACGATGCAAAGATTTTTGAGAACGACCCGTTTGCAAAGCTTGACCAGACAGGCGTAGGTAAGCTTATGGAAACTGCTATCAAACTTGCAAATCCGGTTAACGCAGACCTCCATCTCGGTATCTGCGGCGAGCACGGTGGCGACCCGACATCAGTTGAGTTCTGCCACAAGCTTGGTCTTGACTATGTTTCTTGCTCACCGTTCCGCGTTCCGATTGCTCGCCTTGCAGCAGCTCAGGCAGCTATCTCAAACAAGTAATACAAGTAAACAAAAGTACATTTAATCAAAAAGCAAACAAGCACTTGTGTATAAACAAGTGCTTGTTTTTTCTCCCATTCATTCAGCTATAACTCCCCATGCATCAACAAGCCTCTCAAACGACCAGGCAGCGTTGGCAGGAGATGTTGAAGGAAGGCAAACGGCCTCTCTTCCGGTTTTGTTTTTAGTATATTTATTATAGTACTTTTCTGCGGTCTTTCCGTTCACAAATATCCTGCTTATGTTTGCCGAATTCAAGATTTTTGATAAGTCATTTGCAGTGACATTTTTTATAGAGCTGTCAGAACTGCCTGTTATTTCACACGATGCAACAACGTCCCAAAGCGCAATGCCATGTGAAAGAAGAAACTCGCATTTTTCTGCGATTGTAGATGGAGCATCACATCCAAAAACCGCAGAAACAACCCTCCAGAATCTGTTTTGCGGGTGTCCGTAAAAAAACATCTGCTCACGGGATTTGACAGACGGAAAGCTACCAAGTATAAGCACCTTTGAATCCCTATTATATAGCGGAGGGAAAGGATGGGTTACCATAAATACAACTCCCCTGTTTTATCATATATCTGTTTTAAAATCAGGTATAAAGCTTTCGCTTGCCGATTCACCATCTTGAATAAATGCATTTTTTATGCCCATATCTAGACAATAATTGACCATTGCTTCATAGTGCTTTTGGTTCAGCCTCCGGTTAAGCTTTGGAAAATCCTTTACATTAGGCATGGGCGTATATTGGCTCATAAGGCTTATGTAAATATCGTCTTTATATGTATCGTACAGGTAATCGAGTATTTTCTTTGTATCCGAAAGCATACCAGGCAGCATCATATGACGTACAATTACGCCACTTAGCATAATTCCCCGCTCATCAAAAACAGGCTTACCAACTTGCTTGAACATTTCAGAAACTGCACGTTTTGCAATATTAAAATAGTCCGGTGCGGCGGAATATTCAATTGCGTATTTATCAGAGCAGTACTTCATATCTGGCATATAGATATCTACATATCCTTTAAGCAGCTTTAGTGTTTCTACGCTTTCATACCCGCTCGAATTATAGACAACAGGCAAAACGAGCCCACGGCTCTTTGCAATATCAAGCGCCTCAATTATCTGCGGAACAAAGTGTGTAGGTGTTACCAGATTTATATTATTTGCCCCCTGCTCCTGCAACATTAAAAACTTGTCCGAAAGCTCCCGAACAGATACTTCCACACCTTTATTTTGTGTGCTTATACTGTAATTCTGGCAGTATACACATTTCATATTGCAGCATGAAAAGAAGACCGTGCCTGAGCCGTTTTCGCCCGAAATACACGGTTCTTCCCAAAAATGTAATGCCGCGCGCGCTATCTTTACTTTTTTATCCGCACCACAGAAGCCGAGTTGCCCGCTTGTCCGGTCAACTCCGCACCCCCTAGGGCACAGCATACACTTTGAAAGCATATTATTCCCTCCGGCAATATTCGCTTATGATTTTACATTGTTTTTACATATTGAACCGAATACGGAGGTAACACACTTCCTGCGCCAAAGTCGAAATGAGTCCCTTTTAAAAGTTCGACTCCACAACCTGCATTTGCATTATAATGTGCCACATATTCGCAGTCATCTGCATTTATCATTACGATTATGCGCTCGCCCTCAAAGCTTCTCTGAAAAACAAGCTGTTTATTGGTCATATGAAGTATATCAAATTCCCCATAACACAAACATTTGTTCTCTCGGTGAATTTTTGCAGCCTTTGCAACAAACTCACTTATATCATTATTTACGGCTTCTGTAATTTCGGGGCGAAGTGTGCGGTCGCTACCCTGTTCTTTACATCCTTCTATGCCCCATTCGCTTCCGTAATATATACACGGTATCCCGGGCATTGACATTAAAATCCCAAATGCCGGAATAATGTGGTTTTTATTGGTGAGGTTTGATGCAATCCTTGTTACGTCATGATTGTCAACAAATGATATTAACTTCATACCACGATACATACACCAGTCTTCGTTCCCGAAACGGTTTCTGAGCGAATGGCCTATTTCAAACATATTCATGCTGTTAAATGAGGAGTATATACCCTTAAAGCATTCATAGTTCGTAGCACTGTGAAGCATTTCGTTATTGACAATATCTCTGTAATTTCCGTGTATCATCTCGCCGGCGAGGAAAAAGTCAGCTTTCTTAGAGTCACAAAACGCCCGAAGCTCACGCATAAACTGGCGGTTTAACATATACGCTACATCGAGCCGCAGACCGTCAATTTCAAAATAGTCAATCCATTGCCCCACACAGCTTAATAAATAATTCTTAACATCGGGATTATCAAGATTTAGCTTTACGAGCTCATAATGCCCTTCCCAGCCTTCGTACCAAAAACCGTCATTATAGCTGCTGTTTCCGTCAAAGTTTATGTTAAACCAGTGTTTATACTGAGAATTGTATCTGTTCTCAAGCACGTCGCGGAATGCAAAAAAATCTCTGCCAACGTGGTTAAATACGCCGTCTAATATAACGCGTATTCCGTTTTCGTGCAGTTTCCGGCACACATGCTTAAAATCTTCATTACTGCCAAGCCTGACATCTATTCTAGAAAAATCCTTTGTATCATACCCATGTGATGAGCTTTCAAACACAGGGCAAAAATACACAGCATTGATGTTAAGCTTTAAAAGGTGCGGGATATAATCGCAAAGCTTTAAAATACGAGGAGACAAAACACCGTCGTTTCGCTCCGGTGCTCCGCAAAAACCAAATGGGTAAATTTGATATATAACACTTTCTTCAAACCACATAAAATCATTCTCCCATATAACGAGTTTTATCTATTATATTGTTACTTCTTCGGGATGTTTATAGTCTTGTTCTTTTCTGATTCACGATAAAGAACAAATTTGTTCCCGATACACTGCACAGGGTATGCGCCTGTCGCTTCGCATACTTCTTCACAAGCCTCGCGTATGTCGAGAAAAGCGTTTTCAAGAACTTTAATTTTAATCAGCTCATTTGCCTCAAGTGCCAAATCAACCATTTTAATTGTTTCGTCATCAATTCCGTCTTTCCCTATCTGGTATTTTGCATCAATACCGTTTGCCAATGCTCTTAAATATGCTCTTTGTTTACCTGTCATTATAATCTTCCTTTTCTTTTAATTTTTAATATAAGGCCATGTAGTAAATTTAGTTTATTTTATAAAGACTGTATATTCTAGATGCCAATCTTTTGGGATAATATTTCATATCCAGTTGGGACTAAAGATTAATGACCTCTTAAATCCAGGTAGTAAAAAGGTGCACTCTCCGAATACACAATCACGTAATTATCATCACTGTTTTCTGTAACGTGTTTAGAAAATCTATCAAATGTTTCAGTTTCATTCAATAATTCATCAAAAGGCATTATTCTAAATGAATCTGGAAATTTACTCTTCAGCTCATCAAGTGTCATTTGGGTTTCTATTAAAACAACCACAATTTTACTGGTATGATCACCATTAGCCGGATTTCCGCATCCACTTAACATATCTATTACTTTAAGTTCATCAACACTCGAAACAACGTTTTCTATTTTTGTATGATATTTTGCACATGCTAAATCATCAACCCAATATGGTACACAAACACTTACGAAAGCCAATAATGCAATTAAAATTCCAATAATAATTTTCTTCATATGCTCGCCTCTCCTTTCGACTTTTTTCGACAATCTTACTATGATTTTGTCAAGTTAGGGACAAAAAAATATTAGTTCATAAATGACTCCTTATTGTTGATGATAAATTGATAATTTAATTCGACTAAATCATCTTCGTATTCAAAGAACGCATCGTCACATTCGTTAAGCAATTCTTCTATTCTTTCTTCCTCTTTTTCATCATCAGGGGTTAAACCATCTTCTCTTTCATCTCTGTCAGTTGGAACTTCATCTCCGTATATACTAATCGCCTTTTTGCAAATTTCTGCTGTTTTCATTGCACCGATTTTTTCAAAAGACGCAATAAGTTCATTGGCAAACATACCATTAGAATTAAAGAAAAACTGCGCGAAACCGCCATTGTTAACTTCCATTTCTAAAGCCTGTGTAATATAGAAAACTCTCTGTTCTTCATTCAGAGTTTCAATATTATCTCCGTACTCACACTTTTCTGCTATGTATTGACTCAATGCAACTATAAAGTTTTCTTTTTCCTCTATTCTCCATATATCATCAATGTTTTTAGTTTCAACTATTGATGTATCAATTTCAACATCTGTTGAGTTTCTCTTTTCTTCTTTCTTGATACTACAACCGTAAGCATAAATGCTATTTACAGTGCCATACTCATATCTTGCCATAACTCTGATAACCGGGAACAAAACTGTGTTTTCATCAACTCTTACACTAATACTTGTTTCACTCTTACAACCGCTCAAATCCCACTGACCACCATAGTTTGAAATTATAGTTTCCCCAACATATACACCTAAAGCAAAAAGTATTCTACCTGTATTTTGCGATAAAATACCATCATCTTTGTTTTGCTCGTCAAAGAAACGGTCAATATCTTTTAAACTTTCAATTGAGAAATCTGCCTGGTAGCTTGATGATTCAAGAGCTGTTTTTATCCATTCTTTAGCTGTAACAATATCCTTTTTCAATGATTCTATATCAATAGATTGTTTTTTAGGAGAATTTGATGCAATTCTTATTATGACTACTACTGCTGTCAGTCCCATTAAAATCAATCTCGGCATTATATCCATTATTGAGTTTCCTTCAGATATTGTACCATATACAATCATTCCAAGACATAATATCAAGACCGCAATTAAAGTTATTATTTTTGTTTTTGCTGACATTTTCATTCTCCTTTTTCTTTTTATGTTTTATTCGATTTTATCCCTTGTATATCAAACTTTATAAAGACTGTATAATCTAGATGCCAATTATTTTGAAAACATCTTCATATCAAGGTAAGAGCAAATATCATTCCTTATTGTGAAAAATATATGTTGCTACTGGAACGATTATTGCAATAGCAATTACAAACCAAGTTACAAAATCCATAATCGTGCTCCTTTCAAAGGCTTCTCCTTGAGGAGAGGCTCCGCCGTAGGCGGTGGTGAGGTGTAGATTGCAAAGCAATCGTTATCTTTTCCACCTCATCCGAGTTGCTTCGCACACAACCTTCTCCTCAAGGGGAAGGCTTTGTTTTTTCGAGATCATCGAACATCTTTCGTGTTAAAAAGTCTGTATGATATCCATAAAGATATTCCCTTCCGCATTTTAACTTCTTTTTTAGACAAATTCGATACGATATACATTACGACACATAAGTTTTAGATGCAAATATTTTTGGTGTCAAGTTCAAATCATGTTAGAAACAAAAATTGACAAGTTTCTCAATTTCTTCTATGCTCATTGTACCCATATCCACAGGGCAAGTTATATCGAATCTGCTGTCAGGCGAGTTATGTTGATAAATTTCTATATTCTCTATAGGTAATTTTAAAGAAAATACTGTACAAAAAATTTCTTTTGATAGTTTCGCAAACTCCAAGGATAAACTATTATCTTCACCGATAATACCTATACTGCAATTTACAGAATCCCTTGATATATCCAATCCATCCAAAACAATTTCCCGTTCTTTACCATATACATTTATATCATCTATAATGACATAATGCGCATCTATTGACAACTTATTTTTCAAAGCATCCGTTACTTGTGCCTTTATACTATCTTCATAATCATATATAATCTTCCAAGCCTCATAGTCAATATATTTATCTGATAAAATTTCCGCACCTGCATGGTCAAATATTATCGTTCGACTTTCGCTTTTCTCGTCATTATAATCAACAACATAATGACCACCATCACAATAAATTGATCCCCACTCGTGTCTAACAGAAATATCATCGACTGTAAATTCAGGATATGTTTGATGTATATATTCCAACGCATTATTCTCTACACTTTTTAATTTGAATTTATTTAAATTCGGATTAAACCACAATGCAACTACAACACATAATGCTACAAGAAATATAATTACTAATGTAGTTACTATAATTTTCTTTTTCATCTAACTACTCCTTTCGACATTATTCTATATCTTTATCGCTCGTGTCAAGTTAGAAACAAAAAATTATTGTTTTTTGGCAATTACAATTGGTTGATAAAAGCCCGTTTCTTTAGTAAATTTCCATACCACATTACTGCAACCATTAGAGAGAAGTAGATTTGTAATTTCTTCTCTACGAACCGCCCTGTATTCACATTCAAATTTATTTGTTTTTAGAGTTTTATCATCTTCGATAATATACTGGATAAGCTTGTAACAGTCACCGTCCCAGTTCCATGTCTGAAAGGACACTCTCTGCCCCTTTTCTGTCTTATGTATATACGGTGCAGAATATGGTGGCTTGCTATTAAGCAAATCATCATAATCTCTAATGCTGGCAACAAACATACCGCCTGACGCTACCCGACCTGTGATGCTCTTGATAGCCGTTTCCAAATCACTCTTTGATAGCATATGCGGCAAAGCATTATCCATAGCAATAACAATGTCGAACTCCCGCGAAAAGGTTTTAGATAATGTACGAAAGTCAGCGTTTTTAAAACAAATCTTTACATCGTTTTTTATAGCTCGTTTTCTTGCTTCTTCAAGTTCACAATCGCTTATGTCAGAAGCTGTTAAATTATACCCCAGAGCAGCAAGCCCTATTGATTGTGTTCCAATGCCACAGGCACAATCAAGAATTTTAGACTTATTATCATATCCGTTATCTTTAAACAGTTTATCTAAAATCAAGGCTTGTTCTTTTAATGTGGCTTGCCAATCAAGAAAAAGTTTATCATATTGTGAAGCCAAATTGTCATAAAAAGTCTGTATGATATCCATATCTATATTCCTTTTTACAGTTAAATTGCTTTTTTATTAAAATCAAGTCTTACCATAGCAATTGCGATTGAAACCATTACCAGAACATTCCCGACTACAGAGCCGTATGCCGAGTTTGCCAGATTATAAACAAGCCAAAATGGGGCTGCAACCATAGAAAGAATTCTTATGTTTTTTTCTTTTGTCAGCCACAAAGCAACGATTTCAAAAACAATCCCCAAAATAGCGAATATACTGAATATGTTTTCATACAAGGCAAGTCCTACCGCCAAAAAGAGCAGGCTGATAACCACCATAATAGCCTTAAAATGCTTTATCACAAACTCTTTTTCTTTGTATCCTGCGAAAAAGGACAACAAAAGCCCCATAAAATCTAAAACAGCACCCTCAAATGCTCCAAGAAAAATGTATTGTAATATGTATAACAGCCTTGAGGTTAAATTGACAGCAATAATGTTTCTTCTCTTTTTAAACTGAAAGCTTAAAAGAAAGGTCGCAACCGCCAATACTCCCAGTATGTGCGCCATATAAATCCACCTTTGTTTATAATAAACATGTATTGTAAGGGATATAGGGTTTAGACGCAACCTTTTTATCTATACGACACCCCTACAATTTCATAGTACTTGTCGTATTCAGATGTATTTAACATAAAATCTATCAAATGTTTCAGTTTCATTCAATAATTCATCAAAAGGCATTATTCTATATGCATTTGAAAATTCATCTGTTAAATCTGCAACTGTCATTTCTGTTTCAACCAAAGCAACGACGATCTTACTGGTATGATTTCCATTAGCCGGATTTCCACACCCACTCAACATATCTATTACCTTGACACCATCAACACTTGAAACAACAGCTTCAATTTTATTATGATATTTTGCACATGCAAAATCGTCAACCCAATACGGCACACCAAAACTTATATCAACTAATGACGCAATTAAAATTCCAATAATAACTTTTTTCATTTCGCATTCCTTTCGACAACATCCGACATCCTTTATAGCCTCGTGTTAAGGTAGGAACAAAAATTAAGTATATGTAATTCAAACCTTACTCTCTTGAAACACACAACGCCTTACCCAACAGGCTTAACGTCAGGTTGGTCGTCCGGAAGCTTTTTTAAAAAGCTCAATACAAGCGGTGCAGAAACAAAAAATGCAAGCACATCCGCTATTGCCTGAGCTGACTGAACTCCGAAAAGGCCAAAAAATCTCGTTAGTATCAACAAAATAGGTATAAACAATATTCCGCTTCTGAGCATTGATAAAAAGGTTGCCTTCTTATTTTCTCCTATACTCTGGAAAAGCATATTTGAACAGATTGTCAACGGGTGAAAGAAAAGTGCTAAAAGCTGTAACTTCAAACTAAGCGTCCCTATATCAATAACCGTCGGATCATTACGGAAGATCCCTATTAAGTGATTTGAAAACACCAGACCAACCACAACTAATACACACAACAGCACTTCTCCCGCTCCGAGGGTAAAATAAAACGCTTTTTTCACCCTCGAATATATCTTTGCCCCGTAGTTAAATGACGCCACGGGCTGAAACCCTTGCCCAATGCCAAGACCTACAGCAAAGATAAAGAACGTAATCCTATTTACAATAGACATCGCCGCAACGGCGGCATCTCCGCCAACTCCGCCTGCCAGATTGTTCAGGGTCATCGTAGCAATACTGCTTAACCCCTGACGGCACAGGCTAGGAAATCCCGTTGCCATAATCTCAAATATCCCTTTAGGATTTTCTTTTATAAATTTAACGCTAAGCTTGCTAAGTGTTTTCCCCCTCAAAAACATAGAAAGCAAAATCAAAAATCCTATCACCTGCGAGATAGCTGTAGACAGACCTGCGCCCGCTATACCCATATCAAAACCAAATATCAGTATCGGGTCGCATATTATATTTAAAATCCCGCCAATGGTAAGACCTATCATAGAAAAAAACGCTTTGCCCTCATACCTTAAAATGTTATTTAACGCAAAACTTGTCATAGTAAAGGGAGCCGCAATAAGAATATATATTCCATATCCCTTCGCATATGGAAGAATAGTTGCAGTACTGCCAAGTATCCGCATAAGAGGTTCTATAAATATAAGGCCTAAAACGCCAATCAGAGCACCTACGCAAAGACACGCCATAATACTTAAAGAAGCAAAAACACTTGCACTATGAGAATCTTTCTGCCCCAATTTTCGTGCAATTATACTTCCCGCTCCGTGGCCAAACATAAACCCAAAAGCTTGAATGATTGCCATCAAACCAAACACAACACCGACTGCACCGCTGGCGCTGTTGCCAAGCTCACTTACAAAATAAGTGTCCGCCATATTATAGATATTAGTTACCAGCATACTGATAGTTGTAGGAATACCCAGTGTAATTACAAGCTTAGGTATAGGCCAAGTGGTCATTTTTTCGTATTGATTTACTTCCCTGTTCATTTATTCATCTCTTTTCATAGTCAAGGGGTGTTTTGTGCTTGTGTCAAAACCTGATTACATCTGTGATATAATTATTTAATAAACCTATCAAGCTGCTTATGTACCTTTTTATAAATAAGAGCTGTTACAAGCGCATTTATGCCAGCCTTGATGACGTTAAAAGCTATAATAAACGGCATAAACGGAAGTATTGCCGCATGAGGCATTCCCATATGAATCGGGGTTATAAGTAAGTTCCACAAAGTCATTGTAATCGTCATAACGAGCACCCCTGCAAGCAGTGAAACATATGCACTTTTCCGAGTTTTTTTACGAGAATAAATAGTCCCGGCAACTACAACAAAACTGCCCGTCGCAAGTATATGCATAACTATACCTATAAGGCCGCCGCTCCCCGCACTGACAGTTATGCCTTGTATAAACGATACTGCCACTGTTAAGACAAGCCCCGGAACGGTGCCAAAAGCGAATGTTGCAATAAATATTGGAATATCTGCAGGGTCATATTCGAGAAAAGCCACCTGCGGGAATATCGAAAACCTTATAAGCATTACCCCAACTATAGAAATTGCGGCAAGCATGCCAAGCGATACTATTTTCTTTATACTCATGCTCTTCCTCCTAAAAAATACTCCGAAGTGCCAACAGGCAATTCGGAGCTGATAAAAATACATACATTTTATCTGTTTCTTCTAACATCCGGACTATACCGTCGGCATCGGAATATCAACCGAATTCAACCTCAATTTGCGGCTCGCGGGCTCATCAGAAATCAAATCTGCTTTACCGCCGGTGGGGACTCTCACCCCGCCCCGAAGAACTTTTAAATTATTATACCATATATACAAAAAAGTTCAAGAAAAATATTCTAACGATTTACAAATTATTCACTATTTACTTGTTTTATAGTGTATAATATAATTGTTAACAAGGAGGGATAACCATGCCAACACATGTGCTGATAATAGAAGATGACCCTAACATTGCCGAGCTTATACGGCTATATCTTGAAAAAGATGGATTTGAGGTAACAATCACATCTGACGGTAAATCGGGTGTTGACATGTTCTTTAAAATTCATCCAAGCATTGTGCTTCTTGATATAATGCTCCCCGAGATGGATGGTTGGGACGTATGTCGCGAAATACGCAAAACATATAAGACCCCCATAATTATGCTTACCGCAAAAGACGAAACCATAGACAAGGTTACCGGCCTCGAACTAGGCGCTGATGATTATATTTCAAAACCATTTGACATGAAAGAGGTTATAGCGAGAATCCGCGCGGTACTCAGGCGGTTTGACTCCCCCGAAGGCGATCCTTCAGGCATTGATGTGAAAAACTTTGACAATCTTGTTATAAACATGTCGGCATATGAGGTTCTTATACGCGGCAAAAAGGTTGATATGCCGCCAAAAGAGCTAGAGCTACTCAACTACCTCGCATCCCACCCAAACCGGGTATTTACCAGAAACCAGCTTCTCGATGACGTCTGGGGCTTTGAATATTTCGGTGATTCACGAACAGTAGATGTTCACGTAAAGCGACTACGCGAGAAAATTGACGGTGCAAGCGATAAATGGTCGCTCAAAACTGTTTGGGGTGTCGGATATAAATTTGAACTGACAAACAACGAATGAGGGTGTTTGCGTGAAACTACTCTATAAATATTATCTGATGATTGCCATACCCTTGGTAACATGTCTTTTTGTAGTTGGTATAGGGATGTCTTTTCAAATGTACAATTACTCTGTTGCAGAAAAGCATGATTCTCTTGAACGTGCAGCAAAACGTGTGTCTGCATTAACAGAGGATTTGTACTATAATCATACGGTTGCGCACGAGCAAATGCTCAAAACAATTATAACAACAATGACAAACGACGGACAAATCCACGTTATTATTTGCGACCCTAACGGCCAAATCTTCCTCACCTCTGACAACTACGGAAATAAATATATGAATTCGCGCATCAGCAGTAACATACTCAACAAGACCTTAAACTCGCAAAAATACTCCGCAATAGGCACTCTTGACGGCCTTTATAAAGGAGAGAACTACACAATAGGTCTTGTTTCAAGAAACGATTTTGGCGAGCCTATTGCATATGTATATGTAACAACCTCAATACACAATGTGCAGGTACTTATGAACTATGTAAGAAATCTTTTCTTCTTGCTTGCTATGGTTGTATTCATATTAGCGGCGTTTGCATCGTACTTTATTGTAAGGCGTATGACGGACCCGTTAAAGCAAATTGCAAATGCCTCAAAAAAATTTGCACACGGAGATTTTTCTACCCGAGTGCCCGTTCAGTCTTCAGACGAAATAGGCGAGCTTACAACTGCTTTTAATAATATGGCGGACTCACTGGAAAAATCCGAAGATTTGCGAAGGACATTTGTCGCTAACGTATCACACGAGCTGCGCTCACCGATGACGTCAATAAGCGGATTTGTTGACGGAATTCTGGACGGAACTATCCCGAAAGAGAGTGAAGAACATTATCTGCAGATAGTTTCAGACGAGATTCACCGTCTATCGCGGCTTGTAAGCCGTATGCTCGATATAACGGTTTTGCAAAGCACGGATATAGCAGCTCAAAGCACATATTTTGATTTTTGCGAGCTATTGCGCCGCGCTGCGATAAGCTTTGAACAGCGTGTAGATGAGCGAAGAATTTCACTTAATATTGAAATTCCTTCTCAGTCCGTAAATATATTTGCAAATGAGGATGCAATTCACCAAGTGGTATATAATTTAATTGACAATGCAATAAAATTCTCACAAGACGGCGGTGCGGTAGATATAAAAGCATTTGAACGAGCAGATAAACTCACCTTCTCCGTCAGAAACTATGGTGTTGAGATACCCAAAGAACAGCTAAAAAATGTGTTTGACCGCTTCCATAAAGCTGACAGCTCGCGCTCGAAAGATAAGAGCGGGCTTGGGCTCGGGCTATACATTGCAAAAACCATAATCAATCATCACAAGGGTAAAATTTGGGCTGTAAGTGAAAATGGCTTTACAGAGTTTTCCTTTGCGCTTTCAACACGTCGATAACCGTCGAATTAATAAACACTTTACAATTACTTCATAATATTTTATATATTTTTTGCTAGACTAATCTATATAAATGAGGAGGAATCCCAAAATGAATGATGAACTCTATAACAACCAAGAAAACGAGAACACAACTCCCACGCCCGAAGATGATTGTGTTACAAAACCGGAGGAGAACAGCACCTCGGAAGACAATTATGCTACAGAGTCAACGCAGAACAGCTCTGACGACAATTCTGAGCAGACTTCCGCTCCAAAGCATGAAAGCAATTATAATCCATCAAGTTACGGCTCAATCAACATGAAATTCAAGCCGCGTAAAACCCCAACCTGGGTCATCGTACTTATATGCGTAATCGGCGCATTGTATCTTATAATATCCGCAACACTTATCGTTACATTCTTAAATTTTTCACATTCAGACTCCCCTTTTTCAACGGGTCATAATATTATTGAAGAAATCATTGATGACGACGAGATTGAGGAACATTTACAAATTTCGGATTCTCCAAAATCCGAAGGTGCAAAAACAACTGAAGGCGCACTTACAGTAAAACAGGTTTCAGAGAAAGTCAGAGAATCTGTTGTCGGTGTTACCTGTCAGAGCACTTCAAATTTCTCCTCAGCCTCAGTTGGCTCAGGCATAATAATGTCCGAAGACGGTTACATCATCACAAACAACCATGTAATTGAGGGAATGACCATGATACAGGTTGTTCTTGATAGCGGCGAGACCTATAACGCCCGCCTTATTGGCTCTGACTCCCGCTCTGACCTCGCAGTCATAAAAATCAACGCAACAGGCCTTAAGGCTGCTGAATTCGGAGATTCTGACAAGTTAGAGCAAGGTGACCCTGCAATCGCCATCGGCAATCCCGCAGGCCTTCAGCTTCAGAACACTGTTACTTCAGGAATTATTTCCGCAATAAACCGCGACATTATCGTAGAAGACAGGTCAATGACCCTCATTCAGACAGACGCGTCTATTAACCCGGGAAACTCCGGCGGACCGCTTGTAAATGAATTTGGCCAGGTAATCGGCATTAACACAATAAAAGTCGGCATCTCTTACTACGAAGGCCTTGGTTTTGCCATACCGATGAATACGGCCAAACCCATAATTGATGAACTGATTTCACGCGGTTATATAAAAGGCCGCCCCTCAATAGGAATCAGCGGAACAACACTGAGCGCGCGTGATTCGGCTTTCTACGGACTTCCTGCAGGTATGTATATTGAGTATGTACACCCATATTCTGATGCATACAAAAAAGGAATAAGACGCGGTGACATTATCACAAAAATGAACGGCACTGAGCTTTCTTCTGCTGCAGAAATCAAAAAAATTCGTGACAACTTCACGGCGGGAGATACAGTAACACTTACAATATACCGTAACGCTGAAGAGGTCGATATAAACGTCATCCTTATGGATGAAGCCACACTGTCAAACTCAAATTCCCAGGCAAGCTAAAATATACTATATATATAATACAATTAAAAACTTCGGTGAAATTTACTTTTCACCGAAGTTTTTATTATATCTTTTCATTGCTGCTTCTATTATCGAAACTGCCATTTTTCTGTCATCTATTCTCTCAACGGCGGTTTCCATGCCTTCAAGAGCTTTATATACTGTGAAAAAGTGCTTCATCTCATTAAAAATATGCTGTGGGAGCTGGCCTATATCGCTATAACCGCTGTACATAGGGTCCCCAAACGGAATAGCAATTATTTTTTCGTCGTTTCGCAAATTATCTACCATGGTTATTACACCTATTGGAAAACACCTTACAAGCACAAGAGGCTCAATAGCCTCGCTGCATAAAACAAGCACATCAAGCGGGTCATCATCTTCTGCATAAGTACGCGGTATAAAACCGTAGTTGGACGGATAATGGGTAGATGTATACAAAACTCTGTCGAGCACAAGAAGCCCTGTTTCTTTATCCAGCTCGTATTTTTTCTTACTGCCCTGCTCTATTTCGATTACCGCCACAAAGTCGTTGGAGTTTATTCTTTCGGGAGAAATGTCATGCCATATATTCAAAAAAGCACCCCTTTCTTAGATATATTATATAATACCACACGAACTTAATATATTCAACAATTTACATTTCCAACATATATTCTTAGCAAAATTTAAAAATATATTTTAATTACAATTATATTCCATGTTTTTACATTTATCGCACGAATATGCGTGTATTATTTTTTTATAGTATAAAAGAAAGGACGTGTAAAATGAAAATCACAGCAAGACGCGACGGTGGCGAGCTTACAATCATTCTGTCGGGAGAGCTTGACCATCATGCTGCAAGAAATGCCATTCCGCAAATATCAAAACTAATAGACATAGAACTTCCGACAAAAATTATTCTTGACTTTGAATATGTCAGCTTCATGGACAGCTCCGGCATAGCTCTTGTAATAGGGGCATATAAACGCTCAAACTCCATAGGCAGTGTTTTTTCTGTCATAAATACATCCAAGCAGGCATATAAGGTCTTTAATGCAGCAGGTATATGCAAGATAGTAAACATATCTGAGCGCGAAAATTTGCTTGTAAATAACTGATAAGGAGAGCATATATGAATATTACAAATGAAGTGTCAATCACCTTTCCCAGCCGTTCTGCAAATGAAGGTTATGCCAGAGCTGCAGTCTCCGCTTTTGCGGCACAGCTTGACCCAACCCTTGAAGAAATCGGCGATATTAAAACAGCCGTTAGCGAAGCGGTTACAAACTGTATAGTGCACGCATATCCGGATTGTGTCGGAAAGATTTACATAAGACTACGGATTTTTGACGGCAACACTCTTGAAATTGTTGTCCGCGACCGCGGACTTGGTATTCCTGATGTTGAAAAGGCAAAAACGCCAATGTTTACAACCGGCGGAGATGACCGCTCAGGCATGGGATTTACTATAATGGAAAGCTTTACCGACACTCTTAAAATACGTTCAAAAACAGGAAGAGGAACAACCGTGACGATGAGAAAGCGAATTTCAATGCGCGTCGGAGGTATTTCCCGTGACAGAAACTGTTGAGCTCATTCGTGCAGCTAAAAACGGCAGCGAGGATGCTTTTGAAAAAATCATAAAAGACAATTCACCTTTAATATGGAGCATTGTAAGGCGTTTTCTCGGCCGAGGAACAGATTCTGATGATTTATATCAACTCGGATGTTTGGGGCTGATAAAGGCCGTCAGGGGCTTTGACGAGTCGCTCGGAAATCAATTCTCAACATATGCAGTTCCGAAAATATCAGGTGAGATACGGAGATTTCTGCGGGATGACGGCGCCATAAAAGTCAGCAGAACGCTTAAAGAGCAGGCTACAAAAATCCGTCACGCCTCCCAGCAGCTCTATATGCAACTCGGACGCGAACCCACCCTTTCAGAAATCGCTCGCGAGACAGAATTGACACCCGAAGAAATTGCACAAGCAGAATGTGCAACCTCATACACTGACTCATTAAACCGCGAAATAAACGACGATGGACAAACACTTGAAGAACTCCTCGGCAACCGCGGAATTGAAGATAATACACTTGAGTACATTTCGCTTTCACAGGCAATAGAAAACCTCCCACAACGCGAAAGAATCGTTATTATGCTACGATTTTTCAAATGCATGACCCAAGACCAAACCTCAAAAATAATGGGGATTTCTCAAGTTCAGGTATCGCGCATAGAACGTATTGCCCTAAAACACCTGCGCGAGAAAATGTAAAAACCTCCGCCGTACGGCGGAGGTTTTCATATGCTCAATTATAACGATATCTCTTAAAAATTCCGCAGACATCCCCTGTCTGCGGAATTAATCATCCTTTAATCTCTTTCCAGTATTTTTCTGTTGCAGATTCTACCTTATTATCACCAAATTCATAATATTTACTGTTCTTTACCTCATCGGGTAAATATTGTTGTTTAACCCAATGATTTTTATAGGAATGAGGATATTTGTATGTAATGCCCCTGCCGAGTTTAGACGCACCGGAATAATGTGAGTCGCGCAGATGGTCAGGCACTTCTCCGCCCAAACCATTTCTTATATCAGAGATTGCCGCATCAATCGCGCATATTGCAGAGTTTGATTTGGGTGATGTAGCAAGAAGTATTGCCGCTTCAGCAAGAGGTATACGAGCTTCCGGCATGCCAAGCTGCAAAGCACTGTCAACACACGATTTAGTTATCGCTACCGCCTGCGGATACGCAAGCCCGACATCTTCACTTGCAATTACAAGAAGCCGCCTGCACGCCGAGAGCATATCACCGGCCTCAAGCAAACGGGCAAGATAATAAATCGCCGCATCGGGGTCAGAACCACGGATGGATTTTTGAAGTGCTGACATTATATCGTAGTGACTGTCGCCGTCTCTGTCGGCACGCATTGCACTTCGTTGTGTGACAGTTTTTGCATCCTCTAATGTTATATACGCCTTTCCCTCGCGGCGGGCTGCACTGTCAAACAGAAGTTCTACTGCGTTAAGCGCTTTTCTGATATCGCCGCCACAAGCGTTTGAAATATGCTCTGTAACACCGTCTTCAAACACAGCCTCATCGTCAAGTTTTTTTACTGCACGGCAAATCGCAAGACGTACATCGTCCGGCTCGACAGTCTTAAACTCAAACACGGTGGCGCGCGACAGAATTGCGCTGTATACATAAAAGTAAGGGTTTTCTGTAGTTGAAGCTATAATTGTAAGCTTTCCGTTTTCCATAAACTCCAAAAGCGATTGCTGCTGCTTTTTATTAAAATACTGAATTTCATCTATATAAAGCAGAACGCCGTTTGGCGTAAGAAGAGTGTCAAGACCGGCAACAATTTCTTTTATGTCATTTATGGAGGCTGTTGTAGCATTGAGCTTTTTAAACTCGCGTGATGTATGCTTTGCAATTATTCCGGCAACAGTCGTCTTGCCTACACCGCTCGGCCCATAAAAAACCATATTAGGAATCTGACCGGTCAAAATAATACGGCGCAGTATGCCATTCTCGCCCAAAATATGCTTTTGCCCGAACACATCATCTATGTTATCAGGGCGGATTTTATCCGCAAGCGGTCTGTACATACTGCGCCTCCTATAAATTTTAATATATTAGTAAAGCGGATACTTATCGCAGAGTGCCTTTACGCAATCGCGTATGTAATCCTTCTTCGTCTCAAATGCCGTTGCTGTAAGATGGATAAGGCGTGCAATCTCAGCCATATCGGTTTCACCGAAACCGCGGCTTGTAACTGCAGGAGTACCTATTCTTACGCCGCTTGTAACAAACGGCTTCTCCGGGTCATTCGGGATTGAGTTCTTGTTAAGAGTAATACCAACCTCATCAAGTCTATGCTCGAGCTCCTTGCCGGTAATAGAGAACTTGCGCAAATCAACGAGCATAAGATGGTTGTCAGTGCCGCCCGAAACAAGATCGAAACCGCACTGAAGAAGAGCGTTTGCAAGAACTGAAGCATTTGCAACTACCTTCTTCTGGTAAGCCGTAAACTCGGGCTTCAACGCTTCGCCGAAGCAAACTGCCTTTGCCGCAATAATGTGCATAAGCGGGCCGCCCATAGTACCCGGGAAAACAGCCTTATCAATCTGCTTTGCAAGCTCTTCCTTACAGAGGATAATGCCGCCACGCGGGCCGCGAAGAGTTTTATGTGTTGTAGTTGTAACAACATCGGCATACGGGACCGGGCTCGGATGAACACCCGCTGCTACAAGACCCGCAATATGAGCCATATCAACCATCAGGTATGCGCCGACAGACTTTGCAATGTGTGAAAAACGCTCAAAGTCTATGATACGCGGATATGCAGACGCGCCTGCAATAATCATCTTGGGCTGACATTCTTTTGCTGTCTTTTCAAGCTTATCATAATCAATACGATGTGTTTCGGGGTCAACACCGTAAGGAACAATATTGTAGTATGAACCCGAAATGTTTACAGGGCTTCCGTGAGTGAGGTGTCCACCCTCGCTGAGGTTCATGCCCATAACTGTATCGCCGGGCTTTACAAGCGAGAAGTAGACAGCCATATTAGCAGAAGCTCCGCTATGCGGCTGAACATTGACATGGTCTGCACCAAAAAGCTCGAGAGCCCGCTCCTGTGCAATTCTCTCTACAACGTCTACACACTCGCAGCCGCCGTAATAACGCTTACCGGGAAGCCCCTCTGCATACTTGTTTGTAAGTACAGTTCCCGCAGCGGCAAGAACTGCAGGACTGACAAAGTTTTCTGACGCAATAAGCTCAATATTGCTGCGCTGTCTGTTAAATTCAGACTCAACAGCAAGGCCAAGGTCAGAGTCATATTCTTTAAGAAATTCGATATTCTCTTTAATCATTTGAACTCTCCTAACCATAATTATTTAATTTATATTATATAATGTTTCTACATAAAATTCAATAGTTGGCTCTATCAAATTTCAACTTTTTAACAGTAAAATCTACAACATATGCAATAACCGCTCCGTACACTGCCCCGCAAATTATATCGGTGGTAAAGTGTAAATTCAAATACACACGGGAAAGCGCAATAAGTATAGAAAGAACAATCGCCGGTATACCCATTTTCTTGTTATAAAAAGCAAGAACAGTTGCTACAGAAAACGCCGTCGCCGTATGCATAGACGGAAATGAAAAATCCGTCATAGGCGGAACAATCATACGAAGCTCAGGATATAAATTGCACGGTCGTATTCTGCCGATTAACGGCTTTATCATATAGTTTCCGGTAAAAAAGCAAAGTGCAAGAGAAAAAGCTGCCGCAATGCCGACTTTGCGATATTTCTTGGATATAAGAAGTGCCATTATCACAGCAACCCAGACCAATCCTCCATCACCAAGACTGGTTACAAAAACCATAAAGGTATCTAAGAAGGGGGTTGCTATTCCTTGAAAAACATTCGGAAGAAAGTTATCTATTGTTTCAATAACATTCATTTACTTCACTCCTGTTTTATGCTTTAAAAACGAAAGCTTTGTCTCAGAAACAACTATCGAAAGGAAAATCGTTATAAAACCGCACACCATTCGTAGAGTCAACTCTTCCCTGCCGAGCAGTGCTGAAAAGAGTGTACCAAAAACGGATTCAAGGCTTAATAAAAGCGCTGCCGCAGATGGCGCGGTATGCTTCTGCCCGAAATTCTGCAACAGAAGAGCCGCTGCAGTACAGAACAAGCACAAATAAATAATAGACAACAAAACATCCGGCGAAACCGCTCTCGGCGCACCTTCTGTTATTAAGCTCGTTATCCAGAAGCACACACCGGCAGAGGCAAACTGCAAAACAGTCATCACTATAGGGTCTTTTTCACCTACGAACTTTGACACCGCAACCATATGGCACGCAAAGAAAAAACCTCCGATGAGTGTGTAAAAGTCGCCTTTTCCCATTGTGAAATCGCTTTTAAGAGAGATAAGCCCTATACCCGTTATACACATAATAGCCGCTATAATATTCCATCTGTCCGGTCGTGAGCCTTTTGAAGCCCACGCCAAAAACGGAACAAGCACGCAATAAAATGCCGTAAGAAACGCATTCTTGCCCGGTGTTGTATACACTATCCCCAAGGTCTGCCAGTAGTAAGCAAGATATAAAAACACACCTATTACCGCACCTTGGCACAACATTTGTAAAGTCACGTTCTGCATGCGCTTATAGAATATAACAGATAAGAGCACACAAGCGCCTGTAAACCTTAATGCCATCAGATAGTTTGGCGAGATAAGGTTAACCGCATCTTTAATTATAACAAACGACGTCCCCCAGATAAGCGTAGCCAAAAGCAAAGCAAGCTTTGCAAAAGTATCAAGTTTTTTCATTATGTTCTCCCAAAGATATACAAAGTTAAAACGGTTGACGTTCAATCAACCGTTTTTGTTATTTACTTTTACATCGTAGTATCAATTACTCTGCTTCTAAAACGTCTGCAATTCGTTTACTTGCAAAACCATCACCATACGGATTGCTTGCATGCGACATAGCGTTATATGCATTCTCGTCCTCAAGCAAGAGTTTGAAATTATTATAAATTACATCTTCATCAGTTCCGACAAGCTTTAATGTACCTGCCGCAATACCCTCAGGGCGTTCTGTAGTATCGCGCATAACGAGAACAGGCTTACCAAGAGACGGAGCCTCCTCCTGAATGCCACCGGAGTCTGTAAGAATCAAAAAGCTCCTTGCAAGGAAGTTGTGGAAGTCAAGAACCTCGAGCGGCTCTATAATGTGTATGCGGTCACAATCGCCAAGTTCCTCATCAGCCGCCTTGCGAACAAGCGGGTTCATATGAATCGGGTATATAGCCTTGACATCAGGGTTTTCGTCGATTATACGACGGATTGCGCGGAACATATTATGCATAGGCTCACCGAGATTTTCGCGGCGGTGTGCCGTTATCATAATAAGGCGGCTGTCCTTCGCCCACTCAAGCTCGGGGTGGTTATAGTCATCACGTACCGTTGTTTTGAGCGCATCAATCGCTGTGTTACCCGTTACATAGATTGTGCTTTCATCACGCCCTTCAGCGAGAAGGTTCTTCTTTGACATTTCAGTTGGTGCAAAGTTGTATTTAGAAACAATGGATACCGCCTGGCGGTTAAACTCCTCAGGAAACGGACTGTATATGTTATATGTACGAAGCCCCGCCTCAACGTGACCGACCGGAATCTGAAGATAGAAGCAAGCGAGAGCCGTTACAAACGTAGTTGATGTATCACCATGCACAAGAACAACATCCGGTTTAACCTCTTCGAGAACATCTTTAATCTTCATCAATATGTTTGTTGTAATATCAAAAAGCGTCTGCTTGTCCTTCATGACAGAAAGGTCATAGTCAGGAACTACACCGAAAGCATCCAGAACCTGGTCGAGCATCTGGCGGTGCTGCCCTGTAACACACACAATAGTTTGTATGTTTTCTCTGCTCTTAAGCTCATTAACAAGCGGGCACATTTTAATCGCCTCAGGTCTTGTTCCGAAAACGAGCATTACTTTTTTCATAGTTTATACCTCACAACAAATTATTTCGCCACAAAATCATCTTATAAAATTATATTTATTGTATCACAATTTCGCTTTATGTACAATAAATATTTTACACATCTTTTTAGTATTGACAACAATTTAAAGTTGTAGTATTATTTGTCAATATCATTTGAAATGATATTTATACAGGGAGGAGAGTCAAACATGAGCATACCTTAGAGCAATACTTTTTAAAAACAGAAATTCACAAGCACACAAATTACAGACAACAACAAAGAAGAAAGGAAGATTAAATGAACAAAAGAATAAACGAAATACATATAGGTGACAATGCGCTTATAGAGTTAGGCCTAGCCGGAGAAAACAAATTCCGAACAATCAACATTGACGTATCCGGCTGGATTGATGAAGATGCCGAATACAAAATCATATATTCGCGCCCAGACGGAATAACATACCCAGTACCTGTATCCCGAAACGAAAACATTCTCTCCTGGACGCCCGAGGCTTACGATGTAGAAAAATCCGGTGAAGGTAATCTAGAAGTGCGGGCCTACATTGATGACATTATCGGGAAATCTAAAACTTTCACGGTTAAGATTGAAAAATCAATCCAAACAAACGAAACGCAGGCCGGCACCGTGCGCCCCGACTGGATAGACGACATTATTGACAAGGTTGTTATAGACAGCATTGAACAAACAGTAACGTCAACCGAGGACGGCGGTGTCAATGTTCTTACCATAACGCTAACCAACGGAGATGTAAGCATCTTTCAAGTAAGCAACGGAACGAAAGGAAGCAAAGGAGACAAGGGTGAAAAAGGCGATACAGGGGAAAAAGGCGCGGACGGTTACACACCCCAGCGAGGAGTGGAGTACTGGACAGAAGCTGATAAAGAAAATATCGTCAACTCGGTGCTCGATGCGCTTCCTATTGCCGAGGAGGTAAGTGTATGAGTAAATATATAATAAATTTATCCACACTTACCGACATAGCCAACAAAATCCGTGAGAAAACAGGGATAGCTACAAAATTCAAACCAACAGAAATGCCAATCGGGATTGACGATGTATACGAAGCAGGAAAAAAGGCAGAGTACGACAGGTTTTGGGACAGCCACCCTATTGCAAAAGGATATACAAACGGAACAAACTTATTTTCTGGTGCAGGATGGAATGATATAACATTCAAACCCAAATACGATATTATTCTCGGAAACTGCTATATGGCATTTAAAGGGTGTGCTGTTACAGATTTAGTCAAAAGATTAAAAGAGTGCGGAGTTGCATTGGATTTTAGTGGAGCAAGCACTTTTTACTATACATTCGCAGAAGCAAAAATAACACACCTAGGCGAAATCCACCTGACGCACTCAAACTTTGCCATTGCCACAGCCAACACATCAAGCATGTTTTCTTACTGTTATTATCTTCACACAATAGATAAGATTATCGTTAATGATGAGGGCACAACAAAGTTCCACAACAGCATGTTTGAGCGCGCTGACTCTCTCGCAAATATTACATTTGAAGGAGTTATCGGAAACTCTATTAATTTCCAATGGTGTCCACTAAGCCGCACAAGCATAACAAACATCATTGAGCACTTGTCACCGACAGCAACGGAACAAACCTTGACCTTGAAAAAATCCGCAAAAGAAGAAGCCTTCACGCCGGAAGAATGGGCTTCTCTAATCGCAAGTAAACCAAACTGGACTTTTTCACTCATATAAAAACACACAAAGAGGATACCTCAACCACACGGAAGATGTATCCTCTTTTATTTTTACATATCTTTTCGCCAGACCATTTTGTTAACAATGCCTGTATAGCTCTGAATTATCTTGACAGCTTTAACGCTGACGTTTTCGTCAACATAGTTCTCTACCGGTATTCCAAAATCGCCGTTATCGTTCATCGATACCGCAACGTCAACCGCCTGAAGAACCTGCTCCGTTGTTATTCCTGCAAGTATGAAGTTGCCGTCATCAAGCGCTTCCGGGCGCTCGGTGGATGTTCTTATGCATATTGCAGGGAACGGATTTCCGACAGATAGATAGAAACTACTCTCCTCCGGAAGCGTTCCGCTATCGGACACAACTGCATATGCATTCATCTGAAGATTATTGTAATCATGGAAGCCGAGCGGCTCGTGCTGAATTACGCGCTTGTCAAACTCAAAACCGCGGGCCTCAATAAACTTCTTGCTTCGCGGATGGCAAGAATAAAGAATCGGCATATCGTACTTTTCAGCCATTGCATTTACAGCGTTCATGAGTGAGAAGAAGTTTTTCTCTGTATCAATATTCTCTTCTCTGTGAGCAGAAAGCAAAATATACTTTTTCTTCTCAAGGCCAAGTTTTGTAAGAATATCACTTGCTTTGATTTTTTCAAGATTTGCGCGCAAGACTTCTGCCATGGGTGAGCCGGTTACATATGTGCGTTCTTTTGCCACACCCGCTGCATTGAGATAACGGCGAGCGTGCTCAGAATAACACATATTCACATCAGCTGTAACATCCACTATTCTGCGGTTTGTCTCCTCAGGCAAGCACTCATCAAAGCACCGGTTTCCTGCTTCCATATGGAATATCGGGATATGCAAACGCTTTGCCGCAATAACAGAAAGACATGAGTTGGTATCACCCAAAACCAAAAGGGCATCAGGCTTTACATCAACCATAAGCTCATAAGCTTTTGCAATGATATTCCCTATCGTTTCGCCAAGGTGAGAACCTACAGAGTTCAAATAGTAATCCGGCGCACGGAGACCTAAATCATCAAAGAAAACCTGATTAAGGTTATAGTCATAGTTCTGCCCTGTGTGGACTAAAATCTGTTCAAAATATTTATCGCACGCCTTTATAACCTCAGAAAGACGGATAATCTCCGGACGAGTACCGATAATCGTCATAAGTTTAAGCTTTTGCAAATTCACAACAACTACTCCTCTTTTGCTTTATTTGTACTATATAAATCAAATTGGCTATAAATAGATTCCCTTTTGTTCGCATAAATAGCCGTTTCGAAAACTGATACTTTTTTCCCGAAAAACATCAACACAATAGACTTAACGAGTAAATATACAAAACTAAACGGTATTAAAAGTTTATATTTAGTCTGTTTTTTTACTCTTTTATGTAAAGAATGTATTTTATTCTTCAAATAAGCGGTCCTCTTGTTATTGAGTTTATTCTTTTCTCTGTTTGTAATCATTTTACCGCTTATAGACCGTACTTTATTAAGTCTTCCAAAATTACCAAGACTTACAATATCGTTAATGACACTACCGCATAATTGCTCATCTATATTTTCTGCCCACTCCGGACATGCGGTACCTAAATACATAGAGCATGTTTTAGTAATAGTCGCAGCAAATTTCAAGGTTCCGGTTTTCTCAAGCAACGGCAAAACGTCTGCGTTCCAAAACGCACAACCGTGTGTTTTTTCAACGAAACACGCCCAATCACAAAGATGTCTCAAACCAATTCCTTCATCCAATAAATGATGCAATGTATGAAGCAAAAGTATTGTTGCATGAATCTCCGGGCTCGGATTCTTGAACTCAGGAGACCTATTAACAAAGCTCTTTGCCTCTGCACCTTCAAGATATTTACGGAACAAATCCCCGCACTCACCCTCCGGCAGCCCCGCAACCTCATAATGCAACTCAAATTGAACGCCGTCTTTTTCGAAGACAGAGTGGCATACATAATCTTCAAGAACACAGGAATATCCATTTTGTTTAAGAGTGTTCTCAATATCCTTTTTTTGAAGCGGATCGATTAAAAAATCAATATCTCCAAAGCATCTTTTTTCATAATCAGGATAATAGGATGCAGAAGCAGTTCCCTTCAAAATAATGTATTCATATTTGCTGTCAGCCAAAAGCCTTATTAATTCTTGCTGCGCCTCAAGCAAAACCAAATTGCGTGATATAGTTGAGACTGACATTCTCATCCACTTTTCTTTAATATCTTTTGGAATGAGATTCTTAACTCTTCCCGCCGCATCGTATGCCATTAAATGAACCGTGTGAAGAACAGCACCTTCAACCATTTCTTTCCAGTCATCATATTTAAGCGTTGAAAAGTCAAAGGTTTTGTCAGTTGTTCCAATGGCTATTTTCAAAAGCTCTAACAAAGCACATTGTGAAGTTGTAAGTGCCTTCATAAATAACTAAACCTCTTCAAAGAAAGTATCAGGCTTATCGGGGTCAAAACACTCGTTAGCCCACATAAATGTTATCATATCTGTGTCACCAAGATTTTCGATATTGTGCGTATATCCCGTCGGAATATCCACAACCTCAATTTTATCGCCCGATACAAAATACTCATGCACTTTTTTTTCGCCTATCTTACGAAAACGTATTACACCCTTTCCGCTCACCACAACAAATTTTTCATTCTTTGTATTGTGCCAATGATTGCCCTTTGTTATGCCCGGCTTTGAGATATTTACACTGAATTGGCCGCGGTCGAGAGTTCTTATTATCTCCGTAAAGCTCCCCCGCTCATCACAATTCATTTTTAGGTCATAAGCGAAACCGTCTTCAGGAAGATAAGAAAGATATGTAGCATAAAGTTTCTTTGTAAATTCATCGCTCATATCGGGAACCGAGCGCAAATCTCGGCTTTCTTTAAACGAATAGAGTAAATCAACGATTTCACCGAGAGTTACCTTGTGGACCACCGGGACCTCACAATACTCACCTGCTTGTGTGGGATTTCCCACAAGAGCATTGATAAGCTCAGAAACAACATCGTCAATATAAACAAGCTGCATATTAACACTTCTGTCGTTTACCGTTATGGGAAGGTCATGAGCTATATTATGGCAGAATGTCGCAACTGCACTATTGTAATTCGGACGGCACCATTTACCGAACACATTCGGAAAACGGTAAACAAAAACTTCGGCACCTGTTTCTTTTGAATACTCAAAGAACAATTCCTCACCGGCTTTTTTTGACTGCCCGTACGGGTTATCAAGCGCCGCCTGAATTGAGGACGACAGCATTACCGGGCAAGTGTTATTATGCTTTTTAAGCGTTTCAAGAAGTGTTGATGCAAAACCAAAGTTACCCTGCATAAACTCTTCCTGATTCTGCGGGCGGTTTACACCTGCAAGATTGAATACAAAATCAGCTTTCTTGCAGTATTCATCAAGATCTCCCGGCTTTGAATCAATATCATATTCAAATATATTGAGGTCGGTGCTTATTCCATAAGTTTTATCTTTTCCGTCACGGATGCTTTTAAGCGCCTCAACAAGGTTTTTTCCAACAAATCCGCGTGCTCCGGTTATCAGTATGTTCATTTTACATCTTTTCCTTTTTCAATTCATCTTGAATATATGCAAGTGACGAAATTTTCTCTTTAGTTTCTTCCACTGTTAAAAGTTTTGTGTTGTTCGAATTAAACTCACTGAGTTTCGCGCGCTTTACATTACCTTCACTAAAATACTTATCATAGTTAAGTCCACGTTTGTCGCATGGTACACGGTAGAAATAGCCAAGATCAATTGCATTTGCACATTCTTCATTTGTAAGAAGTGTTTCATACATTTTTTCTCCGTGACGGATTCCGATAACTTTAATTTTCTCTTTATCTCCCCCAAAAAGCTCACATACAGCTTCAGCCTGTGTTTGAATTGTACACGCAGGAGCCTTCTGAACAAGAATATCTCCAGAGCTTCCGTTTTCAAACGCAAAAAGAACTAAATCGACAGCTTCATCAAGACTCATTATAAAACGGGTCATTGATGGTTCTGTGAGTGTAATGTTTACATTTTCTCTGATTTGCTCTATCCAAAGAGGAATAACAGAACCTCGAGAACACATAACATTACCATAGCGTGTACAGCAAATCATTGTCTTGTTTGTTGTCCGCGCTTTAGCGACAGCCACCTTTTCCATCATAGCTTTAGATGTTCCCATTGCATTAACCGGATACGCCGCCTTGTCAGTAGATAAGCAAATAACTTTTTCTACTCCCTCGTCTATTGCAGCTGTCAGTACATTCTCTGTACCCAAAACATTTGTTTTAACCGCTTCAATCGGAAAGAATTCACACGAAGGAACCTGTTTGAGTGCTGCGGCATGGAATATGTAGTCAACGCCATGCATCGCATTTTTCACACTCTGCAAATCACGAACATCGCCGATATAGAACTTGATTTTATTACTTTCTTCCGGATATTTCACCTGATACTCATGACGCATATCATCCTGTTTCTTCTCGTCGCGTGAAAAAATGCGTATTTCACCTATATCAGTTTTTAAAAACCGATTTAATACCGCATTTCCGAAAGAGCCAGTTCCTCCTGTTATGAGTAAAGTTTTACCGCTAAATACACCCATGTTTTATACCTCCAATTTAATCAATCTTTCAATTTCTTTTTTTATCCAGAACATTTGATATATGCTAAACGCAAGAAGAATACATGCGTTATACAAAACTATATAATACCAATGCAAAGAATTTAACTTTAATATATAAGCAAATGGGATTTTTAAAAGTGCACCTATACCATAGAACAATATTTGTGATTTTAAGTTACCGATTCCATTAGCAACTGTTGTCAATGCAATATTCAAAACATACAGTCCACCAAAAAGCGCAAAAGTAAAAGCTATTGAATAATTTACAGTTATAGTTGCATCTCTTAACCATATATTAAACGCAAATTGCAAAAACGGAATTGCCACCATCTGAGTTACAATCGCAATCAATGCACAAAAATATAATACATTATTCGTACTCTTAATTTTTTCGTATTTTTTCTCATATAAATCTTTGGTTATTTTTGACCAGAGCGGGGTTAATGCCAATGTGAAAAGCGAGCCTATAACCGTAAAGATCCGATAATATATGCTATATTCCACAACATATGCTGGTGAAAAAAACTTACTTATTATAACTTCATTTGTTGACATTAATATCATAAAAAATATCTGAGCCAAAAAGAATTGGGTACCTAAATGTAACATTTTTTTGCCGGCAGCAAATTCAATTTCTTTAAAAGCAAACTTATAAGGCTTCAAAAATTTTTTATTAAACAACAAAACCGTGGCAATAATATAAGGCAGATTTATAGCTAAAACATGTACTATTGAAAGGGCGATTAAATTTGTTTCAGCATTTGTACTTTTGAAAAGAAAAATGAATATTAACGGAATAACACTTATGAGAAGCGAAATTAAGTTGTTTATATATGGCTTTTGAATCGCATAAATTACATTACTTATCAATTTCAAAACAAAACTAAACGCAACACCTATAAACAACAAAGAAAAGGAAATTCTCAGCACTGTAGGGCTAATAACCGAATCAGATATGTTTAAAAAAGAATTTAAATCTATAACGTTTAAAAAGATAATCCCGATTATAAGTATAGGCAGAATTATCAATGTAACTATTGCGTATGTGGATGAAACATACTTCTTCCCTGTTTTAAAATCGTTTAATGCCAGTGACTTAGTCAGCATATTTCTGAGTCCATTTCCCAATCCTAAATCACAAACAGAAATCCACGATAACATAGACAATATCGTAAACCACAAACCAAGAACTGTGCTATCATCAAAAAACCTGATATACAGAGGCATTGAAAACAGGGAAACAAATAATGATAGCCCCTTAACGCCGAAAGCATATATTATGTTTTTTAATAAGTTTCTATCATCGGCATCAAAGCTCTTCAATTTCATCATTTCCCCCCTTGTCATAAACAGCATTTTTTAATAAATAAAAAAGTATAGTCCACGTCAAAAGAATACTTAAGTGCGGCTCTTTATTTATTATTGAAAAAACAATAATACAAATCAACAGCTTAGAAAAAACATTCAGATGTTTAATCTTAAATATTCCATATACCCATAAAATTGTATACAAGCTGCCTAAAATACCAAACACACTCATTATATATGTTGAAGTGGACGTATCCGCCACAAAATCCATTTGACTGAAAACACCAGAATACCCTGCTCCCAATATGGGATTTTTAAGGAAGATTTCCAAATTAAACAAAGCCGCTCTTGCTCTTGAAGAATCCGAAACATTATCTGACAAAAGTTTAACGACATACTCGTTATCACTCAAGGACGTCATATTTATTATTTCATCGAGGTTTAAAATAATAACAAGACCTAAAACAAAAAAAATAAGTTTAATAAACGCTGAAAATATATTAAATTCTTTTGTAGTTCCTATCTTTCCTTTAGTAAAAAGTAACCAAGCAGAGAAAAACAACAACAAAAAACCAGCAGAAGAATTTGTAGTAATAACCGCCCAAGTAAACAATGTGATGCGAATTAAGTTTGGTCTTGTTTTTTTGAATGCAATTTCAAACACAAGCGAAAAAATCAAGTTTGTTGCAAACAGCCCCGGTTCCCAGAACATTCCGCAATTTCGTTCTGGAATTTCTACAATATAGTTAAAAATCCACCCCACCTTATATTCGACACCATTAACATTGTTATATGTTGGAAGCACAGATAAAACATTTGTATTATTGACTAGATAATATCCGACAATTGAAATTGCTGCAACAACCGTCATGATTTTTAAATAAGTATCGATAAAATCCTCAAATGAATAAACGGTTGTTATTCCAAATGCAGTTAAAACAAATATTAAAAGCATAAAGTATGTAAATGCAGCGCTGCCAAAATAAATCATAGCAGTCATGCATATCATCAACACCAAAAGAATTACGGATGACGAATGGATATTTAAATTTTTACCTGTCACTTCTTTAAAAACCGAACCGGACAATAAAAGAAAAGCAGGAATAATCAACCTCTGTAAAGAGAAATTAATCGTTTGCATTGCATGTCCGCTTGTAAAACACACAACAAGTACAAAAAAGAGCACAACTATCTTATTATGAAAAAAATCTGATTTTTTTAAATTATTTGAAACCATTTCTCACAAATTCCTTTAAGCTTTTTCCTTTAGGGATGGATACAAATTTTCTGATAAATTTGGATATTTTCATTTTTATCCTGTATCTAAGCGGTATTAAAATAATTTCACCAATTTTCTTTTCAAAAACAGGGTCAGGCAAAATTGTCTCAGGGTGTTTAAGCGGAAAATCAAGTTCATAAGAATCCATCCCGCAAAAACGCTTTGTCATTATTAGTCCAAAACTTTTACCGCCGTGGATTGAAAACTCATCGACACCAATGTTTTTAATTTGATTTTTGCAAGGGCATATGCCATATAACCCATGAGCTTTGATGGAGAAATCCATTTGATAATCCCACGATATAGGTTTTCCACCCGATTCCATACGATTAAACTCGCCCATCCAGCTTGCTTTATATTGCTTAAACACTGCCTTGTTGCAATAATTATCGGATATTCGCTCCATAACCGTTTCGTTTTTACACAAAGATAAATCTCCGTTATAAAACTTTTCAAACTTATTGCTCCAGGATGCCCAACCGCAAGGTAACATATGCCGTGTAAACACATAGCTTGCTCCGTCTTTCGGTTGGTAATCACCCAAGTAATTTGTTCCGCAAATCCAGAGTATACGGGTATCATTTTCATAACGCTTAAGCATTTCTTCACAAAAACTGAAGAAAGAAACCTCGGGCAAATTATCGTCCTCAAGAAAAATCGCCCATTTTTCCTGACGCAACACCCACTTTGCGCCTTCGCCTATATTCTCATATACGCCACGGTTTTCATCTGCATAGTTTTTAATAACCTCACAATCCCAATCAATCGCAGCTTCAACCATTTTTCTGCAAAGATGAGCTTGTTTCTTTTCTTCTTCGTTTCTTCCTTCATCTGCCAATATATATAATTTTCGGGGTTTGACTTCAGAAATACGCCCTATGATTTCCACAGCCTTGTCCCTTTTAAAAATAAATATTGCAACAGGAATATCAAAACCCATTCTCTGCCCTCCTATCCATAAAACTATATCTTCATTAAAAACTCAAAAAACCTCTTTGCTTGAACCACATTGTTCTTTTCTTCTATTGCAAAGTTCTTTGCCGAGCTTCCTTTGCGGTGCAGCTCTATCTTGTCATAAGCAGTTATCTGCCCCAGCGTTTCTGCAAAACCTTCTTCTGTCTCTTTATCGAAAATGTAAACATAATCATAGTAATCTTTCGGCATACCGGGCAAATCCGTAGTGATAAGGGGAGTTCCCGAGACCATACATTCAAGCGTTTTTGATGGGAAGGAATATTTCACATAATCCTCATGAGTAGGACGCGGATTGACGAGAAGTGTTGCGCGAAGCTGTTTTTTAACAATTTCGGAATTGGGTGCAATTCCGAAAAACTTTACTTTTTTATCTTGCTCTGATATTTGCCTCAATTCATCGTCATAATCGCCCTTGCCGTATATATGAAGCTCCCAATTATCGGGATTAATCTTTCTAAATGCATTTACAAGCATTTCAAGACCATATATCTTCGAGACTCCTCCAGCATACATAATAACATTCGGCACTGCCTTGTTCTCAAGTGAGTTTTCTCTCTTTCTCATTTCAATATCCGAATGTCCTTCTATGACAATGTATGGCTTGTTATTTCTATTAACAACCTCATTCATTGCTTCTGTCAGGAACAAAAACGCGTCATACTCGGACATATTTTTTTGATTGAAGTTCCGCTTCCATTTTTTAATAGGATTTTTTGAGCTTTTGTTTTTTGAATCAGTGACATAATGCCCGGGCACATCGGTTACAATTCCGACAACGGGTCTTTTTTTCTTTTGTCCTGCTCGCCGCGCCGCTGCCGCAACAGATTGATTTAAAATATCACATACTATTATACTGCTTTTATCTTTCTTCAAAAGCTTTTTTATTTCTCTCAAAGTGCAAAAATACAACGAAAGCTGACGAAGAACTGGGAAATTGATAAATCCACTGTAAGAATATAAAACCTTTCCCTCTTTGTCTGCACTTTTTTTGAAAAAGACCTTTTTTGTCCATTGTCTGTTTGTGGGAAGAGCGGAGACTGCAAAAACATTTCCGTCTACATGCTCGCTGAGTCCTTGCATCATCAAAGAATGATACTTCTGAGCGCAGACTATTCCCTTGAAATATCCTTTTTCCTGCATCTCCGACATTTTATTAGCAGAGCAGCAGCTTGAAACATATATTATATTCATTATCAATCAAACCTTTTGAATGTAAAATAGCTACACTTTCCTTTTTGCCTTATTTATAATTTCATAAATCATCTTTGCTGATTGCCCATACGTGTAATTTTGGATCTTTTTCAGGTTGTTTTTTGCCATTTTTTCTTGCAAATCTTCATCGAAAAGTATTTTATTGATAGCCTCCGCTAATGCATCACTGTTTTCAACCGGCACAACATAACCATTTACATCATTCTCTATCAGCTCCACGCCTGCAATACATTTGTCAGTGGTAATTATAGGCAATCCTTTTGCCATTGCTTCGTTGATAACCAATCCCCACACATCTTCACGAGTCGGCAACACAAACACATCTGCTGCCAGAAAATACTCATTTAACTTTTCGGGAACAATGAAATCAACAAAATGAACGTTGTGTAGATTATGTTCTTTAACAAATCTGATATATTCGTCGGTTGGTTTCCCTCCCACAAAGTATACCCCTGTGTCTTTTTTTACTTTCAGCAAAGCATTTAACAAAACATCAAACCCCTTGCGATGAATAAATTGTCCCACAGCAAGAATGACTTTTTGCTCGGCAATGTCGTTTTTTTCTTTGAAGCAATTTTTCTCTTCATCTGTTACCGGAACTTCTAAAACATCCGATTCATGCAAGCTTGTGAAGTTATTAAAATAAATTCTTTTATTATCAGCACCATAGTGCAGGAAGTAGTGCTTTGCCATTTGTCCGCTTGCAATCAAGGCACTTGCGTTTTTGATAAAAAACTTTTTTATCACATCTTTATAACTCTTGGTTACAAATCCACCGTCACAATTGATAATATATGGAATTTTCTTTACTTTGCAAGCTTCCATGAACAGCATTGCTGTTGGTGTGCTGTATTCGTAAGCAATTGCAATATCGGGGTTGAAATCGTTCAACTGTCGGATAATGTCCGTTTTTAAGGCTGATACTTTCTTTTCCCAACCTTTTAGCCCGACGATTTTGAAATTCAAGGCATTGTTATCATACCATTTTTCATCTCTTCCCGATGATTTTTTCTGTTCAAAGCACACGCAAAGTTCGCACTTTTTCCCTATTTCGTTAAATAGCTGAACTCTGTACGGTGCCATAACTGTAGTCAGTATTAAAACCTTCACATTCAGCTCCCCAATCTATCACAAATTATCTTATACGCTTTTTCAACCGTATAATTTTCCTCCAAATACTTATACCCATTTTCACCCATTGTTTTTAAATCAGCTTTGAGTGCTGAATCAACAAGTTCTGAAAACTTTCCTGCATCATTGCTCTCACACCACCAGCCAAAGCCATTTTCAGTGATAATCTTTCCCATATCCGTGTTCGGGTCGGTGCAAGCAAGCACCGGCATCTTCTTTTGCATATACGCAAGTATGCGCGACGGGAAATTAGGTATGGTAAAGCGATGGTCTAAGAAAATAAGCCCGACATCACACGCGGAAACTAAGCGGTCGTAATCTTCTTTCGGAAGCTTTTTTAAAAGCTTTGCATTTGCAGGCTTTGTTTCGGAGAAAAATGTTTCAAGTCTTTTATACTCAGTGCCGTCTCCTACCACAAGGAAAAATGCATTTTCATTATTTCTCTCAGCATTTAAACATTCCATCAAAAACGGAATCCCCTGCGGCCTTCCCAAGTTGCCGCCATAAATAAACACCTTTTTATCTAAAGGTATTCCGTATTTTTGACGAATATCCATACATTCATCGTCTGTCACTCTAAAATCCTGTATCTCTATACTATTAGGGCAGACCTCTATTTTATCAGGAGTCACCTTCGGATTATGGCGGAGAATGTAATCAACATTTGCCTGCGACATACAACCGATGTAATCAGAAACTTTATAAAGCTTTTTCTCAACCATTCTGAAATAGAGATAAGCGATATACCTCCAACCCGACTTTTTCATCATACCAATATCAATGGCGTTTTGAGGAAAAATGTCCTTTAGTAGTAAATATGTTTTTGCTCCGTCGCGTTTTTTTATGTAGTTAACTGTTCCAACATGAGTTACCGGAGGTGTGGGATACATAACAAGGTCAAACTTAACATCTTTGAAATGCTTTTTGACTGCAGATTTGTATATCCACGGAAGCATGAGCGTTGTTATGCCCTTTTCAATTATGTTTGCCTTTTTATTCTTGCCAATCTTCACTCTTAAAACGGTTGCGCCGGCCTCTTCTGCCAAAACGGTGTTCTGAGAACTCCCACGATCAAGAGAACAAACCACATATACTTTATGACCTTTTCTGATAAATTCATGAATCAGATCAACAGATATTGAGTGTTTACTTAAATGAGGCATTGCACTAATGGTCATAAACAAAACATTCATAAAAACAACCCTTTAACTATAATATTGGGCAATCAAATCATGCCTG
Organism: Eubacteriales bacterium; assembly: GCA_045586595.1. GTDB lineage: Bacteria > Bacillota > Clostridia > Oscillospirales > JAAYXM01 > SIG480. The sequence goes on along the minus strand of JAZNAQ010000026.1, from coordinate 33,180 downwards.
ATTAAATCAACGCCGTTGACATCAAGTGCTTTTATGCTCAAGTTGGCAAGTTTGTGCTTCTTTTTTAATTCTTCAAGAGTATCCGCCTCAATGCTAAAATACGCAACACGGTCTCCGCTGCTCTTTATCCCGTCAAACTTAAACCCCTTTGCTTTAAATGCAGAATACTCAACAATTATATTTTCAGAAAGCAGTTCAGAAAAACCTTCCAAATGGTCAAACTCACCGTCGTTACAATAAACAAACTCGTTTACAGTAAACTTTTGCGGAGTTTTAATTTCGCCTACATGCGGCTTTTCGCCCAAAGTCAAATCAGCAACAGCTTTTACTACATCGAAACCGGAGACTTTTTTTATCATTAAAAACTTTATTCCGCCACCTGTCCTTGCACAAAATTCAACAACAGATATTGCTTTGCCGTTTGAAATAAGCTGTATAAGCATCGGACAATTTCGAAGTTTAAACGCATCCGCAATTTTTTGTGCAACACCGCATATCTGCTTTTTTATATTGTCGGAAATCCGAGCTGGAATATGGCTTCTGTTTATAACGAATTTATCATTACCCGGAATTTTGTCAAGCTTAGAAAGACAAAGAACGTGTGCTTTCCCCTCTTCAACGTACACATCGACCGTTATCTCTTCACCCTCTGCAAATTCTTCGACAATGGCTCCGTTTGTACGGCTTATATTTACTGCATTTTCAAATGCAACTTTAAGCTCATCAACAGAATTGACCTTACAAACTCCTCTTGATGAATACGAATCAACAGGCTTTACAATTATCGGATACTGTAAATGTTTGATTTCATCTTCATTAAACCGGTTCATTATAACAAACTTAGTTGTAGGTATATCATTTTCCCAAAAAATCTTTTTCATATACGATTTTTTAGAAACATTTTCAGCTGTCTCGTAATCTATGTACCAGGGCAGCCCCAACTCCTCGGCAATCTGTGCGACAACCTGCAACACCTGGTCTGCACATACTGTAAGTATAAAATCCACTTTTTCGTTAATTGCAACCGTTCTTACGGCATCCACATCCAAAACGGAAACGTTATAGAATTTATCTGCATATGGCTTTGCTGCAACATTTTCGTTCATATCGGCCAAAATCGTATAAATTCCACGACTTTTCAGTTCTTTAATTAACGCTATCTGCGGAAGTCCACCACAAAGTACAAGTGCTTTCATACTTATCTCTCCTAATTATTTTACAAGAGTTTCTTCTGCCTTTTCTTCCTGTTGATTAGTAACCTTTTTATTTATTGAATCATTTTTAGTAAATGCTATTCCATCCATTTTTAATACTACTGCAATAGTCTTGAACAAAATTTTTATATCAAACCAAAAACTGAATTTTTCTATGTACTCAATATCAAACTCTATTTTTTCAGTCCAGCTCAAATCATTTCTTCCGTTAACCTGTGCCCAACCCGTAACACCGGGGCGCATTTCCAACCTGCGCCTTTGTTCATCAGTATAGTTTTCGATTTGATAAGGGAGTGTCGGACGCGGACCCACAATACTCATCGTTCCGTTAAGGACATTGAAAAGCTGCATAAGCTCATCAAGACTTGTTTTTCGCAAAAGCCTGCCGACTTTGGTAATCCTCTCCTTGGGCTCAAGCTGTCTTCCGTCTTTATCAAAACTCTCTTCCGGAATAAGCATTGTTCTGAATTTATAAATTTTAAATATCTTGCCATCTTTACCTGCCCTATCCTGAGTAAACACCGCAGGGCCCTTTGAGGTCAGTCTGATTACAATCGGAATAACTATAAGAACAGGAATCACAGTCAAAAAGACTATCAACAACAAGCTTGCGATAATATCAAAAGCCCGCTTCAGAAAAAGATTTAAATTTCTCATTTCTTATCTCGCCCCCGACTATTATAAATCAAAAAATAATGTACTGGTTTAGTATAACATGAACATCAGCAAAATTCAAGTACGAACGCTGACTTTCAAATCAAAAAACAGATATATTCTGCCTGTTTTTTTCATTTCAACTCCCTTTATGATATATTTACCGCGAAAGCAAGCGCGAGAAATAAAGCGTGCAAAAAAACAAGTCATCGTATGATGACTTGTTTTTCTGTTAATGATACTATTTCTGTTTTTTTTGCGGAGTGAGGGCATATTCACCGGATAAATACATTGAGAATATACCGAGTAAAATCATAATATTTGATAAATAAATTATCATCGGAATGATTTTTTTATAAATAAACGTGCATATCTCTGTTGCTGTTTCTCCGCCGATTATGAACGCCGCAACATACCCAAAGAAAGTAAGACCTCCGACAAACAGCGAAAAATATATTCCGTAGCCAAAAATCTTTTTAAAAACTTCCGAAACCTTATTTAAAGCTCTTTTCATCACCTTACCTCCTTACAGCCCGAAAACCGGCAGAAGTCCCATGAGAACAACGACTTCCATAACAAACTGAGCGGCTACCCACCACAAGTTGTTCTTGAATGTCTTTCCGAAATCAGATTCAGCAAGCGACATTCCCGCATACATCCCAAGCCCGAGCGGCGGGGTGATGCCGCACATAACTCCGCAGATACACGGGAGCATTGCGGCAGCCAGAAGCGGGTTGACCCCGACAGAAGCAAGAACTGTTATAAACACGCTGCCAAAAATTACAACAAGCGACGAGCCTGGGATAACCATTCCGAGGAAGCAGGTAAACAGGCAGATAAAGACTACCATCCCGAATTTCCCCATTTTAAGCGAAGTAATAAAAGCTTCCATTTCGCCAGCTATATCCATAGATGCAAAAAGCGCACCAATCATATATCCGACAACGCAAACCCCTACAGCCGGCGCAATGCTTTTTGCCGCCTTAGCAAATGCATCAGCAAGTTTTGAAGGCTTTATAAAACTCTTATCCTCAGAAATGAGAAGTGCATATATAGCAGCAATTCCCGGTATGAAAATAAGAAGGCTTGATGAGAAGTTCTTTGCCCCGCTCGCGCCAAGTCTCGCTGTAAAGAGCGTATCTTTGAAGAGATAATCAAGAAAGAACGGCAAAAGGATGATTACGGGAATAAGCAGTCCCTTCCATCCCGTCTTGAGAACTGTTTTGAAATCAGGAAGGTCTTCCTTTGCCATCGGCTTTACTTTGTAATATTTACAGAAGCCGTAAACCATAAGAACACGCTGAAGAATGAACCATACAGAAACTCCCCACAAAACTATCCAGAACTGACCTATCGTCAAATCTGTTGCAGGATAAAGAGCAGTATATGCACCAAGTGCGGCAACTATATTTGAAGAAGGCGGAATCATGTTGCCCATATAACTCGAATTACTCTCGATATTAGCCGCAAGCTCCGGCGGAAAGCCAGTTTTCTTCATTGCAGGAATAGTTAATGCACCTGTTGCCATAACATTTCCCGGGCCGCTCCCCGAAAGTGCTCCCATAAATGTGCTCGCAATGACAGAAACATATCCGGCGCCACCTGTGACCCTTCCCAGAAGCGAAAGTATTATCGCGACACAACTGTCTATGGCTTTTGTTTTCGTGAGGATTACGGACATCGCTACAAACGCCGTCATTGAATAAAGAAGCGATGTTGAGATACTTTTATCTATGTATTCCCATACATTACCCCAGGTGTTTGTCACAGAAAGCAAAACAAGAAAGCTTATAAGAATAGCCTCATATACAGGCCGTTTCAGAAGCATAAACCAGATAATTACTACCCCGAGCAAAATGCCGAGATATAAAAATGCTGATGGCATGTTCCCCTCTCCTTTTCAAAATAGTACAGAATATTTGCCTGATATGAGCTTACTATACAACACAAAAGAATAAATAGCAATACGCATTTGCGATATAGCAATATTGCCATATTGTAAAATGGGTTTTTATGAATTACACAGATTTTCGCAAGCTTGTACAAAATCTTTTTCAGAATCACTTAAAAGCTGTTTTTGCCTAAAAAACACACATACATCTCTCTCGAGTTTTGAACTAAAGCGAGTTTTCATAAACTCCGGAAGCTCTACGAAAACTATATTTTCATATGCACCGTACTCAAAAACATAAGAGGGTGCAAGTGCCGCCCCTATCCCTTCATTAACAAGAGAAAGAACAGAGTCAATGGACTGCGCCTCGATAACAGGTTCTTTGCCCTTTATCTCGCAAAGAATATCCATAAGAACATCAGACATTTTAAGCCCTGCGCCTGCACTTATAAAAGGACATTCTTTTAAAATAGATAACGAATCAAGAGCTGCATATTTTTTTGGAACGGCAAGCATTACTTTTTCAGAAAACAGCGAAACCGCCTCAAACTGCCTTGTCCCGTCATAACGCAGCGAAATAATCAAATCAAGCTCACCACGCATAAGTTCAGAGTTCAACTGAGCCGTTGTTCTCTCCTTTATCACAAGCTTTGCAGAAGAATTAAGTTTTTGAAACTCGCGCACAAGAGCAGGCAGAATATAATGTGCTCTTGTGGGACTTATCCCCACCCTCACGACATCAGAGGCATTTTCTTTAATTTTCAAAAAGTCACGGTCAAGCTGTGCATAAATATCTAGAATATGCTTTCCCGCTCTCACAAACTTTTCTCCCGCCTCTGTAAGAGAAATCGGAATACTCTTTCTGTCAAACAGCTCAACTTCAAGCTTGTTTTCAAGATTTGCGAGATATTTTGAAAGTGTCGGCTGAGATATTTTTAAATTCTTTGCAGCCTTTGAAATGCTCTCACACCTGGCAATTTCTATGACAAATTCAAATTGTCTTAGTGAATTCAAGATATATTTCTCCTCACCTTTGCAAAAAGGGCGAATCAATCGCCCTTTTAACATATTCTCATTATCTGTCAAAGCAGGCTCTTACAACATTAATTACTCTATCCTGCTCTGCTACTGTCATTTTATTATCACTCGGCAGGCAGAGACCGCGGTTAAAAATATCCATACCGACATCAAGCGGTTTACCGTCACGCCCGAGTGTTCCGCCGGCAATGTAAGCGTTTGTCTTGCATCTTCCGCTGCCCTCACGAGTTATAAACGCATGATTGCGATAAATCGGTTGCATATGCATAGGCTTCCATATAGGGCGGCCCTCTGCGTTGATTTTTGCAAGCTCTTCTAAAATTTCTGTGGGACAAGATTTCCCTTTTTCTGATATATACAGGGCTTCGCACTCACCTCTTACCTGCTTTGCCATAGCTTCTTCGTCAATTATCATACACGAGAGCCAGTAGTTCGGCTCAGAGTTTTCAAAATCAATCGGGTTCATTTTCACAGGAAGGTCAAAAAAAGCTTTTTTATATCTTTCGTAAATAGCTTTTTTCTGAGCTATATGCTCATCAAGATACGGCATCTGACCACGGACGCAGCCTGCGATTACGTTGCTCATTCTGTAGTTATAGCCGACCTCTTCGTGCTGATACCAAGGAGCGTTCTCACGGCTTTGAGTTGACCATTTCCGCGCCTTATCTGCAGCTTCAACATCATCTGTAAGAAGCATTCCGCCCGAAGAGCCGGTTATAATCTTATTTCCGTTAAAGCTTATGCAGTTATATGTACCAAATGAGCCTGTTTCTCTGCCCTTATAAGTTGCGCCAAAGGACTCTGCGGCATCCTCGATTATAATCGCGCCGTGCTTTTGGCAAATTGCTTTTATCTCATCAATCTTTGCCGGTGTACCGTAAAGGTGGACAAGAACGACAATTCTCGTATCCGGGTATATTTCAAACGCCTTTTCAAGTGCGACGGGGTCCATATTCCATGTATCGTATTCGGTATCAATAAAAACAGGAATACCGCCTTCGTAAACAACAGGGTTAACTGTAGCACCGAAGGTTACATCAGAACAAAAAACGCGTTCTCCCGGCTTTACTCCCGCAAGCTTCATTGCAAGATGAAGTGCCGCAGTACCTGCAGAAAGAGCAACGGCGCATTTGCAGCCTATCCGCTCGCAGACAAGTCGTTCCGACTCGTTTATATTGGCACCAACTGTAGACATCCAGTTTGTGTCAAAAGCCTCCTTCATATATTTGAGCTCATCACCGTGCATAGTCGGTGTAGCAAGCCATATCTTGTCCGACATAAAAGTCCCCCCAAAAACACTAAAATCTTAAATAATATTTATTATATCACAAATACAATTCATTCACAATAAGTATTTTTTCGCCCTATAACTCGATTTTCTGTGGAACGGACTTTTCGTTGAAATCTCAAAGAGAAATTGAATTGTAAAGTCATTTTTATATGCATAATTGGTTGTGTTGTAAAGTTCCACACATTATAAACAATATTAGAGGTTTTATAAAAACTGTTAAAAGTTTTATAAAATCTCTTTTGTTTTTTATAAAACCGATTATAAAAAATGCCTGCTCTTTTATAAAAGATTGCAGAAGATTTATAAAAAATATTTAGACTTTTATAAATCATTGACCGACTTTTTATAAAATTAAACACGGATTTTTATAACTTTACCGCTGACTTTTTATAATTTCAGGCAAGACCTTTTATAAAACTAATGCCGACATTTTATAAAAGTTGCTTGATTATTTTATAATTTCAGCATAAAGGTTTTATAATTCCTTCCGTAATTTTTTATAATTTTAGTTCCGGAGTTTTATAATTTCTGTCCTACCCTTTTATAAACAGTTGCCGATGTTTTATAAAAGATGTCCGTTCTTTTATAAAAACTGTTATAAATGTCGATTTGACAATATTTGCATACTTTTATATAATATAAGTATCAAAAAGGGGTGTATAGGTATGCACTTGAGCAAATTAATGGAAAAATATCCTAAAATAGATAAAAGGTTAAAAGAATTAAAAAAGGAATTAAAATCCTTGCCAAAAGAAGACTTGGCGTGGGTGTTAAAGGGCTTTTTGCCACCCGAGAAAAAGCCAACCCGACCACCAACAGATTATGAAATCTTTATTGACAAATATGGGTTAAAACCTGCTTGTCCTTATTGCACAAGCCGATTGTATCACCCACACGGGTTAGACGATTATGGAAAACCCCGATATAAGTGCAGAAATTGCGGGAAAACTTATACCATAATGACAGATACATTTGCAGATAAATCCACATTCCCCCTATCTGTGCAGATTGCAGTAATTAACTATACTTTAATGGGGTTATCCTTATCCGCCTGTCGGCGTAATTTAGCGGTTGACTACGGGTGGCATACCTCAGAAGGCACAATCTTGCTATACAGACATAAGTTCTTAAAAGCCCTTTTAGAACACTATGGAATGCCGAAATTGTCGGGTGTAGTTCAGGTTGACGAAACTTATTTCAGGGAAAATCAAAAAGGTGCAATGGAACTTGTCAATGTTGCACCAACCGCAGTAAATGTGAGAAAACCCCGACTTGAAAACACACATATCCCATCCGAGCTTGGGATTTTTGGACCAGAGTTTGCCTGTGTTGTTACGGGAATTGACAGTAATGGTTATGTTGCCACAGTTTTATCGGGGTTAAGCAAAAGCAGTTCTCAAATACTTGAAGATTATTTTAGTGATTATTTAGGGGATATAACATTCCTTTGTAGTGACGATTATGACGCCTACACTCGGTATTGTGATAATAATGCTATTCCGCATTACATACAACCTTCTGATATGAAGAATATAGTTAGAAAAGAGCAAAAGGACTGGGCAGAAAAGCATAATGGCAAAGAATTGGCAGAAGAAACAATCCTTAAAAAATATTATCAAACACAAGGTCTTGACAGAGTGGAAAACTACGGCAGATTAAGTTTTGCAGAGTTTGAGAGATTAAAAGCCGAAAAACACTTGTCATTGAATAATATTGATAGTTTTCACATTCAATTAAAGCGACATATCAACAAAAACTTGACTGGTGTTGCCACTGTGTATTTGCCTTTATACCTTGCACTATATGTATTCAAGCATAATTGGAGTATCAGCCACAATAAACAACACCCCACTTCCCGACATGACGCTGAAAACATACTGATTGACTTACTACAATGCAAAGGGACAGCATACCGAAGTGAGGATATAAAGGGTGGGAATATTCTTGATTATCTAAAGCCTACCACCCATTATATAAACAATCTGCAAGAACTCACAGAAGAAATGAGAAGAAAATCAAATATTATGGGCTTTACTTTTGACGAAAATGACAGATTACTCACATTTAACAAAAGAAAATATTTTAGGAATTGCGGAATAACAAAGTTAAAGCAAATATGCAAGGAATATCATATAAAAGGCTATACTGCCATTGACAGTAAAGAGAGATTAGCAAAATTAATCTGTGAATTGCCACAAGCAAATGATATTTTCCTTGCACTTGTTGCCGCAGACCACTTACACTCACAATTTATGGAAGATATACAACTAATGTTACAACAAGCAAAAGAGCTTGACTAGATCTCAAAAGTGTCATTTATAAGTGTCGGAAAATTGCAGAAGATTTTCCGACCGCACTATTTTTGTTGATTTTACCCCCTAAAAAGTATAGTTTTTTATGAAAATTAATAGGAAAATATATAAAAGTGGTGGTTTTTTCCTTCTTCGGGGATATCCACCAGACGGAGATAACCACAACAGGGCACTTTGCTGAAAATGTCGAAAAAAGGTTGCAAAACTATGTAATATATGGTACAATAAATAACAAATAAATAATATATTAGGGGTTAAGTATTATGGCGACAATTATTATAAAGCGTAAATCTAGTTTTGCTGGAAGTGCCCAAAATCATAATGTGTATCTTTTGAATACATTTGTGGGAGAATTGAAAAATGGTGGGACTCTTGAAATACCTGTCGAAGTTGGAACACATATGCTTTCATTTAATAGTACAATGAAAAGATTTGGTAAAAATGCTACATTTAATGTAGTTGTTAATGAACCAGATGAAGTTGTAGAATTGAAAACAAAGTTTGGTATGAGTGGTGAATACGAAGTTGAATATGCTGACAACAAACCACATATTCCAGTAGGTGCAAATGCAACAAATGCTACAACACAAAATGTTGATAACAATAATAATCAAACAGATAATATAAATATTGTTACACAAAAATCTGGACTTCATTGCCCACGCTGTGGAAACTATGATATTATGCCTGTATCAGAGGTATCAACACAAGGCAAAGATTTTAATGCTAGTGATGCTTGTTGTGGATATTTGCTTTGTGGTCCGTTAGGATTATTGTGTGGGGCAACTGGAAAAGGGAAACAGACCACTACAACTACATATTGGATGTGTAAAGGTTGTGGAAATAAGTTCCAAGCATAATGGACAGAAAGATAAAACAATGGGTTAGAGTTATGACAATCACAAAGAAGTTATGGGGTTGTCATCAAAAACCAGAAAGAAGTTTTTTTCTCTACGGCTATCAATTTCCTTTATGTGCTCGTTGCACAGGAGTTTTGATGGGGTATGTTTGCTCGTTTTTTCTGTTTGTTTTTGGTTTTTCTATACCTAACATAGTATGTATATTATTACTTCTTCCATTAGTTTTAGATGGTATGATACAATTATTTTTTTATATTATGTCAAATAATACAAGAAGATTTATTACAGGAACTCTATTTGGAATAGGTTTCGTTCAATTGATAATAAATATTTGGAAACTTTTTTGACAACAAATTAATAAAAGGATAAGTAAATATTTATTATGGGGTAAAGTGATAAACTTTACCTTTTTTCTTTATCCTCAAATCAATTTCTTTACGAAATCTCAACAAAAAAATTACTCCACAGAAAATAAAGTTATAGGTTTTTCGCATATAAGAACAAAAAATAAACAATATCGCCTTATGCCAAATATATCATTTTAAAAAGTCATTTTTTATAATTCTTTTTATTGCCTCAACGGCTACGCGGATAGCGCGGTCAGTGTCATGGTGTTCGTCCTCAACAAAGCCTGCCTTTTCGCGTTCCTGATTCCAGATTACATTAAAACACGCGCCACAGCGAAGGTTTCGTGCGGCACCCACAACAAACAAAGTCGAAGCTTCCATCTCGCTTGCAAGCACGCCAAGCCTTTTCCATGTACTCCAACGCGAAATCAAGTGCTCTGACATAGGCATTGTTTCGGGATTTGCCTGCCCATAGAACGCGTCTTTACTGTGAACAGTACCAATTTTGCACGTAAAGCCAAGCAACTTTGCAGCATCTGCAAGCGCGCCTGTCACCTCAAAATCCGCAACTGCCGGAAAATTCTCAGGCGCATACTCGCGGGTTGTTCCGTCACAGCGCACAGCAGACGTGGCAATAACTACATCACCCGCCGAAACACTTTTATTTATACCCCCACATGTTCCTATCCTTATAAAGGTATGCGCACCTAAAGCTGCAAGCTCCTCAACTGCAATAGCCGTAGATGGGCCGCCTATACCGGTGGAAACAACAGAAACCTTTACCCCACCGAGAGCCCCTGTATACGTGACATACTCGCGGTTTTGTGCAACAAACTTTGCATCATCGAGGTATTTTGCTATTTTCTCACATCTGCCCGGGTCACCTGGAAGTATGCAATACTTCCCGATATCGTCAGCAGAACAACCGATATGATATTTAAGCGACTCATTGCCTTTAAGCATCGGAGTTCTCCCCCTTAACTATCAGTTTAATGTTCTTTTCAAGCTTATGGCGCGTGGATATTATTTCGTGCCCGCACACAAGACAGCGCAGTTTTATATCCATACCAACCCGTGTAACAAGCCATTGCTTGCTCCCGCACGGATGCGCCTTTTTTAGTTCAACTGTATCACCGAGATTAATTTCCATACAAATCTTCCTAATATACATTTATTTTATTATAACATACTTTAGGTTTCACAACAACAATTATTACAATTTTATTAATAGAAAAATATAAATCGAAAATCATTGCATTTTTCTATGTTTTTTGCTATTATAATTTATAAGGATGAATATTTTGACAGGGGTTAAATTATGGACAAAGTTGACAAGACTCTCATCAGGCTTCTTTGCCAAAACTCACGATATACGCTTAAAGAGCTCGCAGAAAACGTATTTATGTCTCCCACTGCGGTTTCAGCACGTTTAGAGCGACTCGAAGCAGATGGCATCATCCGGGGGTTCAGCGCGCAAGTTGACTACCAGAAACTCGGATATTCAATAACTGCCTTTGTTTCTCTCCAGATTCCCCCAGAAAAGAAAGAAACCTTTATCAAGCTTATTCCCTCTATGCCCGAGGTTGTTGAATGTCACTGTATCACAGGAAACTATTCTGCACTGATTAAAGGTGTTTTTAAATCTACCTCTGAGCTTGATGCTTTTGTTATGCGTATTCACGAATACGGCGCAACACAGACAGAAATTGTTTTCTGCACTCCAGTTGAGCCGCGTGCACCCGAAATATAATCATTTGTAATTTTTTATGTTTGGAGAATTTTAATATGTCATTTTACAAGTTTACTTCAGAATCAGTTACAGAAGGGCATCCCGACAAGGTTTGTGACCAAATATCGGATGCGATTCTTGATGCTATTTTAGCAAACGACAAAAACGCCCGTGTTGCCTGCGAAACCATTGTTACCACAGGCATGGCTCTTGTTATGGGCGAAATTTCAACCGATTGCTATGTAGACATCCCCTCTACTGTACGAAAAACAATAGACGAAATCGGGTATAACAACCCCGCCATAGGCTTTGATGCTCGTACCTGCGCCGTCCTCACTTCAATCGACGAGCAGTCCGCAGACATCGCACTTGGTGTTGATAACTCATATGAGTTTAAAGACTCAGCGGCTGACCTTGCAGACAAGATTGGTGCAGGAGACCAGGGCATGATGTTCGGCTATGCCTGCAACGAAACAAGCGAGCTTATGCCCGCCCCCATCACATATGCGCACAAGCTTACAAAGCGCCTTGCAGATGTCCGAAAGTCGGGCGAGCTTGACTTTCTCTGCCCCGACGGCAAAGCGCAGGTTACATTTGAATACGAAAACAACAAAGTCAAGCGTTGCGACACAATAGTCGTTTCGACACAGCATTATGACTCAATCTCACTCGACGCTCTCCGCGATGCGGTAACAAAGCATGTTATCCTACCGGTTATGCCGGAGGAGTATATTGATAAAAACACAAAAATCCTTATCAACCCCACAGGGCGATTTGTTATCGGCGGGCCGCAGGGCGACTCAGGTCTTACCGGCAGAAAAATCATTGTAGATACCTACGGCGGCTTTGCACGTCACGGCGGCGGCGCTTTCTCAGGAAAGGACCCGACAAAGGTTGACCGCAGTGCGGCGTACATGGCAAGATACATCGCCAAAAACCTTGTAGCTGCAGGCGTTGCTGAGCGTTGTGAAATTGAGCTTGCATACGCCATAGGCGTTGCAAACCCCGTTTCCGTATTCGTTGATACATTCGGCACAGGAATAGTTGATGACGAAAAGCTCGCAAAGCTTGTTATTGACAACTTCGATATGCGCCCGGTTAAGATAATAGAGCAGTTTGACCTTCGCCGCCCGATTTATCGTGCAACCGCATCATACGGACATTTCGGACGTACTGACCTCGACCTGCCCTGGGAAAAGACAGACATGGCTGACAAGCTTAAAAACAGCATAATATAAATTATAATTAATATTTAAAAGAGTGCGTAAAGCTTTTACGCACTCTTTTTGTGTATAATTTTCCATCACAATCATAAAATAAACACCGATTAATACTTTGAACTTCAAGGAGGAAATATGAAAGGTTATGCAATGCTCGGCATCGGAAAAACCGGCTGGATTGACAAAGAGCGCCCAAAATGCGGTGCTTTGGATGCGATTCTCCGCCCGATTGCAATCGCACCGTGCACTTCCGATATTCATACCGTCTGGGCAGGAGCTTTAGGCGAAAGAAAGGATATGATACTCGGTCACGAAGCTATAGGCGAGGTTGTTGAGGTTGGCTCACTTGTCCGCGATTTTAAACCCGGTGATTGCGTAATCGTCCCCGCAATTACTCCGGACTGGAACTCTGTTGAAGCACAAAACGGTTATGCAATGCACTCGGGCGGGATGCTCGCAGGTTGGAAGTTTTCAAATTTTAAAGACGGTGTATTTGCAGAATTTTTTCATGTCAACGATGCAGACGGAAACCTTGCACATCTCCCCGACGGTATGGACCTTCGTGCAGCATGTATGTTGTGTGACATGATACCAACAGGTGTACACGGTGTTGAGCTTGCAGATGTACAATTCGGCGACGATGTTGTTGTTATAGGCATAGGCCCCGTTGGACTTATGTCTGTTGCGGCGGCCGCAATACACGGCGCAGCCAGAATATACGCTGTTGGCACAAGACCAAACTGTGTTGCTTTGGCACGAGAGTTCGGTGCAACCGATATAATCAGCTATCGTGAAGGCCCCATTGACGAGCAAATCTTAAAGCTTACAGACCGTCGCGGTGTTGACAAGGTCATCATAGCCGGCGGCGATAACAATACCTTTGCCGAAGCTGTAAGGATGTTAAAACCGGGCGGAAAAATAGGAAATGTCAACTATCTCGGCGAAGGCGAAAGTGTCTCAATCCCTCGTGTTGAATGGGGTGTCGGCATGGGGCATAAGTCAATCTCCGGCGGACTAATGCCGGGAGGGCGACTGCGCATGGAAAAGCTTGCTGCACTCATAACCGCAGGTCGTATTCACCCGGAGAAGTTGGTTACTCACGAATTCAAAGGGCTTGAAGGCGTTGAACAAGCGCTTATGCTTATGAAAGAAAAACCGAAGGATTTGATTAAGCCTATTGTTATTATATAAAAGCAAAACCTCTGTTCCGCAAATTTTGCAGAACAGAGGTTTTTGCATATTTAAATTACATTACAACGTTGCAGCCATAACTGCCTTTATGGTATGCATACGGTTTTCAGCCTCGTCAAATACGATAGACTGCTCGCTTTCTATAACCTCGTCGGTTACCTCCATTGCAGTAAGGCCGAACTTCTCATAAATCTGCTTGCCAACTGTTGTGTTCAAATCGTGGAACGCGGGCAGGCAATGCATAAACACGCATTGCTCCCCTGCGTTTTGCATAAGCTTAGTGTTTACCTGATACGGTGAAAGGTCTTCAATTCGCTCTTTCCACACCTCATCCGGCTCGCCCATTGATACCCAAACATCAGTATAGATTACGTCTGCACCTTTTGTAGCCTCAATCGGGTCTTCAATGAACTCAAGCTTTGCGCCCGTTTCTTTTGCAATCTTCTCACACTCAGCAACAAGCTCTGCATTCGGGAAGTATTTTTTCGGAGCACATGCTACAAAGTGCATACCCATTTTAGCACAGCCGACCATAAGAGAATTTCCCATATTATAGCGTGCATCACCCATATAAACAAGCTTTATGCCGCTAAGCTTGCGAAATCTCTCTTTTATCGTAAGGAAGTCTGCAAGAATCTGTGTCGGATGAAACTCATTAGTAAGCCCATTCCAGACCGGAACGCCTGCATACTTTGCGAGCTCTTCAACAATCTCCTGCCCGAAGCCGCGATATTCAATACCGTCAAACATCCTGCCGAGAACACGCGCTGTATCTGCAATGCTCTCTTTCTTGCCTATCTGAGAGCCCTGAGGGTCAAGATATACCGGATGCATACCAAGGTCAGCCGCCGCAACCTCAAAAGCACAGCGAGTACGCGTGCTTGTCTTTTCAAAAACAAGCGCGATATTCTTCCCTTCACAAACACGGTGAGGTATGCCTTGCTTCTTCTTTGCCTTAAAATCTGCCGCAAGGTCTATGAGATATGCGATTTCTTCAGGTGTAAAGTCAAGTAGCTTTAAAAAGTGTTTTCCTTTTAAATCCATATTTATTCTTTCCTTTCAGTTCTCTACTCAGCACAAGCGCGTTTTATAATCTCAACTGCCTCTTCCAGAACATCCTGCGGGATATTGAGTGACGGAAGAAGGCGCACCTTATCTTTAGCAGTAAGGCACAAAACACCGTTTGCCATACATTCACGAACAATATCACCGGCGTTTTTCTTAGTCTTAATTCCAATCATAAGCCCCATACCGCTTACCGACTCAACGCCGGAAGCAGCTGAGAGCGTATCAAAGATATACTTACTCTTAGCTTTTACCTCAGAGAGAAGTTTATCATCTATTCTCTCGAGTATACTTATAGCACCTGCTGAGCTTACCGGGTTTCCGCCAAATGTAGAGCCATGGTCACCAAAACCGAGAACACCCTGTGTTTTCTCGCCCATAAGCACAGCGCCTATCGGAAGCCCCCCACCGAGGCCCTTTGCCGTTGATACAACATCCGGCTTAATGCCGTAGTTCATATAAGCGTAAAGCTCACCTGTTCTGCCGTTTCCTGTCTGAACCTCGTCTACTATCAAAATGATGTCGTTTTGTGCCGCATACTCTGCGGTTTTCTTAACGAAATCAGCTTCAAGCGGAATAACACCACCCTCGCCCTGAACACACTCTATCATTATTGCTGCTGTTTTATTATTCTCAGCAACCGATTTTAATGCCTCAAAGTCATTTGCAGGGATATGTACAAACCCCGGTGTAAGCGGCTGAAAAAGCTCATGGTAGTGCTCCTGCCCTGTTGCGGCAAGAGTTGTGAGTGTTCTGCCGTGAAAGCTATTTTCAAGCGTAATTATCGTATAATAGTCTGCACCTTTCTTATCTGCGGCATATTTACGCGCAACCTTTATAGCACACTCGTTTGCTTCGGCACCAGAATTGCTGAAAAAGACCTTCTTCATACCGGTCTTTTCGCAAAGAAGCTTTGCAAGGCGCGCACACGGCTCTGTATAATAAAGGTTTGACATGTGCTGAACCTTTGAGAGCTGCTGTATAACAGCATCTTTCCATTTGTCATCGGATATGCCGAACGCTGTTACGCCGATTCCCGTACCCATGTCGATATATCGCTTACCGTCTGTATCATATACAACTGCGCCTTTACCGTGAGAAATCTCTACAGGAAATCTGTTATAGGTATTTGCAACAAACTCTTTATCAATATTTGTTAAACTGCTCATGTTTTAACCTCCGGTTACCATCGTACCTGCACCTTCGTCGGTAAGAAGCTCCATAAGTATTGAGTGCGGCACTCTGCCGTCCATGATAGTGACATTCTTAACGCCTTCATGTATCGCCTCAATACAGCAGTTTACCTTAGGTATCATACCGCTGGAGATTATGCCCTCCTGATAAAGCTTACCCGCCTCGTCAATCGTCATTTCTGCAATAAGGGTTGAGGGGTCGTCCTTATCCCTGAGAATTCCCGCGATGTCTGTCATCATGATAAGGCGTTCTGCGTTTAAAGCTCCTGCGATATATGCGGCCGCAGTATCGCCGTTTATGTTATATGTGTTGCCCTCGCTGTCACAGCCGAGGGTTGAAATTACGGGGATATAATTCTTCTCAAGCAGGTCGATTACCGGCTTAATATTGACCTTTGTAATATCTCCGACATAACCAAGACGCTCATCGCGTATTTTTGACTCAATGAGTCTTCCGTCCATACCGGAGATACCCATTGCCTTGCCACCTTTCATTTCAAGAAGGTTTACAAGAGTTTTATTTACTTTACCAGCAAGTACCATCTGTACAATATCTACAGTCTCTTTGTCTGTTACACGAAGCCCGTCTACAAACTCTGCCTTTTTGCCGAGTTTTGACATAAGGTCGTTAATCTCAGGTCCGCCGCCGTGAACAAGAACTATCTTAACACCAATTAGCCACAGAAGAACTATATCCTCCATTACCTGTTGCTTAAGCTGTTCATCTATCATTGCGTTTCCGCCGTATTTAACTACAACGATTTTACCGTTATAACGCTGTATGTAAGGCAGTGCCTGCGTCAGAACCTCGGCACGCTGTGCATTTGAAAAAATACCTTCCACGATTTTGACTCTCCTTTTAACATTAGGTACGGTAGTCTCCGTTTATTTTTACATAATCATAAGTGAGGTCACAGCCCCATGCAGTTGCACTGTGAGCACCGTCACCAACAGAAACAACAATTTCTATCTCGTCCTCGAGAAGGATATCTTTTGCTATCTCTTCTGAAAAGTCTACTCCCGCACCGTTCTTGCAAACAGCAATCTCGCCTTTTGCACTCTTAAACGATACATCCACCCTATTAACATCGACATCCGCGCCACTATAGCCTATAGCACAAAGAACTCTGCCCCAGTTTGCATCTGCGCCAAACATTGCGGCTTTAAGAAGACTTGAGCAAACAACGCTCTTTG
The DNA here is from genome assembly GCA_045586595.1 of Eubacteriales bacterium. Taxonomy (GTDB): domain Bacteria; phylum Bacillota; class Clostridia; order Oscillospirales; family JAAYXM01; genus SIG480. The sequence continues at coordinate 15,981 of JAZNAQ010000026.1, read as the reverse complement.
CAACTGTCTTTGCCGTTGCTTCGCTATCAGCACCGCTGACACGGCACTCGAGCATTTTTGTAGCACCCTCGCCGTCTGCAACTATCATACGGCAGAGGTGGATTGTTACAGTATTAAGTGCTTTCATGAATGTGTCAAAGCCAGCGCCCTCTGAAGTTATTTCAGCATTGCCTGCCATACCGTTTGCAAGCACTGTTACCATATCGTTTGTTGATGTATCGCCGTCAATGCTTATCATATTGAAGGTGTTTGCAACATCTGAAGAAAGGGCTTTAGCAAGCATCTCGGAGGATATTGCGGCATCGGTTGTTATAAACACAAGCATTGTCGCCATATTCGGATGAATCATGCCGCTGCCTTTTGCTATGCCGCCGATTCGGCAAAGCTTGCCATCTATTTCAAACTCAACCGCAATTTCTTTCTTTACTGTATCGGTTGTCATAATACCCTCTGCCGCAGCATCACAAGCATCGGCAGACAGCCCCTTTGCAAGCTCGGGTATCCCATTGGCAATAGGTGTTATATCAAGCGGCTGACCAATAACACCGGTAGATGCAACAACAACATCAGACGGAGAAATATTAAGCTCTTTTGCAGCAAGCTCACTCATCTGCTCAGCTATCTCTATACCATTTGCATTACATGTGTTAGCGTTACCGCTGTTACAGATAACTGCCTGTGCAACACCGTCTGCAATATGCTTTTTTGTAACGGTAAGAGGCGCGCCCTTAACTAGGTTTGTTGTATAAACCGCCGCAGCCTTTGCCGGCACTTCACTGAAAATAAGCGATAAATCGCGTTTAGTTCTGTTTTTGCGTATTCCGCAGTGTATTCCGTTTGCCAAAAAACCTTTTGCGGCACAAACGCCGCCCTGTACTATTTTCATTTATATATCCCCCATCATACGTTTAACCCTGTTTTCTCATCAACACCAAGCAGGATGTTCATGTTCTGGATTGCTGAACCGGATGCACCCTTTCCTAGGTTATCAAATCTCGAAACAAGAATTATTCTCTCATCGTTACCGTATACGCTAATCTGCATATCGTCACGCCCTGAAAAGGCACCTGCAGACATAAACCCGTTTTCATCAGCTTCTTCGCTGTATCGGACAAGCCCGCTCGAATAATATTCGCTGTACACTTTCTTTATATCTTCAATGCCGCCGTTTATATCTTTTGTATGGAGAGGTATTGTAACCTCCATACCGCTGTAAAACGGGGCTACAATCGGGCAGAACACCGGAGCAGAGCTTAAACCACAAAGCTTTATAATCTCCTTAAGGTGCTTATGTGACTGAGTTATCCCATACATCCTCGGCGCATCAAGAAGCGAGTCTCTGCCGGCATCTTCATACTCGGCAATCATCTTCTTTCCGCCCCCGGAATAGCCCGTTAAAGAAAAACACGAAAGCGATATGTCCGGGCTCATTATGCCTGCGCTAACCAGCGGTGACGCCAGCGCAACAACTCCGCTCGCATGGCACCCTGGATTGGCTATCCTCTTTGAGTTTTTTATAAGCTCACGGTGCCCTGAAAGCTCCGGAAACCCGTATACCCAAGCATCGTTTGTTCTGTGAGCAGTTGATGTGTCTATAATTGCAGTATTGTGGTTTTCTACCATTTGTGCCGCCTCTATGGCAGCCGCATCAGGCAAGCATAAAAACACAATGTCTGCAACATTAAGCATTTCACGGCGAGCTTCGATGTCTTTTCTCATCTCCTCAGGAAGAGTTAAAAGTTCAATGTCCTGTCTCCCCGCAAGGCGGTCATTTATCCTGAGCCCGGTTGTCCCGGCGCTTCCGTCTATAAACACTTTTGTCATTTTTATTCCTCTTTTGTGCATTATTTCCTGTCACTTAAAATAGAAACATCTCTCCAGAATACATTTCTGAATTATTATACATTCTATACTGCATTCTGTCAAGCTTTTATTTATAATTATTTATAGATTTTGAATATTATTCACTTTTGTCAACTGAGCGTATAATATCAATTTTAGCTCCTTGATTTTTGCGCTGTTTATTATTATAATACTCATTGTAAAAAGTTTCAAGGAGTTTATTTAATATGAAAGAAAATTTTTCAGATAACAGCAAAAATGGCAATTTAAAGGCATTACTGCCCATAGGTGTTTTTCTTATAATTTACCTTGGGCTCGGAATTACGTTTGAATATATTTTGAATATAGAAATGGGCTTTTATAACGTGCCAATAATCATCGCTTTTCTTATTGCGCTGTTTGTTGCATGCATTCAAAACCCCAAGCTTTCTTTTGATGACAAGCTCACTGTTATGGGACACGGGGTCGGCGATAAAAATATCATAACAATGATATTGATTTTTATGGTAGCGGGAATATTTGTAGGCGTTGTCGGCCGTTCAAGCGCAGACAGTGTTGCCTATTTTCTTCTATCAATTATCCCGCCGCGCTTTGCGGTTGCCGTTCTTTTCATCGTAAGCAGCTTTGTTTCTCTTGCCATGGGCACGTCCGTAGGCACAATTACACTTATTACCCCGATTGCAATTTCCGTTTCAGCAGCCTCTGGCTTTTCACTCCCACTCTGCATCGGCTCGGTAGTCGGCGGCTCAATGTTCGGCGATAATCTGTCGTTTATCTCAGACACTACCATTGCGGCATGCAACGGCCAGGGCTGCCATATGAAAGACAAATTCCGCGAAAACTTTTTAATTGCACTTCCCGCAGCTCTCGTTTCACTTATACTTACGCTTGTGCTCTCTCTCAACACTGAAATTACAGGCGAGGTCTCAAATGAATACAACCTCATTCAGGTTATACCGTATATTCTCGTCCTAATTGGTGGGATTATCGGAATAAACGTATTTACGGTTCTTCTTCTCGGTATAGTTTCAGGCTCAATTATAATGCTTGTGACAGGAGCGACCGAAGCCACACAGTTACTTGCAAGTATGGGAACAGGGGCTGCAGGTATGTTTGAAACAACAATGGTAGCCATACTTGTTTCTGCAATTTGTGCTCTTATACGCGAATACGGCGGTTTCGATGCCCTACTCCACACAATAAAACGTATATTCCGCGGCAAGCGCGGAGGGCAAATCGGTATGGGTATTCTTGTAGGAGCTATGGACATAGCAACAGCAAACAACACCGTCGCCATTGTTATGGCAAACCCCATAGCAAAAGAAATGGCAGAAAGCTACGGCATTTCTCCAAAAAAGACAGCATCTATTCTCGATACCTTTTCTTGCATTTTTCAGGGTATAATACCATACGGCGCACAGATGCTTGTTGCGGTTTCGGCCGCAGCAGTTGGAGGGTACAACGTTTCAGCCTTTGACATAATGCCGTATCTGTTTTATCCGTTTATGCTTCTTATAAGCTCGCTTATATTTATTTCACTCTCTCATAAAGAAAAATAACAAAAACGCAGTTCAATGAACTGCGTTTATTTTTTAGAAAATATTTTTCTGTATATGCGCGAGAGCTTGCGCCTTGCTTTTCTGTATAACATACGAACAGGAAAAGAGTTTACTATATATACCGCATACGCCCGATAAAACATATTATTTACCGTGCAGTACTTATCCTTGCGATAGAACGCCGACAGCACGCCGATTATATCCTCGTCGCGTATGCCGTATTCGTAGTTTTCGCAGTTATCTCCGCAAATGACGTATGAATCAGGCAGAACACGCACTATGCGGTGCAGGACATACTCACCACCTCTGCGGTAGAGCGGAACATCATATTTTTTAAGCCTGCCGTTTTTAGGAAGAACAATTATGGTATCACGCCTGTCAGCAAACAACGGCTTCATGCTGATGCCTGAGGTTGTGCTGACGAATTTACCCTCTTTTGCTATCGCCTGCTCTATACTTATTCTGTTATCGCTCATCTTCAAAAATCCCGGCCCCCAGCATCTGCTCAATCATTGCGCGGGTATCCTCTGCCGCTTTTTCGGGAGCAATCTCATACTTTTCTGCAAGCTTTGCTGCAATTTCGCTTTCAGAAAGGCCTTCAGATATCCAGCCCCATATATCAGCCGCAGAGTCATTGAGCTTTATCATTCCGTGAAAATTCTTGCTCGCTTCGCCGCTCGCAACAACAATCGCCTCATCAAGAACACGGCGCAAAACAAAACCTTTTTTTATCTTCATGCTACTTCCCTGCTTTCATTTTGCATTTGTTGTTATTATACACTATTTGAGTAAAGATTTCAAGCAACGGGCATTTTAATTGCATCTACATCCAGGATAAAGTTATACGCTAATTATGCTATAAGTATTCCCGCAACATATATACCCCCTGCAAAACAGCTAAATGCACAGGGTAAAATATATAGAAAAAGTATTTCATTCTCCATCTTCCACGTTTACCGGAATACAACAGAAGCAGCGGTATTGCAAAAAGCGAATAAAACTGGTTTCCGCCTAATGTTATTGCAATTATAACAAGCACTACACCCAAAGACAAAACCCGCTTATATATATCAGCTCTATTGTCCCCAACAAGGCTTGCAGCGACAGGTGCCATACATCCCCAAAATCCGTAATCAATAACCAACCGTTGGTTTATTAAATATACAGATATTACTGTCAGCAAAAACACGCTTCCGGCAAACATACCGGAAATCCCCGAGCCACTCTTTGAAGATATTACGCTTTTAAAACTTTGCAAAGCAAATATCATAAGTATAGATAGCGAAAACGTAACAAGTATGCACATATCAAAGCTTTTATCAAACAGATAATATACAATCTGGCACAACAAAGCAAGTGTAGAAATTGTAAACAAGTATCTCAGCTTGTTTTTGGTATGCATGCATCCTTCGGAAATCATAAACGCAAAAATCGGGAAAGCAAGCCGACCTATGATTCGGAGTATTTCAACCTGCGGAAACAGAATATGCCCTATATGATCTATGAGCATGGACATCGCGGCTATTATTTTAAGCGCATTACCGCTAAGATTTAAACTTGATTTCATATTATGTCGCCTAATCCTTCCTATTCAAGATAGCATACCAAGGTTTTGATAGTCTTGATATAACAAAAACCCGAACCCTTCACCGATTGGTACAAGGTTCGGATTTCTACTGTTTGGTGCGGATAAGAGGACTGTTACTCTTTTTAAGGAAGTGCCCTGTTAACCTGCTTTTTCTATATTAAGTTCGCTGTTAAACTCTACCGTTCCAACAAACTTATAATAAATATTTATATCCTGATAAGTTTCGCCTTGATATTCGTACTTTTCGCCGACTTCAATTCTGTCTATAAGCTCATGGAGAATCTCGTAGTTGAGTTCTTTAATTCCAATATACTTTTCAATTAAGTTTACAAAGTCTATGGCATTATCCTTTGATTTGTGGTATTCATTAAGCTCACCTTCAATTCTTGATGCCTCGACTTTTAATTCTGCCTGTTCTTCTTCGTATCCTGCGAGGAGCGATGCCATTCTCTCACTTGATAAATTTCCTAAGACTGAATTTTCATAAGTCTTTTTAATCAAAATTTCAAGCTCATCAATTCGCTTATTTGCCTTTGCAAGCTTTCGCTGATTATCTTTGGTTTCTGCCATAATCTTTTGCTCGTTGCATTTAAGTGCCGCTTTGTACAGGGCATCTCTGTCGGTTTCTAAGAGTACTGTCTTTGTGTAGATGTCTGCAAGGACTACACCATATAACTCGTCATACCTTATGTAATGAGATGGGCAGTATTTCTTACCCTTTAGGTTATATGTGTTGCATACATAAGACTTGGTTGCATTGGAAAATACCAAGGCTTTTTTACAATCCATGCATTTTATTATCTTTGCAAAGATTTGTGTTTCGCCTGTTTTAGTTTCTCTTGCCCGACTTTCAAGCAACTTTTGCACTTCATCAAAGGTCTGCCTATCAATTATCGGCTCATGAGTGTTTTCTACTACAATCCATTCATCCTTTGGAACATCCCTGAACTTCTTTGACTTGAAAGGCTTTTCCTTTCTGTGATTAACCATATTGCCTATGTAAACTTCGTTTATAAGCATATCACCCACAGTATCATCACACCAATAACATTCATCATCGTGTGCGGTCATAGCATAGTAATGATTCATTCCTTGAGCTTTTGCATAGGCAGCAGGAGTGGGGATTTTTTCTTCGTGAAGAATTTTGGTTATTTTCCTCTTTCCATAGCCTTGCTTTGCCAGGTCGAAGATGTGTTTTACAACATGTGCAACCTCTTCGTCAATTATAAGATGATGCTTGTCCTTCGGGTCCTTTTGGTATCCGTATGGTGCTTTACTGCCAAGGAACCAACCTGATTCCGATTTTGTTTTGTATGCCGACCTTGTCTTTTCGGATATATCTCTTGGATACATTGCATTATACATATTTTTAAAGGTTGCAATTTGCTGATAACCATTTAAGTATGTATCAACGCCATCATCTATTGCAATAAACCGAATGCCTCTTGCGATGAATATATCTTCGTAGTAGAGATTTGCCTGAACATCATTTCGGCCAAGTCTTGATAAATCTTTTACGATTATGCAGTTGGCATTTCCTTCTTCAACATCTTGAATCATTGCCTGAAATTCAGGCCTTTCAAAGAATACTCCTGATTTACCGTCATCTACATATTCCTTACGAATTATAATGTTATTTCTGTTGGCGAAACTCGATGTTTTTATTCTTTGAGTTTCTATACTGATGCTTTCTGCATTCGCTGAACGCTTATCTTCTTTGGATAACCTTAGATATAAATTTGCTATCCATACCGTTTCTCTTTTTGCCATCTAAATTCTCCTTTCTCTTAAGGGAAACGGCTGTGTAAATGCTATAATGATTATACCACATAACACAGCCGTTATCCAGATAAATCACCGAAGTTATTTAAGAAACTTCACGGCTTATGATGTTATTTACTCTGTCTCTTAAGGATATTTCCTCTCCGGCAAAGTGGGAGGTTGTCCTGAATATCTTATTACCAATCTCGTAATAGATATTGAAGTTTCCATCCACATACGCACCTTTGAAATTATCAATAGGTGTGTCGCCGGGCTTTATTCTTTTATAAATAAGATAGTAACTCGGAAGAACAATTTTCTTCATACAACCATCCTTTCCTTATGAAAATAATGCTGCTATGAGCGAGACTATCCACCAAATCATTATAATGACTGCCGGTGCACATAGGATAATCGCTCCCGATATCTGAAATACTCTCAGCAAAATCTGTTTCATATGCTTGTCTGCAGATGTATAAATATTATCCTCAATTTTATAAACTGATGATTTTACATCTCTTATGGTTTCGTCGATTTTGCTTCTCTTTTCGGAGGCAAGGTTGTCAACCTTGCCTTCGATAACATCTAATCTGCCGAGTATTTCATCAATCAGATCAGATTTCTTTTTCTGATTAAGCTGCTTGGATTCTCTGATATCTATACTCATTAGTCGTATCTCCTTTCTTCATTCCATAATTTCACTGATGGAATTTTCTTGGCTTCTTCGACAGCGTGTGCATACACACCATCTATGTATTCCTGAGGCCACTCATATTCATTTGCCAATAGCATAAATAATTGTGTTACTGATACAATATCCTTGAACTGCAATTTTGCAATTCTGTCGCCAAGTCTGTTAATCATTCCTTCAAGTGTTTTTGAAAGTATTTCGCCGAAATAACTTTCATTATGTTTAAGGTGTAAGTGCAGTACATAGAACTGAACTGCCTTCTCGTAGAATTCACTCATGGAACTGCATTCTACAGTTTTCATTAAGCATTCTGCCTCAGCCTGAAGCTTTGGCTCTATACTAAAACTAACTTTTGTTTTAGCCATTATCAAAAACCTCCCATCTTGATACCTAAAGCTTGCTTTTTCTGTGCCAGCTTTACATATTCTTTTTTGTCCATACTATATGGTCGCCTGCGAGATTCCTGTCTGTTCTCTTCCTGACACCGACCTTCAAATACCTTACAGATATTGAAGACTAAATCACCGATGACATTATCTATATTATTAATTTCTACGCTTTTCTCGCTTGCCGCAGAAATGATTTGATTTCGTATCTTATTAAATTCTCTGTTATCGTATAGCTCTGGGAAATCAATTTCATCTTCCTGATAGTAACCCATAATTCTACCTTGAATGTTACACCATTCATTGTAGAATGCCGCAACATTCTTATCCTCTGACAGCTTTTTGTATATGCTGTTTACAATCTCTTTCTGTTCCTTTGACAGATATGAATATACTTTTTTACCTTTATAGGTTCGCATTTCGTCTGTCAATTGATTAAAGAGAGAGTTGATTTCAGTGTTTGGTTTCACCTTGAAATCTGTTTTCAATTCCCGTATTCGTTCCTTGGATTTCTCAACTAACTTCTCGCGCATCTGAGTCTTTTCATCGTACAGATGATATAACTCGTCTCTGAATATTTCTCTTACCATACAGGATTTCATTTGCTCAATCCCATGTGTAGTTAAAAAACCACCACCCGAAGCAGAATACACTAGCATGTGTATGTGTGGGTGGTGGTCTTTATTATGGAATGCTGCATACCATCTTAAGTCATCAAGTGGTATCTTATATATTCTAGCTATGTCTGCCTGTTTGGACTGAATAAGCGTTTGCCACGCTCTTGCATTATCATATCCAAACCTTGTTGCATCTTCTCTTGTAAGAGACAACATTGGCAACCAAACATTACATTTAAGCTCTTTTAATTCTTCTAAAACTTCGTTCAGATTCAGGTCGGTTTTATTTGAAAACAAACCGTGAGTTCCGAACTTTTCTACCTTTGGCCTTGTTGCAATGTAGTTGGCATTGATGACTATTCTGTTATTAATAGACTTGTCCACACCTATACGTCTTGCTATGTATCCGGCTTTACCTGCCGCTTTACCGCCTTTTACATACGGGCTTTTGAAAACTACTGCGACTGACATAAATTTTCCTCCTTTCTTCAAAACACCACTTTTGCATCCCTTGTTTTCTTGCTATACCTGCATTTGCAAGATATTGGATGCTCATTTAGCACCAATTTTTGAAATCTTCCCCTGATAGGGAATCCCCCGAACGGCACTGCCGGTCGGTGTTTGAGGGCAACGGTATGCACTAGGTGCACCGTGCCTTTATCCTGCTTATTTTTATTTAGCGGATATTTCTCAAATTAAAGAGTTTCTTTTCATACTTTTCACATCCTTTCAAAAGAAAAAACCTTCGAACCATTGACTTTCGGAGACGGAGATGATATAATCAAGAAATAAAGAAAGAGCAACTTTATTTCTTGGTAGTGATAGTTTAACATAATTAGAAACTTTTGTCAAGACATAAAATGTTACAATTATATTTCTTGGATTTTTGAGGTGATAAGATATGAATTTACGAGTTGAATTTACAGGAGAGAAAATTACAATTCATACAGAAAAAAAGATGGTAGAATATCAGCTTGGAACCATAACCTGTATGATTTCTGCAGGCGAATGGGACGAGCTTTTACAGCTTTTAGGTGCTGAAAAAGATTATAAAAAGATAGAAAAGTATGCTACTAATTTTTTAGATAAGTGTTTTTATAACAGAGAGAAAATTTCAAAAATAAATGGATATATGCTCTGCGATAGTGATTTGAATTTGAGCAATAAAAACTATACATCTAATAAAAAAATAAGCGGAAGAATGCTTCAAGGAAAAGCAGATTTAGTTGTTTCAGATGTTTATTTAATTGATTCACTAATTGATTTAATTAATCTTGAAATGATGTACGCAGTTATCAATGATATGCCGATTAACAAATGCAAGAATTGTAATAAATATTTTGTTGCCGGCAATGCCGCAGCTCTTTTTTGTGATAGACTTTATACGGAAGATAAGACTTGCAAACAGTTTGGAGGAAAGAAATCTTTTGTTGATAAATTAAAAAAAGACGAGGCACTTTTAAGATATGAAAAAGTATATCAGGCAACCTACTACCGTTTACGAAAAGCAGAAACACAAGCTGAAATAGATGTATTAAATAAGCGATTACAAGATTTGAAAAACTGGCGAGTAAAATATAAAAATGGAGAGATTAAAGCTAAACCTTTTCTCGAATATGTTGAAGGATACGGATGGATAAAGAAGGAGAAATAATTATCGTATGAAAAATGAGCTTAGAATAAAAGAACAAATTGAAAAATTTCATCATATTCATTCGGTTTATATAACTAAAGAGATTGATGAATTAAGTATTAATTTCGATAAATGCTTCTTTGATAAGAATACTGATGAAACCTTAAAATTAATAGAAAAAGCTAAAAAAATAAAAGAACACTCGCTAACATTAGCAAATAAAATGCAGCTTAATTATGATATTGCTACGGCATATAGTGATCTAAGAAACATAGACCATGTAGACAGTTACCTTGAAAAAGAAATTTTGCATTATAGAAAAGTCATAATGTTTTATGAAGAAAACCAAGATAACGTTTGTGACGATGAGTTATTTGTTTTAAATTATATCGCCATGCGCACCTATACCAATTTAGGAAATGCTCTAAAGGCTACAGGTAGATATATTGCATCGATTGATAGTTTTTTTAATGCACTTTCTATTGAAGAATCTTTCTCAATGGCTAGTTTAAACCTATCAAGAACATTGCTTGACTATTCGTTTCTTCAAACACGAAAATATGAAGAACAATATTATCAGCATGCTTCATATTACTATCTGGAGTATACTAAAAAATATGATTACAATTTGGAGAATCTGGAATATTTGAGTGGTTTGAAAAAGGCATTTTCAATATTTCATAAAAATTATATTAATAATTTTTTGACTAAAGAATTGAAGTTGCCTGATTATTTTGTTGATGATGAGAAAGAGAAAATCTATAGAGATTATATAGGACTCTTTAGATTGTTTTTAGAACCATGCGCAGAGATTTTACCAGATCCTTGCTTTCTAGTTGATAGTCTTGTGTTACCTTTTAATGCAGGAGAAGGAAAAGATGAATTTATTGGGCTATTTAATCAATTAAAAGCGGAATACATACATGCTCGTTACTTATGGTATATCTCGGAAGATAACAAGCAAAAGTATTTCTTTGAAAAGGATATAGATTTAGTAGATACAAAAGATACTGCTAATTATTCGTATAATGATACACTAATGAGAATGTCTTTTAGAATAATATATTCAGCATTTGACAGGATAGGATTTTTTATCAATGAGTATTTTAATGTTGGATTAAAAGGCAGTAATGTGAGTTTTAAGAACATTTGGAAAGAGGAGTTGAAAGGTCGTAATGGAGAGGTTTACTTTACAATTCCCAATCCATTAACAAAACAGTTGGATAATGTTGGAATGAAAGCATTATACTGGTTGCAGAAGGATTTATTAGATGATAAAAAAGTTTGTGTTACCGATCCATATTCCATAATCATGTTTAAAATGAGAAATGATATGGAACATAATGTATTAAGAACGGTAGATAATCTTGCAATAAACAAAATCTCTAAATTTACTACTTTTGTCACCGATGGTCAAATAGAGCATAATGTTTTTAGAATACTCAAATTATTTAGAGAGGCCCTTATCTATTTGGTTATAGCTGTTAATGAAAATTTGAAAAAGGAGAAAAAGCGTGATTTGTGATAAAGTAATATATGGTGGACAAACCATTTTGACAATATACCATCTGGGGTTAGATAAAGATGTACCCAAGAGAAAAATAGAAAAAACAGAAAAAATAGGAAGATATAGTTTGAAATTTATAGAGACTTTTGTCGAAGACAAAGAAACAGAAAATATTAAAGATTGGATTACAAAAGATGAAGGTATAATTCCACCCGGAAAATCTTTAAATCCATATGGGGATAGTGCATGTGCACATGTAATTCATTATAGCTACTTAAACAAACCATCGAACATATTCAAGTTACAAAACAATTCTTTTACACTTAAACTCTCTGTTGATGAATATATAAGTATTAGTGAATTTGTAGAGAAATATATGAGGCTGGATATCAAAACAAATCCAATGTTTTGCGGTGATATTTTTGTAAGTAAGTGCTATGAGCGAAACTATAGTTGTACTAAGGAAAAAAATATTATTTTTAAAAACATTCCGGCCAATTCTACGGTTATTGTTCATTTCAAGAAAGGCAAGTTAATAGTTTCTAGTATAAAAACCGATATAGCGGAATTCCAGGAAGAATTAAATATGAAGACTGAATGTATATGGGACAATCATGATGTGGAAATATATCACAATGGTGAATTAGTTTATTATCAAAATGATGTGTACTATATGCGCCATATGTTTTTAAACACAAAAATTAAAGAATCGGGACAAATTATTAAATTAAATAAAATTGGAACGGACTATGTTATAGAAAAAGATTCAAAAGGAGAAGTAACACAGATCGGAGAACCCATAGAAGAATATAGTCAAATCCTTTTAGAATCTTCTGCGACTATAAATAAGCAAATTCAAACACAAAACCCTGATGATAAGATCTTTTTTATAAAGCCAGGAGAATTAGATAAGGCAATTGAATTAATTGGTCAAACTTTTGAGGCCGCAAAAGATAAAATGTGGTTATTTGACTCATATTTTACTGATAAAAACGGGATATCTTCTATATTAGATTGGTTAAGAATTATTGCTAATTATCCGTCTAAGGAAAAGCATATTGCATTTTGTTGCTCTAATCCTGAACGAGCACTAGATATAAATGAGTTAGTTTGTGAAATAAACAAAGATAGTGTATTGAGCGAAATAATAAGACTCCAAGGAAGTATAAACATACATTTCCACCAGGCAAAATCATCTATACATGATAGATTTGTGTTATTTAAAAATGGTGACACATATGGTGGAATTAATATAGGTACTTCAATCAATTCTCTTGATAGAAACCATTATTGCATATCAAAACTCAGTAATTCTGCGGCTAAAATTATTCTGTGCGAACTAACAGATTGGCTGTTCAATGGAAATGTTATAGCTGATAAGGAGGTATAATTTATGTTAATCGCAAAAGATATAAACCTGCTTAGTGTTGTAATAAACGATTCTGCAAATAAAAGCATTAAATCTGTTGAGGCAAAGAAAAAAATTAATGCTATTCTTCATAATAAATCTATTAAAACGATTATGAATGAACTTAGCACTTATGTTGAGAATGTGAAGGGCAATAAAAAAAATAGAGCTGTACTTATTGTGACAATGTCATTATTGCGTCGAAATCTTGATTGCGAAAATGAGCTTAGCTTATTGATTTCTAAATATAATTTAGCCGGATGCTTGTACGGAGGATTGAAAAGTTTTCTATCGGGAGATTCCGAACAATTTGGAGTAAAAATAAAATTAAATACTAATTCTTTTGAAAATAAGTATGAATATGTAACATGGTTTTTTGATTTTAATTATTGGGAACTAATAGTTCTATTTGAAAGCGTAAAGGTTCTTAGTCTAGTAGATTTTTTAAAATTTGAACAATTAGCATTTGATGATAAAAGTAAGCTTGTGCTTTTAAATATGGTTACACATCGCCTTAATATCAAACCATCAAATGATTTAATATTAAAGTTGCTTCAAAGTGATGATGAATTGAATCAAAACATTGGGTTTGCGTTCTTGACAGAGAACATTGTAAGAGCTGTTGACGATATATGTGAAATAAAGCGTAGTAAAGAAAATGGCTTTCCCGTAACTAAAAATTTAAAAAGTGTTAGAAACATCCTTAACACAGAAATAATGAAATGCTGTACTTTTTTAGAATCATGTAATATGGAAACGACAACTCAATTATTATTTAACTATTTGTTAGTGCATCAAATGCAATATCCTACTGTTTTTGCCAGAATGTTAATGAGCAGCGGTTCGCAAGAGGAATTTTATAAACAAATCAAGGAAACAAACAAAGTAAGAATGATAAAAGATGTATCTTTTTTAGTAAGCTTAATTTCTAATACGCCAGCTCTTAACGATAAAAAAAGGCGTGTTTCCAAGACGAAATTATATAATTCAATTACAGACATACTTATTTCTTTTGTTGAGGAAGACAGGGGTATATATGGGTGGAATGAACAACAAGAACTATATATAAAAGAAATATGCAAGAAGTTACCATCAAAAAATATTTATGCACTTAGATCGTATTTGCTTAAGAAGAGAAAAACTCTTATGTCCACTAAGATTGACGAATTAGTTAGATTTAAAATATATCTAAAAGATAAAAGAAAAAAGGATATCATTGACGGGATATTAACTGTTATAGAAGCAGGTGATTAACATAGACATTTTGGATGAATTTGAAAGATTAGATTCATATAGCAAAGCAATATGTCTGCATGCATTATATTATAGCGAGCACGGGTCATTTGAATTAAATGATGAATGTATTGCTTTTTTAGCCTTTTCTTTAAATATTGACTATGAAATTTTAAAAAAATATTTAACTTATAAAAATAATGATGCCTTGATATTTTTAATGAGAAAATACTATGTAAACATTGATAGTACTTTTTTTGATATTATGTCAAGAATATATTATATACGCAAAGGATTAGAAGAAATTAAATTAGACGATAGTGAACAGCATTTATACGAGAATAGAGAGTTGATTTTTTCCATACTTCATCATTTTGAAATGATAAATATTCGCTCTGCGACATTTGAATGTATGAGTCGTAATACCTTTTCAACTCAATATACTATATATTCAGGTAAAGATTTTGCCCCTAGAAACCTATATGATATATTGAACTTATTTTTGACTTATAAAGAGTATTACAATAAAAACAAAAAAATACTTCCAATAATTTATCAATTAATAACTTATGAACTGTATACTAGAACAAATACTTTGCATTTAATTTCAACAGTACAAATGATAAAAACATCAGTATTCTTCCAAATACAGACACGTCAAATTGCAGAGGATTTATATGAGAATCTACTGTTTATGCTAAATAACGCTAAGGTAATATCTATACAAATTAATATGCTTTATCAAAATTTGGACACTGACTGTGAAAATCGCTTTAGAGAAAGGGACAACACTACACGTTTGCAGATATTGTATGGTTATGATAACTATGACGCTTATTCAGTGAGATTGGATTTGGCACACCAAGGAGTGGGATGGGTGCACTATAATAACAGTTCACCAGGAGGAATAAAGAGTTATTTGTTTTCCAAAGAGGAACATGATTCAGCAATAAAAAGGTTTCCGGCGTTAAAAAACTGTTTTATTCAATATGACAAACGTTGGGCTCTCAAAGAAAAAATCAATTGTAATTTAACAGATGAAGGAGAAAAGGCGTACGAAATTATAGAAAATGAAAAATCACACCAAAGAGTATTTAATGATACTTATACTGAACAAAATATTGTGAACTTTATAGACCTTATTGCAAAGATGTTTCCTGCATACTATAAAGTACCGATTGACAAGGAAGAAGAGCATTCTAAATATTGTTTTAATTATGATAAAATAATGGAAGGATTGACTTACTATTATTTATTTTATTTTTCTTCTGAGTCAAAATGCCAAGTAAAAGATTTTTTGCTAACAAGAGCGATTAATTATGGATTAATAAAAGATCATGAAAGAAATGAGTATAATTCAATAGAAGGAATGTTTATGATTGCAGAATTGGCAAAGGATAGGTTAAACATTAAGTACCTCTATTAAAAATTGATTTATATTAAGTAAAAGTAATATATAAATAGTCAGGGGTATCGTTTTAAAAGATGCCGTTTTAATCTCTTGTTTTGCAGTTTATATTTTTAGGTGGGTAATTACCTTACCGGACATAGTTTGTTGCTCTAACCTCTGTCTCAACCGTTGTAACCGGTGCTTAAAATCGATTTTAGAGACAGGGGGAGAGTGTGAGAAAAAGTCTGTAAAATTGATTCCTTCTATGATAGAATAAAAATATCATAGGAGGAATTTTTTTATGGCAAAAAGAAGAAGAGAAAAAATGAGCGAAGGGAAAAAGAATATCATAGCTAGTTTAATTCA
>JAZNAQ010000025.1:0-12857 GCA_045586595.1 Eubacteriales bacterium | reverse complement strand
GTGTTTTTAATTTGACTGGCAGGTCATTTTTATTCTAACACAATGGAGAATTTTTTGTTCATCGGCAATAGCCTCTTTTGAACCACGCGACTATCGCGTGGTTTTCATTATTCAAAAAAGGAACAGACGAATTCACTTCATCTGTTCCTTTAAACTTTTTACTTAGAGAGCTTTTACAATCTCTTCTGTATCGCGGGCAATCATAAGCTCCTCGTTTGTCGGGATTATGAAAATCTTAACCTTTGAGTCAGCTGCAGAAACATCTGTTTCCTTGCCGCGCACGTTATTCTTCTCTGCATCCATCTTAACGCCCATATACTCAAGGCCTTCACAAATCTTCTTGCGGAGGTCGCAGGAGTTTTCGCCGATACCTGCTGTAAATACGATAGCGTCAACACCGCCCATTGCAGTTGAGTATGCACCGATAAACTTCTTGACCTCATAGATAAACTTATCAAGAGCAAGTTGAGCGCGCTCATTGCCGTTTTCAGCAGCCTCGTCGAGGTCGCGGAAGTCTGAGCTTACACCGGAAATACCAAGAACGCCCGACTTCTTGTTGAGAATGTTGTTCATCTCTTTAATGTCGTAGTTGTAACGACCCATGAGGTACTCAAGAATTGTTGCGTCAATATCGCCTGCGCGCGTTCCCATAAGGAAGCCTGCGAGCGGGCCGAGGCCCATGCTTGTATCTACGCACTTGCCGTCAACAACAGCAGAAAGCGAAGAACCGTTGCCGAGGTGGCAGCAGATTACGCGGCTGTGTTCGGGGTTGCCAAGCATGTCGATTGCGCGGGCAGAAACATAGCGGTGGCTTGTGCCGTGGAAGCCGTAGCGGCGAACATCGTCATTCTCGTAGTATTCATACGGAATCGGATATATGTAAGCCTTCGGCGGCATTGTCATATGGAATGCTGTATCAAAAACAGCAACCTGCGGGGTTGTCGGCATAACCTTCTGGCAAGCGCGAATGCCCATGAGGTTTGCGGGATTATGAAGCGGGCCGAGCGGGATGCACTTTTCTATAGCTGCGATACATGCATCGTCAATCAGACAGCTTGCAGTAAACTCCATACCGCCGTGGAGAACGCGGTGGCCAACCGCTGCAATCTCGTCAGTAGAAGCTATAACTCCCTTTTCAGGATCTACAAGAATATCAAGAACAGACTGAATAGCCTCGCCGTGAGTCGGCATAGCGATGTCTACCTTAACATCGTCACGACCCGGAACCTTATGTGTAAGGCGGCCGTCAATACCTATGCGCTCGCAAAGACCCTTTGCAAAAACCTGACCGCCCTCAGACTCCATAAACTGATATTTCAGAGAGGAACTGCCTGCGTTGATAACAAGAATTTTCATAATTTGTTGCCTCCGTAAATATAAATTCTGTCATTCGTCTTGAAAAAACGAATATTTGCAGTTAAAATAATAAAAAAGACAAATTTTGTCTTTTTAAAAACCGTAACATATATTTTAACGTATATTACTTATTTTTGCAAGACTTTTTTCAAAAAGGACGTAAATTCTATGAACATTTGCGGTATTGTTTGCGAATACAACCCTTTCCACAACGGTCACTTATTTCATATACAAGAAACAAGACGACGAGGTGCTGACGGAATAGTCTGCGTTATGAGCGGAAACTTTGTTCAACGCGGCGACTTTGCCATCATGCAAAAGTATGCGCGTGCAGAAGCCGCCATACGCTCTGGTGCCGATGTTGTTATTGAACTCCCGCTTCCATGGGCAGTATCATCCGCCGAGCACTTTGCACGCGGTGCAATTTCAATTCTCCACTCACTTGGGGTTGTCACATCTCTTTCTTTTGGCGCAGAAAATGACGATATATCGAGTATGTTAAGCTTAGCCAAAATACTTGCAAGCGGAAAGCTTGACGATTTAATTTTAAGCGAATATTCAAGCGGAATCCCATATGCAAAGGCGCGGGAGCAGGCACTTGAAAAGATTGACCCCGATCTCTCAAAGCTCATAAAAACACCAAACAACATACTTGCAACAGAGTATTTAAAAGCTCTCATACGTCTGAAATCAAACATCACGCCAATGGCCATTCCACGCACAGGCGCAGAGCATGATGGAAACGAAATTTCTGACGGAATTGCATCCGCCTCTTATATAAGAGAACTTCTCAGCCACGGCGGCGATATTTCGAAGTTAATGCCGCCCTCTGTATCAGATATATATATGCGTGAAACCGAGAACGGAAATGCACCTGTGTTTATTAAATCTGCAGACACCTCCATTCTCTCTGTCCTAAAGAAATTTACACCCGAGGATTTTGTAAAATACAGTGATGTATCCGAGGGTTTAGAGTTCCGACTCATTGATGCAATTTCAAAAAGCCGGAGCCTGTCTGAAGCTACAGAACTCACAAAAACCAAGCGCTATGCACACTCAAGAATCCGCCGAATCTTCTTAAATGCATTTCTCGGAGTCGAGTCTTACCATTCGGAAGATGCGCCTCCCTACGCGCGTATTCTTGCATTTAACGACACCGGGCGTGATATTATAAAAAGTGCGAAAAAAGTATCAAAAATCCCGGTTATAACACGTCCGTCTTCAATAAAATTCGAGAGCAAAAAGGCAAAAGACCTTCTCGCTCTCGAACGACGTGCCGATGATATTTATTCACTTTTTATGGCATCTCCCATACCGCAAGGAAACACATTTACGCGTTCTCCGGTTTATGTGACCGATAACAATTAAAGCTTTGCAACCAGTTCTTTAAACCGTTTTCCGCGAAGCATAAAGTTATCAAACATATCAAACGATGCACAAGCGGGCGACAAAGTCACAATATCTCCGTTTTCCGCCGCATCAGATGCTGCCTTTACGGCTTCTTCAAAGGTTGTGCACATAATAATCGGCAGTTTTTTTGCATCATACCCTGAGCTATCCTCCACCGCCGCTTTTATCTTTTCGGCAGTTGCACCAACGAGGACAAGTGTCTTAACGTATTTCTGAGCAGCCGGCCCTAACTCATCAAACGGTATGTGCTTATCATACCCACCCGCTATAAGTATAACTTTTTTGTTAAACGCACGAAGGCCTGCAATCGTTCTTGTCGGGCTAGATGCGATTGAGTCGTTATAATACTTAACACCCAAGCGCTCGCGCACAAGCTCCATTCTGTGCACAACGCCGCCAAACTCACGCGCAACAGCTACTATGTCTTCACTTGAGACAAAGCCCTCGGTTGCGGCGATTGCCGCCATATAATTTTCAACATTGTGCATACCGGAGATTTTTATATCGGGCAGAGCGAGTATCCTCTCGCTTTTTCCGTCACGGCGAAGAACAATATACCCCGACTCTATACAATAGCCGTTATCAAGTATTTCTTTTGATGAAAAGAGCACTGCACGGTCGCCAATCTCCCCCGCTATGTCTCTGGTTATTGCGTTATCATAATTGAGTACGACACGCCCTTGAGATGCGTCAAAAATTTGTTTCTTTGCTTCTGTATATTCTTCCATCGACTTATGCACATCAAGATGGTTCGGAGTTATATTTGTAATAATTGATATATCAGGGCTGTATTTTATATTCATAAGCTGGAATGACGACAGCTCTATAACAGCAAAATCATCGCCCTCCATCTTACCTGCATCAGGGAGCAAAGGTCTTCCTATATTCCCGCCTACATAACACCGCTTTCCTGCACGCTTTAAAAGTTCACCGACGATTGTAGTCGTCGTTGTCTTTCCGTCACTCCCCGTAATGCCTATGCTCTTACATGGACAGAGCTTTAAAAACTGCTCCATCTCGGTAGTGACAACGCTTCCTTGTTTCTCTGCTTGCAGAAGCTCGGGAACATCATATCTCATACCGGGAGTTTTAAAGATTATCTCGGCATTGCAGATGGCAGAAAGATAACCCTCTCCAAGAGAAAACTCAGCACCGCGACTGCGGAATTCAGAAACAATGTTTTCATCATGGTTTTCTTTTTTGTCGCAGATTAAAACCTTCGCACCGCAGTCAAGCAGCAGCCTGATAAGCGGAGTGTTGCTAACACCCATACCTATTACTGCGCACTTCTTCCCGCTCATACTTTTTAAAAAAGCATCAAATACGGCGTTCATATGCCCCTCCTGTTACTACTCATATAAAAACAATCAGGCAACCGAAAGCACGGCTGCCGGATTATCTTTTGCGTTATTAGTCTTCAACAACGATGTCTTTTACCGCTTCGCGGAATGCCTTATACTCTTCTTCTGTACCCTTTACAGAAACCGTTACCGGCTTTGTAAGGTCGATACTGAAAATACCCATAATAGACTTAGCGTCTATAACGTATCTGCCCGAGATGATGTCGATATCGCACATCTGCATGCAAGCCGCATTTACAAAGTTTTTAACCTCGTTAATTGATGAAAGTGTAATCTTAAAATCGTACATAACTAAAATCTCCCTTCAAATTTGTATTGCTATTTTGCTTACAGATAAAGTATAATACTTTTGAAAGTTTTTTTCAACTATTTCTATGTAAATTTTAGGTGAATTTATGAATATTGCATTTCACACACTCGGCTGTAAGGTAAACCAATTTGAAACGCAAGCGCTCGAGCTTATACTTTCAAATAAAAACCATTGCATAGTCGATGATTTTTCAAAAGCAGATGTGATTATTGTCAACACATGCACCGTAACATCGGTCAGCGACCAGAAATCACGCCGTATAATAAGACATTTTGCAAAAGAATACCCCAACGCAAAAATTGCTGTTTGCGGATGCCTGTCACAGGTTAACCCCGAAAGCATAAAGACAATAGACGGCGTATCAATCGTTGCCGGAACTTCAGACAGAAACCGCTTTGTAGAAGAAATTGAGGAGCTGGCATTTGTAAAGCACAAAGACTTCACTCTCGACAGCCCCCTATCAAGGCGAGAGTTTGAGTTTCTGCCCGCAGGCGGGCTTCACGGACACACCAGAGCAATGCTAAAAATAGAAGACGGTTGCAGCAACTTCTGCACATATTGCATCATCCCGTACTCAAGAGGACCCGTGCGCTCTATGCCTATTGAATCGGTAATATCAGAATGCGGAAAGCTTTCAAAACAGGGTTATAAGGAAGTTATAATAACAGGAATAGAAATCTCATCTTACGGAAAGGACTTAAGGCCGAAATCGTCACTAACTGAAATTGTTACTATGCTTTGCAGCAAGTTCCCCGAAATGCGTTTCAGACTAGGGTCAATAGAACCGCGTACCATAACAGAAGATTTTTGTGTTAAGCTCAAAAACTTTACAAATCTTTGTCCTCATTTTCACCTTTCAATGCAGAGCGGATGCGACGAAACGCTTTTGAGAATGAACCGCAAATACAATACGGCCCGCTTTTCAGAGTCAGTTATGCTTCTCCGCGAGCATTTTCCAAACTGTGCAATAACCACCGACATGATAGTCGGCTTTCCCGGCGAGGATGAATACGAATTTGAGAAAACACTTGACTTTATAAAAAAATGCGCATTTTCTTCAATGCATATTTTCCCTTATTCACGGCGCGCCGGCACGCCTGCGGCAAAAATGGATAACCAGGTTACAAAAGCCGAAAAAACGCTTCGCTCACGCAAAGCTATCGCTCTCGCAAGCAAACTTGAGCACCAATACCTTATACAGCAAAAAGGGCAAACTCATTCAGTTCTGTTTGAAGAAATTATCGACAGCTTTTGGTGCGGGCATGCAAAGAATTATATTCGTATCTATGTGAAAAGCGACGAGGATTTAAAAAACAAAATACTGGATATAAGAATTTCAGAAACCTTCCGCGATGGCCTTCTGGGGCATCCGATACAGTAATACTTGTCTTTTCTTATCACAAGGAATGTTTTTTACAGAAAAAATATGTTATAATTAAGTGTATTTTATTTTAAGGGATGTATTCTATGTATGAAGCTATAATTAAATCACTTCAAAATATTCCTGATTTATATATCTTTGAGAATGAACCGCTATCACGGCACACAACATTTAAAATAGGCGGTCCCGCACGCATTTTGCTTGATGCCCACACTTGCGATGCGGCAGTCAGCGCATTTAACACTCTTAAGGAGCATGGCATCTCCCCGTTCATCCTGGGAAACGGAAGCAATATTCTTGCCTCTGATGAGGGTTTTGACGGAGTTGTACTAAAGCTTTCGTGCAACAAAATAACGGTAACAGGCAAAAGAATTTCAGCAGAAGCAGGTGCTCTCCTCTCCTCCGTTGCCAATGTTGCACAAAAAAACGCACTGAGCGGGCTTGAATTTGCTCACGGCATTCCCGGAACTGTCGGCGGTGCCGTTGTAATGAATGCGGGCGCTTACGGTGGAGAAATTTCAAATGTACTTATCAAAAGTTGCTTTATGTCGCAAGACGGTGTTCTTGAGATTGAAAATAGCGAACACAACTTCGAATACAGAAACAGTATTTATAAGCAGAATCCTGCCTTTACAGTTTTATCGGCGGAGTTTGGCCTTCAATACGGTGAGCCATGTGAAATTGCTTCAAGAATGCGTGAGCTTGCCGTCAAAAGGCGAGATAAACAACCGCTTGAATTCCCAAGCGCAGGCAGTGTATTCAAGCGGCCTGAAGGGTATTTTGCCGGCGCACTCATTGAACAATGCGGTTTGAAGGGATATTCTGTAGGAGGCGCTGAAGTTTCAAAAAAGCATGCGGGATTTATTATTAATCGCGGCGGCGCTACTGCAAAGGATGTACACACACTTATAGAACATATACAAACTGTGGTTCTTAAAGAAACCGGAGTTTCTTTAGAGTGTGAGATTTGTTTTTTATAAAGGAAGTGTAATTTATGGACTTTTTCATTATATCGGGAATGTCAGGCGCGGGAAAAAGCCGTGCTGCATCCGTACTTGAAGATATGGGATTTTATTGTGTTGACAACATGCCGCCTGAGCTTATACCTAAATTTGCAGAGATGTGTATTGCGGCAAACAGCCGTTTTTCCCATGTAGCTCTTGTTACGGACATCCGTGCAGGGCTTGATTTCTCTGCTCTTTTCAATGCACTCGACAGTGTCAAAACGCTTGACTGCAATTATAAAATTCTTTATTTCGAGGCATCGACCGATGTTATAATAAAACGTTATAAAGAAACCCGAAGGCGCCACCCTCTCTTTTCGGAAGGCACCCCTATTGAGCGCATAATTGAAAAGGAAAGTGAAATGCTCTCAGGAGTAAGAGCTCGTGCGGACTATATAATCGACACATCTACACTCACGGCAGCTTCGCTTCGCGAGCGGCTTATTCAATTCTTTGAAAATAACGCACTCCGCGACCATTCCATGATTATAAATGTGTCATCGTTTGGTTTTAAATACGGCGTACCCGCAGATGCGGATTTAGTATTTGACGTGCGTTTTCTCCCCAACCCATACTACGACATTGCACTTCGCCCAAAAACCGGGCTCGACCCCGAAGTATACAACTTTGTCATGAAATATCAGCAAACCACCGATTTTCTCTCACATTTATATAACATGATTGACTTTCTAATCCCACAGTATATCGAAGAAGGCAAAACCTCGCTCAATATAGCTATCGGCTGCACCGGAGGAAAACACCGTTCTGTTGCCTTAACCGAAAACCTCGGCAATCATATAGCAGATCTTGGGTACAAAACAGTTAAAATGCATCGTGATTCTTCAAGATAAATCACCTTTTCAGGGGGGATCTTTGAAATGAGTATAATTACAAATCAGGCTCAACATGGAATTGTTGCAATAGGCGGCGGTACCGGCCTGTCCACCATGCTTAGAGGATTAAAAAAATTCACAGAAGATATAACTGCAATCGTTACGGTTTCTGACGACGGCGGAGGCAGCGGCATACTGAGAACAGACCTCAACATGCTTCCCCCAGGAGATATACGAAACTGCATAATTGCGCTCTCAAATACAGAGCACCTCATGTCTCGCCTGCTCTCTCACCGTTTCAAAGAAGGAGCATTAAGCGGGCAAAGCTTTGGCAATCTCTTCCTTGCTGCACTTAACCAAATTACAGGCTCCTTTTACCAATCGGTACGTTATATGAGTGATGTTCTCGCAATCACCGGCAGAGTTCTGCCTGTGACAACAGAAGACGTCCATATAGAAGCTGAGTTTGAGAACGGTACAGTCGTGCGCGGTGAGTCAAACATAAACACACAAAAGAAACTTACAGACTCACCCATCATACACATACGCATGATACCAGAAAACGCCAAAGCCCTGTCAGATACAATAGAGGCTATTTTAAACGCAAAACTCCTTATATTCGGTCCCGGAAGCCTTTATACCAGCGTTATTCCAAACCTGCTTGTAGACGGAATTGTAGATGCCGTGCGTGCATCATCTGCCAGAAAAGTTTATGTATGCAATGTTATGACGCAGGACGGCGAAACAGAAAATTACACCGCGTTAGACCATGTAAGAGCTATGTTTGACCACTCATATGATATGCTTTTTGATACTTGCATTGTAAACAACGCAAAAATTTCAGGTAAACTTATCGAAAAGTACGCAGAAGAGGGCGCCGAGCCTATGCCATTTGACGAAAAAGCGTTTAGCGACATGGGAATAAAGCTTATTGCACGCCCGCTCATATCCGAAAACACGCCTCTCGCAAGACATGACCCAGAAAGGCTTGCTGAGGTAATAATGGAAATATACCGCGGAGAACTCTGATTTTTACAGGTGATGCTATGACTTTTTCAGCCAAAATCAAAGAGGAGCTGTGCGCTCTGCCTATAAACAACCCCGAATGTGCGCTTGCCGAATGTTGCGGTATGGTTTTGTTTGCAAATTCGACAAGAAGCGACAAAATTAAAATCATTACAGAAAACAAAAACGTCGCAAGTCGTGCCTCTTGGCTCTTAAAAAGTCTCTTTGGGTTTGACTTTGACAAAAAAATAGTTCCGGCATCCTCGATGAAAAAGTACAATCTTATAATAGAAAACAAAACAAAGCTCGATGACATCTTTGAAGCATTTGGGGTTGACCCAAAAATATCCCTGCGCTTAAACGGTGCCATTGTAGAGTCAGATGATGCACGGTCAGCTTTTTGCCGAGGTGCTTTTCTTACCGGCGGCTCGGTAATAGACCCCGAATCTTCGTACCATCTTGAGCTTGTTACATCTCATAACAATTTGAGCCGAGAGGTTATAGCACTTCTTCTTGACCTGAACCTCCCGGCAAAGCTAGCTTTCAGAAAATCAAATCACATTATATATTTTAAAGAAAGCACAAGCATCGAAGACTTTCTCACGCGCATAGGTGCTCCCCTGTCGGCCATTGACCTTATGCAAACAAAACTGGTTAAAGATTTGAGAAACAATGTAAACCGGCAGGTAAACTGCGAGGTCGCAAACCTTGCCAAGACCGCTGACGCTTCAAAGGCACAAATTAATGCAATTAAAGTTATCAGCGAAAACGACGGGCTTGAATCACTCTCATCTCAGCTTCTAGAGGCCGCCGAACTAAGGCTGCAGTACCCCGAAATGTCGCTTTCGGAGCTTGCAAAGCTTTCAGGCGGCAAGGTCGGAAAGTCAGGGCTCAATCACAGACTTAACAAACTCCTCTCCATTGCCCGGGAAATAACTTCACGAAAGGATATTTAAAATTAATGAGTGGCTTTGCACATCTTCATGTACACAGTGAATACAGCCTGCTCGACGGCGCATGTCGAATCAGCCGGGTTTGCGAACGTGCTCGTGAACTCGGGCAACCTGCGATTGCAATAACAGACCATGGCGTTATGTACGGAATAATTGATTTTTACCGTGCGGCAAAGTCTGCAGGAGTAAAGCCTATAATCGGATGTGAAGTATATGTCGCACCACGCTCAATGACCGATAAAGAGGCATCTTCAGACCGCGAGCCCGCCCACCTTGTCCTTTTATGCAAAAATGAAGTCGGATATAAAAATTTGATTCATCTTGTCAGCCGCTCGTTTATAGACGGCTTTTACGGAAAACCCAGAATAGACCTTGACATTCTTTCAAAGCATTCAGAAGGCCTTATCTGTCTTTCAGCATGTCTTGCGGGAAGTATACCGCGACTTATCATGCGCGGCGATATTGACGGTGCGCGCGAATATGCCCTAACACTTGCTCGCATATTCGGCAAAGATTCTTTCTACCTCGAAATACAAGACCACGGAATCGAAGAACAAAAGACAGTAAACCGTGAGATTATAAAGCTCTCTGAACAAACCGGTATCCCTCTTGTTGCTACCAACGACGCACACTACGTCACACGCGAAGATGCATATATTCAGGATGTGCTTATGTGCATTCAGATGAACAAATCCGTAAACGACCCCAACAGAATGAAATTTGCAACAGATGAGTTTTTTATAAAAAGTGAAGATGAGATGCGGCAGCTTTTCCCCGCACATCCTGAGGCGCTTGAAAACACACTTAAAATCGCCGACATGTGTAATCTCGAATTTGAATTCGGCAAACACCACTTGCCCGAATATGATACACCCAAAGAATACAAAGACTCACTTGAATATTTAACAAAGCTTGCTACCGACGGCTTTGAAAAGCGCTATCCAGATGCACCCAAATCGTATCAAGAACGCCTTAAATATGAGCTTGATATGATAACCCGCATGGGCTATGTAGATTATTTCCTTATTGTGTGGGACTTTATCTCATACGCGAGAAGTCAGGATATACCTGTCGGTCCAGGACGCGGAAGCGCCGCAGGAAGTATTGTATCGTATTGTCTCGGCATTACAAACATAGACCCGATGAAATACAATCTATACTTTGAGCGTTTTTTAAATCCCGAGCGAATAAGCATGCCTGATATTGACGTTGACTTCTGCTATGAGCGGCGTCAGGAGGTCATTGACTATGTGGTGCGAAAGTACGGCCAAAGCCGTGTTGCGCAAATTGTAACCTTTGGCACAATGGCAGCGCGCGGCTCTATACGTGACGTCGCACGCGTTCTTGACCTGCCATACAACGAAGCTGACACAATAGCAAAAAATGTCCCAAACGAGCTTCATATGACACTAAAAAAAGCTCTTGATATATCCAAGCCGTTCTATGACTTTTATGAGTCAGACGAGAGATACAAGAAGCTCATTGACACCGCAATAGCAATAGAGGGTATGCCACGGCATGCCTCAACCCACGCGGCAGGCGTTGTTATAACAAAGAATGATGTATCAACATATGTTCCTCTTGCAAAAAACGACGAAGCTGCAGTTACCCAGTTTACAATGGTTACTCTTGAGGAGCTTGGGCTGCTTAAGATGGACTTTTTGGGGCTAAGAAACCTTACTGTGTTGCATGATGCAGAGAAGCTTGTACAAAAGCATACCCCCACATTTTCACTTGCTGATATCCCTGACGATGATGAACTTACATTCCGTGAGCTTGCAAACGGTCACACAGCAGGTGTATTCCAGCTTGAAAGCCAGGGTATGACCTCGGTAGTTGTCGGTATGAAGCCACAGTCAATAGAAGACATAACCGCTATTGTTGCGCTCTACCGCCCGGGCCCGATGGACTCTATCCCCCACTATATCAGTTGTAAGAAGAACCCTGAAAACATAACATATCTTCATCCTATGCTCAAAGACATTCTTGAGGTTACATACGGTTGTATAGTATATCAAGAGCAGGTTATGGATATTTTCAGAAAAGTTGCCGGTTTCTCACTTGGTCGGGCTGACATGGTGCGCCGTGCAATCTCGAAGAAAAAAGAAAAAGACCTTCTCCGTGAGCGTAAGAACTTTATATACGGAAATGAAGACGACAATATTCCCGGGGCCATAAAAAACGGCATCTCGGAGGAAATAGCGAACAAAATATTTGATGAGATTGTTGCATTTGCAAACTATGCCTTTAACAAAGCTCATGCTGCAGCATATGCCGTTGTATCATATCAGACCGCATATATGAAGTTTCATCACCCACGCGAGTATATGGCGGCTCTTCTCACATCGGTACTTGACTTTACAGACAAGCTCTCAGGGTATTTCGAGCTTTGCCGTGAAATGGGAATAAAGGTACTCCCACCCGACATAAACGAATCGTCTGATACATTTACCGTAAGTGGCGAAAACATCCGTTTCGGGCTTGCCGCAGTAAAAAACGTCGGCCGAGGTTTTGTTAAAACCCTCATGGAAGAAAGAAAAACAGGCGGTGCTTTCCGTTCTTTGCGCGATTTCTGCACACGAATGCAATATCGCGAATTAAACCGCCGCGCTCTTGAAAACCTTATAAAGTGTGGTGCTTTTGACTCAACAGGAGCAAACAAAGCTCAGCTTCTTCAGATATATGACAGCATTCTCACCGGCATTTCATATGTAAAGAGCAGAACTATTGAGGGCCAGTTTGACCTATTCTCTATGAATTCACCTTCCGAAAAGGTGAATTATGACGAGGACCTGCTCCCTCAAATATCAGAATTCCCCAAAAAGACAATACTTTCTTTTGAGCGCGAAACTCTGGGAATTTATCTTTCGGGCCACCCACTTGATGACTATGCTCCTTTGCTCAAAAAGTTAGGCACAGAAACCGTTTCTGACGCACTCAACACAGAAAAGCACAGTGACGGCGACAGCATTTTAATTGCTGCTTGTATCTCTTCTGTAAGGCTTAAAACCACAAAAAACAACTCAATGATGGCATACGTTGTTCTCGAAGGTGCGGTAAGCTCAATGGAGAGTATAGTCTTCCCGAAGGTCTTGGAGAAATATCAAGGCGTTGTTGAAGAAAATGCGATTGTTGTTGTTCGCGGCAGGATAAGCACACGCGAAGATTCTGCACCCCAGCTTATATGCGACGAGCTCCACAGAATATCAGAATACGAACATATAGACCCGTTTGAGAGCGAGGG
>JAZNAQ010000024.1:0-31118 GCA_045586595.1 Eubacteriales bacterium | reverse complement strand
AATTTCTATTTCAAAACTGCAAGGCATCTTAAAACTTTCATTTTTTGATACAGAGCAAACAAAAAACACGAGGTTATCCTGACGGATACTGAGTGTTTTTTGTGCGGCTATGTGCTAAAAATGGTGTTTTAAGACAATTTATCCCTAAGTTGCACCGCCGTAAGAGAGTCTTTTGTCAATTATTGTAAAAAATTCCACCTTTACAATACTTTAAGAATGTGTTACAATAATTCTAACAATATGTTTTTGGAGGGGCAATTTAGGGGATATGAAGTTTAATGTGAAGTTTTTGTGTTATATCTTAATAGACCTGTTATGCTCGGCGGCGGCTTTGTTTGCAGCGGCGGTTTTGCGCTTTGACATGAGCACTGCAGAGGCGACAGCATTCTTATCTCGTACAAACCCGATATACTTCTTCGTTCTTGGCGGGGCTGTGCTCGGCCTCGGCATTATTCTGGGGACGTACAGAACGCTTTATGTAAACATATCCTTCAGAGATGTTTTGCGCCAGTGTGAAATTGCGATTGCTACGGTAGTTATTGCATACATATCTCATCACATATTTAAATATCAGATATCCATGAGCATAACCTGCATGTTCGGGTTTTTGTTTATTCTGCTTACGGTCGCTGTTCGTTGCACAGAGCATATGTACAAAGTATTTCTTCTCTCACGCAAGGCAAACGGTGCCACCGTGTCGCGCGTGCTCGTTGTAGGCGCAGGCCATGCGGGGAGTATGCTCATTCATATGCTCACAACCCGCCGCGACATGTGCCTCTACCCTGTCGCAGTGGTTGACGACGACCCATCAAAAAAGATGATGACGCTTTCGGGAGTGCGCGTGCTCGGCAACACCTCCGATATAGAAAAAATAGCAAAAGAGCGTAGAGCTGACGAAATTATAATTGCAATCCCCTCCGCAAGCTCTACACAGCTGAAGGATATTTTTGAAAAATGCAAGGGTGCAGAAATTCCGGTAAAATCCTTTGGGAGTCTTTTGGATTTTCAGGATTTTATGTCAGGCTCGCGCAAGTCGCTTAAAAATCTTTCAATTGAGGATTTGCTGTTCCGCGACTCAATAAAGACTGATATGAGCGCGGTTTCGGAATACATAAGCGGAAAGAGCGTGCTAGTAACCGGAGGCGCGGGTAGCATCGGCTCAGAAATCT
Source organism: Eubacteriales bacterium (assembly GCA_045586595.1). Classification (GTDB taxonomy): domain Bacteria; phylum Bacillota; class Clostridia; order Oscillospirales; family JAAYXM01; genus SIG480. The sequence goes on along the minus strand of JAZNAQ010000024.1, from coordinate 29,949 downwards.
GCCGCCAGGTGCTTGAATACGGTTGCCGTTATCTTGTCATTATGGACATTAACGAGAATGGGCTGTTTTTCCTGCAGAATGACCTTCTTGCGAAATATGAGCAGGAGCGTTTTTGTGTCCGCGTTGGAAGTGTACGTGATAAGGTCCGTATGGATTATCTATTTAAAAGCCATAAGTTTGACATCGTGTTCCACGCCGCGGCGCACAAGCATGTCCCCCTTATGGAGGATAACGTGTTCGAGGCCGTCAAGAACAACGTGTTCGGGACGAAGAACACAATCGAATGTTGTATAGAAAACGGCACCGAGCGATTTGTTCTTATCTCAACGGATAAGGCGGTAAACCCCACAAATATTATGGGTGCAACAAAACGCGCGGCGGAGCTTCTCGTTCAGAGGTATAACGGCCGCGGCTGTGAGCTTTCGGCTGTACGCTTCGGCAACGTTCTCGGTTCAAATGGAAGTGTTATACCGATTTTCAAAAAGCAGATTGAAGCCGGTGGGCCGGTTACGGTTACGCACCGCGATATAATGCGCTATTTTATGACTATTCCCGAGGCAGTTTCGCTTGTGCTTAACGCAGGAGTAAAGGCAAAGGGCGGAGAGGTCTTTGTTCTCGATATGGGTGAGCCGGTAAGCATTTATGACCTTGCCTGCAACATGATTGAGCTTGCGGGGCTTAAGCTTCACCGCGACATAGAAATTGAGATTACGGGCCTTCGCCCCGGTGAAAAAATGTTTGAGGAGCTAAAGCTTGACAGTGAGAGCTATACTCGTACAGACCACGATAAAATCTTTATTATGCATACAAATGAGCCTAACGATAAGGTTGATGCGGATATTGAAAATCTTGACGACCTCTTAAACCGCGACAGCGGAGAAGAGGCCCTGAGAAGCGCACTGTTCGAAACCATTTCAATAGATTTTGAGGAAACCACCCGACACGGTGCGGATATTGCCGCTTTTTCAGAGCTTAAATAATGTTTAAAAATGTAATTATTCACTTGATTTTTCGCCAAAGTGTGATATACTTATAATGCTATAGTTTTCAATACAAGGAAGGAAGTTTTTAATGGAACTGGATTTGAAAAAGACCATATCAGTTCTTTTTGCTAGAATTTGGCTGATTGTCTCAGTAACTGCAGTAAGCGGCATAATTTTCTTTATTGTCAATTTGTTTTTCGTAACACCAATGTATACATCGCAGGCTCTGCTCTATGTTTCTAACATGTCAGAGCGCAAGTCGTCTGTTGTTACGACGAGTGACGTTGAAGTTTCACGAGACCTGGTTGATACGTTTGTTGTTATCCTCAACAGCCGTACCGTTCTTGATAAGGTCGCCGAGCAGTCGGGGCTTGACTATACATCAACTCAGATAAAAAAGATGATTTCGGCGCAAGCTGTTTCTTCAACTGAGGTCTTCCGCATCTCGGTTACCCACTCTGACCCTACAGAGGCGCAGATTATCGCAGATACCATTCTTAAGGTTGCACCGGGTGAGATTAAGCGCGTTATGAACGCAGGCGCAGTTTCTATTGTTGACTATGCAACGCTTCCGCTCTCGCCCTCATCTCCGAACATCCCGAAAAACACCGTTCTCGGTGCGATGTTGGGTGCAATGCTGGTTGTGTTCGTCTTACTCCTTATACAGGTATTTGATAACCGTGACAAAGACGAGTTTACCCTTATGGAAAACTTCGACCTCCCGATAATCGGTCTCATTCCGTCGTTTAAGCTTGCTGAGAAGAACGTCTCCGGAAGCACGTCCCATATGAGAAAAAGGAGGTCTAAGTAAATGGCTCTCTTTAACTTTAAGTTCGGCAAAAAGAACAAAATCAGCTCATACATAAAGAGCGAGCTTCTCACTGAAGACAGCCCTTTTATTATCAACGAAGCCTATAAAGCGATGCGAACAAACCTTATGTTCATGCTTTCTGACAATAAAAAGGTCGTGGCTTTTACAAGCTCAATGGCAAACGAAGGCAAAACAACAACATGCCTTAACATGGGTATCGCGTTTTCTCAGGCGGGGTACAAGGTACTTCTAATTGATATGGATATGAGAAAGCCCCGTGCCCACAGATACTTTGAGATACCGTCATCCCCCGGCCTTTCAGACCGTCTTGGCGGCTTTACAAAAGAGCTCCCAATATCAAAAACAGAGTATGAAAATCTCCACGTACTTCCGGTAGGAACTATTCCTCCGAGTCCGCCTGAGCTTCTCATGTCGCATGCTTTTGATGAGATTATAGAATCCCTGCGCGGAGAATACGACTATATTTTCTTAGATACTCCGCCCATTCACGTTGTTACCGACCTTGCAATAATTGCAAACAGAATAGATGGCGTTGCTTTTGTTGTTCGTGAGAGCACCGTATCTCTCGAGGTTGTAAGGCAGTCGGTTGATAGCCTTCAGCGAGTTAATGCAAAAATTTTGGGCTTTATCCTTAATGATTCTACGGGGGATTCGCTGTTTACGCAGTATAAATACCGCCGTAAATACCGTGCGCGTTACGGCTACACCTACGGCTACAGTCTCCCCTCAAAGGAGTAGGTCTGTATTATGTATGTTGATTTTCATTCGCATGTTCTGCCCTGTGCAGACCATGGCTCGGAGAGCCTTGAAATGTCGCTCTCGCAGCTTGAGAATGCGAAAAAGGCAGGAGTAGATACCATAGTTGCAACTCCGCATTTTTACGCCAACGAGGATACTGTAGACCAGTTCCTCGCCCGCCGCGAAAAGGCTTATAACGAGCTTGTTTCGGCAAGTACACATGAGATTGAGATAGTAAAAGCGGCAGAAGTCAGGCTTGTAACGGGGATAGAAAATCTTGAAGGTTTAGAAAAACTCTGCATTGGAGGAACAGACTATATTTTTATAGAGTTTCCGACAGAGCCGTGGCCGGTAGGCATTTTTGATACCGTGACTGAAATCGTAAGAACCCGCAGACTCCGCCCAATATGCGCGCATATCGACAGATATTCGCATCTCGGCCGCGAAAAAATCCTGCGACTTAATATTGATGTCCAGATAAATGCCTCGGCATTTCTTGACTTGCGGCGGCGCAGAAAATACTACCTGAGCCTTATTGCAGATGACTCCGTACATATCCTCGGCAGCGATACCCACGGCGATGGGAGGCTTGAATATAAACACTTCTCAGCAGCGGTCAAAAAAATAGGCGAACTTATGCCGTATATGACAAAAAACGCGCGAAAAATCCTCGCTTCGAGCGAGATAATAACAAAGTAAATTTTTGCATTAAGCAAATAAATTTTAGGGAAGGTGTACAAACTATGAAAAAAACATTAAAGGTTTTGCTCGCAGCAGTGCTCTCAATTGCTATGCTTTTTAGTTTCGCTTCTGCGGCAGAGGACGGCAAGGTGGGGGTCCACCGTGAAGGAAACCGTCTCGGGGCATTTACAGATGCTCCGGCAGAGGACAGCTGGAAGTTCCAGGGTCTTAACTGCGCTGTTGAAAACGGCGTTATGAACGGCCACGAGAACAAGCTCCGCCCGGACGACTCTCTCACACGCGCAGAGATGGTTGCCATGATGGTTCGTGTTCTCGGCGCATACGCAAACAAGTCTGACATTGAGCATTATGTCGACGTTGCTCTCGGCGAGTGGTACTATGAAACCATGCAGTCGGGCGTTGCAATTAAGATTATCAACGGCTCGGGCAATAAGATGATGCCGAATGATGCAATCACACGCGAGCAGACATTCACTATTCTTGCCCGCACATTCCTCCATGTAGAAACCGATAGGGCTGCGGCAGATAAGTTCTCTGATGCAGGCTCGGTTTCCGACTGGGCAAAGCCGGCTACAAACGCGCTTATTGAGTCTGGTGTAGTCCTTGGAGACACAACAAATACAATTCGCCCGAAGGCAGATGTTACACGCGCTGAGTTTGCCGCAATGCTCGACCGTATCGCTTGCTATATGGCAAAGCCGGACGGCAGCTACGCAGGCAAGACAGTTTCGGGCAGCGTTATCCTTAACGATTCGAGCGTAAACCTCGACGGCGCAGTAATCGAGGGTGACCTCTACATCACAGACGCTGTCGGCACAGACGCAATCGACCTTTCTAACGTAACGGTTACAGGCCGCGTTGTTATCCGTGGCGGTGAGGTCAACATTAAAGAAGGCTCTTCCGCTTCTGAGGTTGTAGTCGGTAACCCGACAAACAACACAACCGTTAAGGCAGACGAGGGCGTTAAGGTTGATAAGGTTGTTGTTGCAGAAAACAGCAACAACGTAGAAATCGATGTTCTCGCAAACGAGGTTGTTATTAACTCCACCTCTTCTGAGGTTACAATCAATAAGGATACTTCAAATGTCACAGTAAGCGGTACGGATAATACCGTTAAGGTTACTGAGGGTACAACGGTTGAGAATGTTAAGACTGAAGGTACCGGCACAAAGGTTGAAGTCAACACAGGTGCAAAGGTCGAGAATGTTACAACAGAGGGTGCCGACTCAAACGTTAAGGTTGAGGCAGGCGCAAAGGTTGAGAACGTTACAACCGGCGGTAATAATACACAGGTTGAGGTTCAGACAGGCGCAACGGTAGGAAATGTTACAACAGAGGGTGCCGGCTCAAACGTTAAGGTTGACTCGGGCGCAAAGGTTGAGAACGTTACAACCGGCGGCGACAATACAAAGGTTGAAGTTAATACAGGCGCAAAGGTTGATAAAGTAGTTGTTAACGGCGGAAACACAAGCGTTGAAGGTGGCGGTAATGTCGGAAACGCAACAATCAACGGTCCCGGATCAACTGTTACAACACCGAACACAAACGTAACAGATAACACAGGCTCCGGTTCAGGTTCGGGCTCCGGCTCGGGTTCAGGCAACAATAACGTAGGCTCGTTCCCGAGCGGCAGCGGCACAACGTCAAATCCTGTAGTTATCGGCTCAAACACATACATCACATATTCGTATGACGGCGGCGCAGTGCAAAAACTTCTTGCAACCGTTTCGAACAATGTCGTAAAGTTTGACTTTGCCCAACTCGCAAGAGAGATAGCAACAGATAACGGCGGTACGATGCAACCGGCAAAGCTTGTCTTCAAAGACATTTACGTCGATGCTGATAAATCAGAAACCTGCAAGCATGATCTTGTTTCTTTCAAGACACAGGAAAAAACCCAGCTTAGCTCACTTCTTCAAAAAATCGTTAACGCTATAGGCAACAACAATGTGCTCGTACCGATTGGCGATGTCAACGAAACAACATACGCGGCTCTTAAAGCAAAAATGGCAGAGGCGTATGCCGATGCCCGCCAGAATGGTTTTGAAGCCCTCTTCACTGAGCTTAATATCAATGTAATAAGCCAGGCAGAAGCAAAGTTTACCGGCAAGGTCGGCACATCGGACTGCACATTCCACATGGTTGTAGGCGTTACCCAATAATTAACTTTTAACAATTTTCCATCTTTTCGTGCCCACTTTATACGAGCGTCCGTTTTTTAGCGGACGCTTGTATAATATAAAGGAGAAACCCTTATGAAAACTAAAACAAAGAAGAGGCTTATCATATGCCTTGTTGTCATAGCCTTGATTTCAGCGCTCGGGTATGGTGCATACCGCGTTGCAATGAACTATGCCGGCGACAAGGCTATGGATATGCTTGTTACAAACCAGATTAACAATATGCTTGACTCGGGCGAGGTTACGCTTTCTGAGCTTGAGGAAATCATAGCCGAGCCCTCACAGGAGGCTCCCGCGGAAAGTGAGGAGACTCCGCCTGATTCGTCTTCAGCTAACACGGAACCGACACAAAAAGCGTCGCAGCAAAGCACACAGAAAGAGTCACAACCAGCAACGAAAACGCGCTCTGAGGTTGTAAAAGAGGCGTCAAACAAAGTGCAGCAGTCGGTGGAGCGGTCGGACAAGGATGAGATGATGAAGCTTATAAGCTCCCGTCTTTCAAGTACAGACATGAAATACCTCGCAGGTCTCATCAAGGGCGGGCTTACCGCAGAAGAAATTTCCGCGGCGGCGCGTCTTGCCCGCTCGCGTTTTTCTGCTGAGGAGATAACGCAGGTAAAAACCTACTGGCACAGATATAAAAACAGTATAAAAAGGGCAAAGTGACACCTCGTGTCACCCTGAGCTTGTCGACGGGTCCCTCGCGAGATTCTTCGACTCGCTGCGATCGCTCAGAATGACAAGCGGTGAAATGCTTATATTGATTCCGGAGATGATACAAATGGCATATGATGTAGCAATAATCGGCGCGGGCCCTGCCGGCATTTTCACGGCACTTGAGATGATAAGAAAGGGCAGCAAAAAGAAAATCGTAATTATAGAAAAGGGACGCTCCATCCGTGAGCGTAAATGCCCTAAAACGGCAACGCACGAGTGTGTAAACTGTAAGCCATACTGCAATATCACCACGGGTTTTTCGGGCGCAGGCGCGTTTTCTGACGGCAAGCTGTCGCTCTCTCCCGATGTAGGAGGGAGTCTCCCTGAGCTCATTGGGTACGATACCGCCGCCGAGATGATAGACTATACCGACAAAATATACCTTGATTTTGGCGCAGACGAAAAAATAGAGGGTGTAGGCCAGGCGGATGAGGTTAAAAAAATTCGGTTAAAGGCGATACAAGCAGGGCTCCGACTTGTAGATTGCCCGATCCGCCACCTCGGCACCGAAAAGGCACATGCTCTGTATCTTGCAATAGAGGAGTATCTGCAGAAATCAGGCGTTGAAATTATGTTTGGCTGGCAGTGCACCGATATTATAATTGAAGACAAGGTCTGCCGCGGTGCGTATATTGAAAAAAACGGCGAAACGCGCGAGATTTACGCGGAGCATACAGTTGTTGCAACAGGCAGGCGCGGTGCGGGCTGGCTTGAAAAGGTCTGTGCAGAGCACGATATAGCGCATCAGCCGGGCACGGTGGATATAGGCGTGCGCGTTGAGGTGCGCAACGAGGTTATGGAAAAGGTTAACGATGTGCTTTATGAGTCAAAGCTCATAGGCTACCCGAAACCGTTTAAAAACAAGGTTCGTACATTCTGCCAGAACCCGGGCGGTTTCGTAAGCCAGGAGAATTACGATAACGACCTCGCTGTTGTAAACGGTCATTCATATAAAGAGCTCAAATCAGACAACACAAACCTCGCCATCCTTTGCTCACACAACTTCAACGAACCGTTCAATCAGCCGATTTTATACGCGCAGAAGGTGGGAGAACTGACCAATATGCTCGGCGCAGGGCACATACTTGTCCAGCGCTATGGCGATATTCTCGACGGTAAGCGGACATGGTCAGACGAGCTTGCTCAGTCAAATGTAAAGCCCACGCTCACAGATGCCGTTGCAGGCGACATAACGGCGGCGATGCCGTACCGCGCGATGATAAGCATTATAAACTTTATCGCAGCGGTTGACCATGTTGTGCCGGGCTTTGCCTCGGCTGAAACTCTGCTATATTCGCCTGAGCTTAAGTTCTACTCAAATCGCGTAAAAATGGATACTGATTTTAACACAAGCATAGGCGGGCTTCACTGCTTGGGTGACTCGAGCGGTTGGACACGCGGGCTCATGATGGCATCAATTATGGGTGTAATGATGGGCAGAAAGCTGTTATAAAAAGCACCCCTTCGGACAAGACTATATCCGAAGGGGGTGTTTTGTTTTGGATAAAGAAAGGCCTTTTGTACCCGACCCGGAGCCTGCAGACGAAACGCTTTTTGACTGCAGCTCGCTTGCGTCGGCAACCGAGTTTACGGGAATGGGGCGAGCTATGCCGATTTTCCCCAACGATTCGGACGGGCTTCCCGAGGGAGAAGATGCGCATATTCAGCCGGGAAAGCTCAAAAAGCTTAAAAAACCGCGTTAAAACACCTGCAGCTTCCCCCGGCCAAAGCGCCGTTTGGGGAAGCTTTTTTAATAAAATCACGAAAAAAAGGGAAAATAAAAAATCCGGCGTATAATATATTAAAATAAGATGACAGATATAAATTTGCAAGAAGAATTATACGCGGGGGTGACGGCAAAATGACGATACGACAGCATGAGGAAGAGAGAGAGCGGCGCGAGTTGTGTGAGTTTGCTACTCTTTCCTGTGCGAGCCTTGGCCGCGCGCGTGAGGAGAGCGCGTGTGATATACGCACATGCTTTATGCGTGACCGCGACCGTATTCTTCACTCAAAGTCTTTCCGTCGTCTTAAGCATAAAACACAGGTTTTTATATCCCCCGAGGGTGACCACTACAGGACGCGACTTACCCACACACTTGAGGTGTCGGGCATTGCGCGCACAATAGCGCGAGCGCTTCGCTTAAACGAAAACCTCACAGAGGCGATAGCCATGGGGCATGACCTTGGGCACACACCGTTTGGCCACGGTGGCGAGCGCGAGCTTGCAGCAATTACCAACGGCAGGTTTTCTCATAATTTGCAGAGCGTGCGCGTCGCCGAGAAAATTGAGCGGCAGGGGAAAGGCTTAAACCTTACGCGTGAGGTGCTTGACGGAATTGCCTGCCACAGCGGAGAACTTCAGGCAAAGACGCTTGAGGGGAGAATTGTCGCGCTGTCAGACAGAATTGCATATATAAATCACGATATAGACGATGCGTGCCGTGCGGGGATAATGCGCGAGAGTGACATACCGAGTGAATATAAAGACATTCTCGGCCACCGCCACAGTAAACGTATAAATACACTTGTGCTTGATACTATTTCAGCGAGTATGGGCAAAAACGATATACTTATGTCCGACGAGATAAAAAGCGCCATGCTGGGTCTGCGGAAGTTTATGTTTGAGCGCGTATATCGGGCAGAGTACGCTCTCCGACAGGAGGAAAAGGTGCGGGGAATGATAGCAAAGCTATTTGAGTATTACAGTGGCGACACAGACCGACTGCCCGATGAATATAGAGATATTGCCGAGCGCGACGGGGTTGAGACCGCTGTGTGCGACTATATTGCATGCATGACCGACAGATATGCGCTGAACATATACAGTGAGCTGTTTTTACCAATATCATGGAGCCATATATAAAAAAGTATAAACATAACGAAAGGATGTGAAAATGATGGCGTTCCCGCGTGAATTTATGGACGAGCTTATCGCAAGAAGCGATATTGTTTCTGTTGTATCGCGCTATGTCTCGCTTACACGCCGCGGCTCGGGCAACCTTGGCTTGTGCCCGTTCCACAACGAAAAAACGCCGTCGTTTAACGTGTCTTCGGACAAGCAGTTCTTTCACTGCTTTGGTTGCGGTGCAGGCGGAGACGTAATATCCTTTGTTATGAAGATAGAAAATATAGATTTCCCTGATGCTGTTGCAAAGCTTGCCGAGTGGGCAGGGATGGAGGTGCCGCAGTCAAGCTACGGCAAAGACGAGCGAAACAGGCGGCGGCGCGCCGAAGATGCTTGCCGTGAGGCGGCTAGGTTCTTTCATGAACAGTTAAAGGGAGAAGCGGGCAAAACCGCCCGCGAGTATCTCTTGGGGCGAGGTCTTTCACCCGCGATAATAACGCGCTTCGGACTTGGTTACTCACCGGATGCGTGGTCAAACCTTCTTGATGAGCTTACGCGTCTTGGATATACAAAGTCGGAGCTTCTTGAGGCAGGGCTTGTTACAACGGGCAAAACAGGCAAAATTTATGACCGATTCAGAAACCGTGCGATGTTCCCGATTATAGACGTAAGAGGCACGGTCATAGGCTTTGGCGGGAGAGTTATGGGCGACGGCGAGCCGAAATACTTAAACTCACCCGAGTCTGCAGTGTTTAACAAGCGCAAAAACCTCTATGCACTCAATATTGCAAAGACGAGCAAGTCAGACTATATGCTGCTTGCCGAAGGCTATATGGACGTTATAGCCCTTCATCAGGCGGGGTTTGACTCGGCCGTAGCTTCGCTCGGCACATCGCTTACAGACGAGCAGGCACATCTTATATCAAAATACAAGAGCCGCGTTATCATCTCATATGACTCCGATAAGGCAGGAAGAGCGGCGACAGAGCGCGCGATAGACATATTAAAGCGCGCAGGGCTTGATGTGCGCGTACTTTCCATGCAGGGTGCGAAGGACCCCGACGAGTTCATCAAGAAATTCGGAAGAGATAAGTTTTTGCGCCTTATAGAAAAGGCGCTACCCGCAGCAGAATACCGCCTCGGTGCGGCAAAGCAGGAGTTTGATTTGTCTGACGACAAACAGCGTGTACAGTATTTGCGGGCGGCCGTTGCTCAGCTTGCAAAGATGACAAGCGCCATTGAGCGTGAGATATACGCAGGACGTGTCTCGCAGGAGACAAATGTCTCGCGTGATGCCATCCTGCAGGAGGCATCAAAGGAGCGAGAAAGACTCATTCGCGAAAAGAGGCGAGAGGAGGAAAGACGTGCCCTTGACCCTGTAGGCGCGATAATGCCGAAGGACCGCGCTGCACGGTATAAAAATCCTCGCTCGGCAGTAGCCGAAGAAGGGATTATTACCGTTTGTTCGGGCAACCTGAAGCTTGCCGAAAAAGCATCGGCACGCATATCGGGCGCGATGTTCTCGTCAGAGCTTTTAGGAAGGGTGTTTGATACCATCTCCGAGCGCGCTAGGCAGGGGTTTGAGACCGATATGAGTGCGATAGCTGAGGTTTTAGGCGAGGAAGAGGTTACACATATCTCCGCAGTATTCGCAAGAAATGCAGGCAGAAGCGTCGATGCGCTCGACGATTATATAGAAACAGTACAACGTGAAAATATGAAAGGCGAGGCAGCTCTCAGTGATGATGCAATTCTTGCCGCCGCCGAATTTTACAGAAAGAAGAAGGGGTTAAACAATGGATAAAGAAAAAATGGAAAACAATATGATGGGCGAAGAAAAGGTAACAACCGCAGAGGATAAGAAGAATATTCTTCGTGAGCTTATAGAGACGGGCAAAAAGCGCGGCAAGCTTTCGCAGAAAGAGCTTATGGACGTTGCTGAGGAGCTTGAGATGAACTCCGACCAGATAGAAAAGCTGTATGACACGCTTGAGCATCTCGGCATTGAGCTTCCGCTTGAGGAGTTTATTGCAGACCTTCCGCCCGAGGAAGAGCTTATCGACGAGGTTCCCGAAGACCTCGGCGATGTTGAAGAAATCCCCGAGGAAGAGCTTGCCGACAGCGCATCACTTATGGAAGGGCTCTCGATTGACGATCACGTCCGCATCTATCTTAAAGAAATAGGCAAGGTTGACCTGCTCTCACCCGAGGAGGAGATTGAGCTTGCAGAGCGCATGGCAAAGGGCGACGAGGTGGCAAAGGTGCGCCTTGCAGAGGCAAACCTGCGCCTTGTTGTTTCAATCGCAAAGAGGTATGTAGGGCGCGGCATGCTGTTTTTAGACCTTATCCAGGAGGGCAATCTCGGTCTTATCAAGGCTGTTGAAAAGTTTGACCATACAAAGGGCTATAAGTTCTCAACATATGCTACATGGTGGATTCGTCAGGCCATCACTCGTGCTATTGCAGACCAGGCGCGAACAATCCGCATACCCGTTCATATGGTAGAAACAATAAACAAGGTTATCCGCGTTTCGCGTCAGCTTCTTCAGGAACTTGGCCACGACCCGAGCCCAGAGGAGATTGCCGAGGAGATGCAGATACCTGTAAACCGCGTCCGCGACATACTCAAAATAGCACAGGAGCCGGTATCGCTCGAAACGCCTATTGGCGAGGAGGAGGATTCACACCTCGGAGACTTCATCCCAGCGGAGGATGCACAGGAGCCGGCAGAGGCGGCATCGTTTGCGCTTTTGCGTGAGCAGCTTGTAGACGTTCTCGGTACGCTTACCCCGCGTGAGGAGAAGGTTTTAAAGCTTCGCTTTGGTATCGAAGATGGCAGAACGCGCACTCTTGAGGAGGTAGGCCGCGAGTTTAACGTAACTCGTGAGCGTATCCGCCAGATAGAGGCGAAGGCTCTGCGTAAGCTTCGCCATCCGAGCCGTTCAAAGATGCTCAAGGATTTCTTAAACTAATAACACCCAATTAACGAAAGGTCGAACAAAAGTGAAAATAACAGACGCACACGCGCATATATTCCCGCAAAAAATCTCACTCAAGGCATCAAAAGCGATAGGCCATTTCTATGATATAGAAATGCACCACGATGGCATGGCGCACATCCTTGCAGAGTGTGAAAAGGACGCGGGAATAGATAGAATGCTCGTCTGCTCTACGGCAACAACACCGCACCAGGTCGAGGTAATTAACGATTTTATATTTGAAAAATGCAAAAAATATCCGCAGTTTGTCGGGCTTGCGACGCTCCACCAGGATATGGAAGAGCCGGAGCGTGAGATAGAGCGTATTATAAAAATGGGGCTTCACGGAATAAAGCTTCACCCCGATTTTCAGCAGTTTCCTATAGACGATGAGAAGATGTTTCCTACATATAAGGTTTTAGAGGAAAAGAAACTCCCGATTCTTTTCCATACCGGCGATAAGAGGTACGACTTCTCAGGCCCGAGGAGGCTCATCAATCTTATGGAGAAGTTCCCAGACCTTATCTGCATCGGAGCGCACTTCGGAGGCTATTCTGAGTGGGAGCACGCGCGCGAGTACCCCAAGCATAAGAACTTGTACTTTGATACATCAAGCTCGCTGTGGACAATGCCGAAGGAAGAGGCGTGCGAGTTCATAGATTACTTCGGAGAAGAGCAGTTTATGTTCGGCACAGACTTCCCGATGTGGACGCCAAAAGAAGAGCTTGAGAGGTTTTTTACACTTGGACTTCCGGAGAAGACCAACGAGAAGATATTAAACGGCAACTTTGAGAGGCTCTTTGGCATACAGAGCGTATAATTACAGGCAGGGTATACATTATGTTTTTTGATACACACGCACATCTTGACGATGGTGCGTTTGATAACGACCGCGACGAGCTCATACGCTCGTTTGCAGATGCTCGCGTCACACGCGTTCTAAATGCATCAAGCGATATTGAGTCATCGCTTAAAACGGTTGGCCTTTGCAAAGAATATGATTTTATCTACGGCGCTGTAGGTATTCACCCCGAGTCGGCAGATAAATTCCGCCCCGAGGACATTTTTACAGTAACAGACCTTGTGCGCGAGAAAAATATAGTGGCGATAGGCGAGACCGGGCTTGATTACTATTGGGACAGTGTCCCGCGCGATGTGCAAAAGTCGGCATTTCGCGCTCAGGCAGCACTTGCATATGAGCTTAAGCTCCCGCTTGTTGTTCACGACAGAGAGGCACATCGCGACTGCCTTGAAATTCTCAAAGGATTTCCGGACATCCGCGCCGTTTATCACTGCTTTTCGGGGAGTGTCGAGTATGCTCGTGAGCTTGAAAAGCTTGGTTTTTATTTTTCGTTCGGCGGTGCGGTGACGTTTAAAAACGCGCGCCACGCGCCTGAGGTGCTTTGTACCATCTCGCATGAGCGTGTAATGCTTGAGACCGACTGCCCGTATATGGCACCTGTGCCGTTTCGAGGCAAACGCAACCATTCGGGGCTAGTGCCGCACATCGCGGCAAAGATAGGCGAGCTCTGGGGGATGAGTACCGAGCAGGTCGGGCGGGTAACAACACAAAACGCATTAGAATTTTTCAACATACAGAATTGAGGGCTGAGTATATTTTATGGGTAATGGCAAAAAAAGATTTAAGCTTCATGTAGGAATGAGAAACATCAAGACCGCGATCTCCGCAACGCTTTGCGCATTGATTTATCTGTTCATTGACAGAAACCCGACTTTTGCGTGCATAGGCGCGGTGTTCGGTACGGGAAGTGATATGGGCAACTCGTGGCTCAACGGCGGCAACCGCCTTTTTGGCACAATTATCGGCGGCTTTGTGGGCATGCTCCTTTTCCGCCTGTACATAATATTTTATCCAAACGGCGACCCGAGTCTGCTTATGATGCTGTTTCTGTTTGTCGGCGTTGTAATCCTTATAGTTGCGTGCCAATTTTTCCGTTGGCCGGGCGGCATACAGCCGGGCGGGGTTATACTCTGCATTATTCTTTTCAACACACCGGTCGAGACATATATCGCATACTCACTAAACCGTATGCTTGATACCGGAATAGGCGTTGTTGTTGCGCTTCTTGTAAACCTTATTCTCCCGCGAGAGAGAATGGTAAAAATGCTCTCAGCACTGAAGCTAAGAAAGAGCGAAGATTAAATTGAATAAATAGAATTATGCGCGGGCCGACTTTTCTGTTGGCCGCGCTTCTTTTTTTCGACAAAATATGTTGTGAAATCTATTGACAAAAGAGTATATATATGTTATATTGTATTTCACATTATCAAACTTGAAGTTTATTTTTACGAAACTTCGATCAAGGGAAAAACAAACCTGTGTGGATTGTCAGTCTGCGCGGGTTTGAGTGCGTGTTTTGAGGTGATTTTATGAACATAGACATAGGTGGAAGAATAAAGCTTTTGCGCCTGTATTACGGGCTCACCCAGCAGGAGCTTGCAGACCGCTGCGAGCTGTCAAAGGGCTTTATATCTCAGCTTGAATCAAATCAGACCTCGCCAAGCCTTGCAACACTCTCTGATATTTTTGACGCGCTCGGCACATCGTTTGAGGAGTTTTTCGCGCAAACCGGCAGCTCAACGCCTGTTGTATACAAAAGCGAAGATATGTGCGAGAAAAACATAGAGGACATCGGCAAGATGACGTGGCTTGTATCTACGGCACAGCGCAATTCGATGGAGCCGATCTTATACGAAATCCTACCGGGGCAGGAAACACCTGTTGATATGCCCCACGCGGGCGAAGAGTTTGGGTATGTGCTTTCGGGCTCGATAATTCTGCGCCTCGGTATGCAGACATCAAAGCTTCGCCGCGGCGATGCATTCTATTTTAAGGCGGACAAACAGCACAGCTTAAAAAACCGAGGTAAGACTACTGCAACGGTTATCTGGGTTTCATCCCCACCGAATTTCTAAATAAAGAATCAATCTTATACTAAACTTTAAGTTTTTTAACAGGAGACAGAAATGGGAGAACGTATCTTAGAGCTTTCGGGCATTTATAAGACCTTTGACGGGCTTGATGTTTTAAACGGTATAGATTTATATATTGAAAAGAACGAGTTTCTCACACTGCTCGGCCCTTCGGGTTGCGGCAAGACAACACTTCTGCGTATAATCGGCGGTTTTCTCACCCCGAGTGAGGGAGATGTGTTTTACAAGGGCAAGCGCATAAATGATGTCCCTCCGCACAAGCGTAACATAAACACCGTGTTCCAGAGGTATGCGCTTTTTCCCAAGATGACGGTGGGCGAGAACATAGCCTTTGGCCCCAACATAAAGAAATGGGATAAAAAGAAGATAGACCGCGACGTTGGCGAGATGCTTGAGCTTGTAAGCCTTCGCGGTTTCCGCGACCGTGACGTAACAACGCTCTCGGGCGGCCAGCAGCAGCGCGTTGCGGTTGCCCGCGCGCTCATAAACAAGCCCGATATTCTGCTTCTGGATGAGCCCCTCGGTGCGCTTGACTTAAAGCTTCGCAAAGAGATGCAGATAGAGCTTAAACGCATCCAGCAGGAGAGCGGTATAACCTTTGTATATGTAACCCACGATCAGGAAGAGGCTCTCACCATGTCGGATACCATCGTTGTTATGAACGGCGGCAAAATCCAGCAAATAGGCACGCCTCAGGATATATATAACGAGCCGAAGAACGCCTTTGTTGCAGACTTCATCGGCGACAGTAACATACTCTGCGCCACCATGCTGCGTGACCTTGAGGTTTCATTCCTCGGCCACAAGTTTGAGTGTATAGACCGAAACTTTGGCGAAAACGCACCGGTTGACGTTGTTCTCCGTCCCGAGGATGTCATTCTCGGAGATGTGTGCGAGGGCCTGCCCTCAGGTCAGGTTGTTTCGTCAATATTCAAAGGCGTGCATTATGAGATGCGTGTAGATGTTCAGGGAGAGACGATTATCGCACAGTCAACTGTCAACTGCCCGCCGGGCTCTCATGTTTCGTTGCGTGTTGCGCCGGAGAACATCCAGGTTATGCATAAGAGCGAAATGTCGCCCGACAGACGTATTAAAAACGAAGAAGTGATTGCGGAGGAAGAGAATTGAAAAGGAACGCCTGTTTGATACCGCTTTATGTGTGGACGGCAGTGTTCGTGCTGTTTCCGCTTGCGATAGTCATATATTTTGCATTCACGCGTGATGCGGGCTCGGGGCTCGCGCTCTCGCTTGAGAGCTTTGCCCGCCTTTCTGACCCGATGTATCTCGGCGTAATGATGCGAAGCTTTAAAATTGCTATTATCGCTACGCTGATTTGCATTCTCTGCGGCTATCCGGTTGCATATATTCTCGCAAGGAGCAAGTCGCGCGCCAAGTTTATAATAGTAATACTTATGCTTCTGCCCATGTGGATGAACTTTCTTCTCCGCACATATTCGTGGCTCTCAATTCTTGAGAACACAGGGCTTATAAACACGCTTCTCGCGGCAGCCGGGCTTCCAAAAATCCGCTTTCTGTATAACGAGGGCGCAGTCATACTCGGTACGGTTTATAACTACCTGCCGTTTATGATAATGCCGATATATATAACGCTCTTAAAGCTTGACGAGAGCCACCTCGAGGCCGCGGCAGACCTCGGCGCAAACCCCGTGCAGGCATTTCTGCGCGTTACGCTTCCGTTCTCCGTGCCGGGTATTCTCTCGGGTGTTTCAATGGTATTCGTGCCGAGCGTTACCACGTTTGTCATATCCCAGCTCATGGGCGGCGGCAAGGTTCCGCTTATTGGCGACGTTATTGAGCAGCAGTACCGTGTTGTAAACGACTGGCACTTCGGCAGCGCGCTGAGCGTTGTTATTATGGTTATAGTGCTTGTGTTTATGTACTTCATAAACCGCGGCGACGTAGAGTCGGGAAGCGGGAACGGAGGTAGGCTGCTGAGATGAAAAGATTATCAAAATGCTACATCGGCCTCGTTCTTGCGTTCCTGTACGCGCCGATAGCCGTGCTCATGGTATACTCGTTTAACAGCTCAAAGTCCCGCGCGATGTGGCAGGGCTTCACGCTTGACTGGTACCGCGATCTCTTCTCGAATGAAACTATAATGAGCTCGCTCTATACTACGCTCTTGTGCGGGCTTCTTGCCGCACTTGTTGCGACGGTAATCGGTTCAATGGCGGCATACGGCCTTGGGAGAAAAAAGGGCAAAAACAGCGCGCTCGTTCTCTCACTTGCATATATCCCCATGCTCAATGCCGAGATTGTTACAGGCGTTTCGCTCATGCTCCTGTTTACGTTTTTGGGGCTTGACCTTGGATTTTTCACAATGCTTCTTTCGCACATCACGTTCTGCATACCGTATGTAATACTTGCAGTTCTGCCGAAAGTGCGCCAGCTCGACTGGAGCTTATATGATGCGGCGCAGGACCTCGGATGCACACCGGTGCAGTCTTTCTGGCGCATAATGTTTCCCGAGCTTATGCCGGGCATCCTTACCGGTTTTCTGCTCTCGCTTACAATGTCGATTGATGACTTTATAATAAGCTTCTTCACAACCGGAAACGGCGTGAGCAACCTGTCAATCACGATATACACAATGGCAAAACGCGGCATCAAGCCCGAGATAAACGCGCTCTCAACGATTATGTTTACCGTAATCCTTATAATTCTCATAGTCGCAAATTTGGGAGCCGCTAAGAAAGAGAATAACAAAAAGAGGAGTATGAGGATATGAAAAAGATAATTGTAATGTGTGTCGCTGCAATGATGCTTCTGCTGACCTCGTGCGGCGATGACCGTGAGACGATAAAGGTATATAACTGGGGCGATTATATTGCTCCCGGTGTTATAGACCAGTTTGAGGAAGAAACAGGTATCCGCGTAATTTATGAGATGTTTGAGACAAACGAGGATATGTACACAAAGATTAAAAACTCAAACAACGCATATGATGTCATCATCCCCTCTGACTATATGATAGAGCGTATGATAGCCGAAGGCCTGCTTTCTGAGCTTGATATAGCAGCCCTTTCAAACTACGCAAACATCGATAATGAGTATAAAAACCTTTCATTTGACCCCGAGAATAAATACTCCGTTCCGTACACATGGGGGACAGTCGGTATTCTTTATAATAAGACCATGGTATCAGAGGCGCCCACAAGCTGGGGTGCGCTGTGGGATGAGCAGTATAAGGACAACATCATTATGATGAACAGCCAGCGCGATGCTATAGGCATTACGCTTAAATACCTCGGCTATAGCTTGAACGAGCTTGACCCGAAAGTTCTTGAGGCAGCAAAGCAGAAGCTTATCGACCAGAGCCCGCTTGTTCTCACATGGGTTGTCGATGAGGTAAAGGATAAGATGATAGGCGGCGAGGCAGCTCTTGCTCTCGTATACGCAGGCGATGCCGTTTACTGCAAGGGCTATAACGAGGACCTTGAGTATGTCATCCCGAAGGAGGGCTCAAATATCTTTTTCGATTCGATGTGCATACCCGCAAACTGCGAGAACAAGGCAGGAGCAGAGAAGTTTATAGACTTTATGTGCCGCGCAGACATAGCCGCTAAGAATGCGGAGTATATCGGATATTCCTCCCCCTCAACTCCCGCACGCGAGCTTATGGGTGAGGCGGGAAGAGACCCGACGGCATACCCCGACGTTACAAAGCATAACCTTGAAATATTCTCATCGCTCGGCGATAAGACAAAAATCTACGACGAACTCTGGACAGAGATAAAAACCTCAATGGGTATGTAAAATAAGAAGCCTGCTTCGGCAGGCTTCTTATTAATAAAAAATAATTTAATTCCCCATTGACTTTAGCAAAGTAAAGTGGTAAACTATGAAAGTGACTATTGAAAGATAAGGATGTGGAATATATGGCAAGCTTTCGTTCAGAATCGCTAAACCGTCTGTTTGAGGCGATTTTGCGGCTTGATTCGGTTGATGAATGCTATAATTTTTTTGAGGATATATGCACAATAAACGAGGTGCAGGATATGGCTCAGCGCTTTGACGTTGCTCTCCTTCTTGATGAGGGGCGCAACTATCAGGCAATTTCAAAAGAGGCAGGTGTATCCACCGCAACAATAAGCCGCGTTAGCCGCTGCCTCAACTACGGCAGCGGAGGTTATCGTACCGCGATAGAAAAGCTTAAGGTCTCGGAGGAGAAGAAGTAATGACATTTAGCGATAAAACCTTAAAAAACGACGAGCGGGCGATGTTTTCGCTCCGCTCGCTTTATGGGAAGTATGGTTATTCCCGATACAAAATGAATAAGTTTGAGGAGTATGATCTGTATGTCCGCAATAAGGACTTTCTCATCTCCGACAGCGTAATTACTTTTACCGACACAAACGGAAAGCTCATGGCACTAAAGCCTGACGTTACGCTTTCTATAATAAAGAACTGTGATGATACGCCGGGTGTTGTGCAGAAGATGTACTACAATGAGAATGTATACCGCGTATCAAAGGGCGCTCTTGGTTTTCGAGAGATTATGCAGGTCGGCCTTGAGTGCATAGGCGACATTGACTCTTATTGCGTATCAGAGGTTTTGTTGCTCGCTGCCGAGAGCCTTGACACAATTTCAGAGGAGTGGGTGCTTGATGTGTCCCACCTTGGCATTTTGTCAGATGTTATAGAAAGCCTCGGAGCGAATGCGGCGACACAGCGCGAGATTATAAAGTGTGTCGGAGAGAAAAACCTCCACGAGCTATCACGCCTTTGCGGCGATGGTGAAAAAGCCGAGGTTTTAAAAAAGCTCATAACCACATACGGCGACGCGGAAAAGGTGCTTGAAACACTCAAAACACTTTCGTGCAACCAGGTGTATATAGAGGAGCTTTCGGCGATTGTTTCTGCATTTAAGATGTGCGGGCTGATAAGCAAGCTGCGCATAGACTTCTCTGTTGTTAACGACATAAAGTATTATAACGGAGTTGTGTTCAAGGGCTTTATAAACGGTGTGCCGAGTGGAATTCTCTCGGGCGGCAGGTATGACAATCTCATGCGCCGAATGGGCAAGAAGTCCGGCGCAATAGGCTTTGCGGTCTATCTCGACCTGCTCGAGTCCGTAGAGCAGCGCACAGAGAAGTTTGACGTTGACGCGCTCATTATCTACGATGAGGGCGAGCCGTGCGAAAATATAGCCCGCGCAGTAGGGCGGTTTACGGAGAGAGGGATGAGCGCAACGGCGCAGAGAAAAGCTCCCGAAAAGCTCAGGTATAAAAAGCTTATGAAGCTTAAGAATGGCGAGGTGACCTGTCTTGAAGAAAATGCTTAATATCGCACTGCCGAAGGGCAGACTGGGCGAGAAGGTATACGCAATGTTTGAAAAGGCAGGCTTTCCGTGTCCGTCAATACATGAGAACAACCGAAAACTAATATTTGAAAACGAAGCTCTCGGCGTAAGATATTTCTGGGTAAAGCCGTCAGACGTTGCGATATATGTTGAGCGCGGTGCGGCCGACATCGGCGTTGCGGGTAAGGACATTCTTCTTGAATATGCCCCCGACGTGTATGAGCTTTTAGACCTTGATATAGGCAAGTGCCGCATGGCGGTTGCGGCGCAGAAGGATTTCCGCGATGACCCGCAGAAAACACTAAAGGTCGCCACCAAGTTTTCAAACATAGCGCAGACCTACTATACCTCAAAGGGTAGGGATATAGACATAATCCACTTAAACGGTTCAATAGAGATTGCGCCGATTCTCGGCCTTTCAGACGTTATTGTAGATATAGTCGAGACGGGCACAACGCTTCGCGAGAACAACCTTGAGGTGTTTGAAACGATAGTGCCGATAAGCGCAAGGCTCATCGCGAATAAATCAAGCTTTATGTTCAAATCAGAGCAGATAGAGAAAATTGTCCGCGAAACTGCCCGCATGACGGAGGAAAGCAAATGATTAAAATTTTAAAATATGGCGAAGTGCCGATGTCTGAGGTGTTTGCAAGAGCGGAGGATACTCGTGACGTTTCGGGGACTGTCGCCGAGATTATAAAAAATGTGCGCGAGCGAGGCGATGCGGCGCTCTTTGAATATTGTGAGAGGTTTGACGGCGCGCAGCTTGAATCTCTTGCTGTAACCGAGGCGGAAATAGACGAGGCGTTTAATGCAGTTGATGAACGGTTTATCAGTATACTCCGCCGCGCGGCACAAAACATCCGCAGGTTTCACGAAAAGCAGGTAAGAACAAGCTTTATAATAAACGATACCGATGGCGTTGTAATCGGCCAGAAGGTAATCCCTGTTGACCGTGCAGGGCTTTATGTGCCGGGAGGTACGGCGGCGTACCCGTCAACCGTGCTGATGGACGCGATTCCTGCGGTAATTGCCGGCTGTCGTGAGGTTGTAATCACAACCCCTCCGGGAAGAGATGGCAAAATAAATCCTGTAATACTTGCCGCGGCAAAGATTGCAGGGGTTTCAAAAATTTTCAAGGTCGGCGGCGCACAGGCTATAGCCGCGCTTGCCTACGGGACTGAGAGCATACCGAGGGTAGATAAAATCGTGGGCCCCGGCAACGCGTTTGTTGCAGAGGCAAAACGCCAGGTTTTCGGGCAGGTTTCTATTGATATGATTGCAGGCCCGAGCGAAATACTCATCGTCGCAGACGGTAGCGCAAATGCTCGCCACGTTGCGGCAGACCTCCTCTCGCAGGCAGAGCATGACAAAATGGCATCGGCTGTGCTTGTGACAGATTCAGAGACCCTTGCAAATGAAGTGTCGCGCTCTCTTGAGCAGCAGATTCCCTCTCTTCCGCGTGAGGAGATTGCCCGCGCCTCAATAGATAATAACGGAAAAATTATTGTGGCAGATAATCTTTCTGCCGCGATTGATATAGCAAACGCTCTCGCACCAGAGCATCTTGAACTGTGTGTGGACAACCCGTTTGACTATCTCGATAAAATCCGACACGCAGGCTCAATATTCATGGGCAAGAACTGCCCCGAGGCATTGGGCGATTACTTCGCAGGGCCGAACCACACTCTCCCGACGAGCGGTACGGCACGGTTTTCAAGCCCGCTCTCGGTAGACGATTTCGTGAAGAAGTCGCAGTATACATACTACACCCGCGAAGCGCTCTTCCGCGTTGCCGATGATATTGCGTACTTCGCAGAAAAAGAGGGCCTTTCTGCCCACGCAAGAAGCGCAACAATCAGATTTGAGGAAGATAAGAAATGAGCAGATTTTTAAGCGAAAAGTATAAGGCGCTCACGCCATATACACCGGGTGAGCAGCCGCAGGACATGAAATATATAAAGCTCAACACAAACGAATCGCCGTTTCCCCCGTCCGATAAGGCGGTAAGGTATGCCGCCGAAGCCGCAAAAAAGGCGCAGCTCTACCCCGACCCCGAGTGCCGCGAGCTGACAGAGAAAATAGCGAAGATGTGCGGGCTTTCATTTGACGAGGTTTTAGTCACAAACGGCTCGGATGAAATACTCAACTTCGCTTTTATGGCATTCTGCGATGAAAAGCACCCTGCGCTCTTTCCCGATATAACCTACGGCTTTTATCCGGTGTTCGCAGAGCTTAATAACGTGCCGTATACCGAAATACCTCTGCGCGAGGATTTTGCGCTTGACACAAAGGAGTATTATAATAAGAACTCTACAATATTCATAGCAAACCCCAACGCACCGACAGGTATTGCGCTCCCGCTCTCTGAGATTGAGGAGATTATAAAGAAAAACCCCGAAAATGTTGTGGTTATAGACGAGGCATATGTTGATTTCGGCGCAGAGAGCGCGCTCTCCCTCATCCCGAAATACGACAACCTTCTCGTTATACAGACATTTTCAAAATCGCGCTCAATGGCGGGTGCGCGCCTTGGATTTGGCGCAGGCAACCGAGAGCTGATACGCGACCTCAATACCATAAAGTATTCTACAAACCCGTATAATATAAACCGCATGACAATGGCGGCGGGGCTCGGCGTGCTTGAGGATGAGGAGTATACAAGAGCAAATTGTAAGCAGATACAAGAAAATCGCGCGTACACAGAAGCGGCACTCCGCTCACTTGGCTTTACAATGACAGATTCGCGCGCAAACTTCATATTCGTAAAGCACGAAAAAGTCGGCGGCGAGAAGCTGTATAGAGAGCTTAAGTCGCGCGGGATACTTGTGCGCCACTTTAATAAACCACGCCTTTGCGAGCATCTCCGCATAACAATCGGTGCGCGGGATGAGATGGAGGCGCTTATAAAAACACTTTGCGATATTCTGGGAGGTAAGTGATATGAGAAGTGCTGAGATTAAAAGAAAAACAGCAGAGACGGATATTTCTCTCTCTTTAAACCTTGACGGCAAGGGCAAAAGCGATGTATCGAGCGGTTGTGGCTTTCTCGACCATATGCTGACGCTCCTTTCACGTCACGGTGGCTTTGGCCTTGAGGTTTCCTGCAAGGGCGATACCTATGTAGACTATCACCACACGGTTGAGGATATAGGTATAGCGCTCGGTCAGGCGTTTACAAAGGCGCTTGGAGATAAGCGCGGAATATGCCGTTACGGCAATATGCTCTTGCCTATGGATGAGGCCCTTATCATGTCAGCGGTTGACCTTTCAGGTCGCGGTATGCTTGTGTATAATGTTGAAATTCCCACGGTCAAGGTTGGCGACTTTGACACAGAGCTCTGCGAGGAGTTCTGGATTGCGTTTGCGCGTGAGGCGGGCGCAACTCTCCACATCACACAGCTTGCGGGAAAAAACTCGCACCACATAATTGAGGGTGTTTTCAAGTCTGTCGGTCGCTCGCTCCGCGAAGCTGTAAAGATTGACCCTGACTTTAAAGACGAAATCCCCTCCACGAAGGGAGTTCTCTGATGATAGCCATTGTTGACTACGGTGTGGGCAACCTGTTCTCGCTCACGGCATCGTTTGCCGCAATCGGCGCAGATGTCACGGTAACATCCGACGAGGCTGTGATAAGGTCTGCCGATAAAATAGTCCTTCCCGGAGTCGGCGCGTTTGAGGACGCGGCGAAAAAGCTCCGCGCGACGGGGCTTGACAAGATAGTATGTAACGAGGCAAAGCGCGGGAAACCGTTTCTTGGCATATGCCTCGGAATGCAGCTTTTGTTTGAGAAAAGCTACGAGTACGGAGAGCATGAGGGCTTGGGGCTTATTAAAGGCTCTGTCCGACCTATTTCAGACGTCATACCAAAAGGGTTAAAAATCCCGCACATCGGCTGGAATGCACTGAAGTTCAAGGGCGGACCGTGCCCGATATTTAAGTATATAAATGAGGGTGACTGCGTGTATTTCGTTCACTCCTACTACGCTGCCGACTGTGAAGACTCTGTAAGCGCCACGTCTGAGTACGGTGCCGAGCTCACCGCGGCAGTAGCGAGCGGGAATGTTTACGGTTGTCAGTTTCACCCTGAGAAGAGCGGCGAGGTAGGGCTTTCTATCCTCCGTGCGTTCTGTGAAACGGAGGGATAACAAATGCTGATTTTTCCGGCTATAGATTTATATGAGAAAAAAGCTGTACGCCTGTTTAAGGGCGACTATAACCAGATGACGGTGTACAGTGATAACCCTGCCGAAATCGCACGCGATTTTGTGGCAAAAGGTGCAAGCTGTATCCACGTTGTTGACCTTGAGGGGGCAAGGAGCGGCGAAACACCAAACCTTGAAACCATCTGTGAGATAAAAAAGAGTGCAGGCCTGTTTACCGAGGTGGGCGGAGGTGTCCGCTCGCTCGATGTAATTGAAAAGTATGTCTCGTCAGGCATTGACCGCGTAATCCTCGGCACAGCAGCCGTTACCGATATGGACTTTACGCGCGAGGCTGTTAAGTTATATGGCGACAAAATAGCCGTTGGTGTTGATATAAAGGATGGCTTTGCGGCTGTGCGCGGCTGGACCGAGAAAAGTGCGCTTACGTCATATGATCTGTGTTCGAAGATGCAGGATATAGGCGTAAAAACGCTGATTTGTACCGATATATCAAAGGACGGCGCGATGAAGGGCACGAATGTCGGGCTATACCGCAACCTTTCCGAGCAGTTTGAAATGCAGATTATCGCCTCGGGCGGCGTATCGTCTATAGACGATGTACGCGCTCTTCGCAAGCTCTCTCTTTATGGCGCAATCATCGGCAAGGCATATTATACAGGAAGTATCGACCTCACTGAGGCAATCGAGGTGGCACGATGATAACAAAGAGAATCATCCCCTGCCTTGATGTGCGCGACGGGCGCGTTGTCAAGGGCGTAAACTTCGAGAACTTAAACGATGTCTCCTCGCCCGTTGAGCTTGCAAAATTCTACAGTTCATGCGGCGCAGACGAGCTTGTTTTCTACGACATTACCGCATCTGCCGAGGGCAGAAGGCTTTTTACCGACATTCTGTGTGAAACGGCAAGAAGCGTATTCATCCCGCTCACTGTCGGCGGCGGCATAAATACTACCGAAGACTTTGACCGCGTGCTCAAATGCGGCGCGGATAAAGTATCAGTAAACTCGGGCGCAATACGCAACCCAAACCTTATATATGAGGCGGCGAAACTGTATGGCGACCAGTGCGTTGTGCTGTCGGCTGATGTCAAGCGCGTTGACGGAGTTTTCCGTGTGTTTGCCAAGGGCGGCCGCGAGAACACAGGCATGGAAGCAATAGAGTGGATAAAGAAATGTGTTGGCCTTGGTGCGGGTGAGGTTGTTGTCAACTCAATCGACACCGACGGCGTAAAGGGCGGCTTTGACCTTGAAATGCTCGATGCCGTGTGCAACGCGGTTAGCGTTCCCGTAATCGCCTCAGGCGGCGCGGGCAGTATCAGCGATTTTATCACATTGTTTGAAACACTCCCCAAGGTGGATGCAGGGCTTGCCGCTTCAATCTTCCACTTCGGTGAGGTTGCAATAAGCGACTTAAAGCGCGAGATGTCAGAACGAGCAATCCCGACAAGGCTCTGAAAAGAAAGGATAAATTATTATGCTTAATATAGAAGAACTCAAGTTTGACGAAAAGGGGCTCATCCCTGCAATAGTTGTAGACGCGGAGACAAAACGCGTGCTCACTCTTGCGTATATGAACCGCGAGAGCCTTAAAATCTCTATGGAAAAGGGGCTCACCTGCTTCTGGAGCCGCTCAAGACAGGAGCTTTGGCTCAAGGGCGAGACGAGCGGCAACTATCAGCACATAGTATCAATCACCGCCGACTGCGACAACGATGCGCTTGTTGTCATGGTAAAGCCCGACGGCCCCGCTTGCCATAAGGGTACGGTATCGTGCTTTGAAAACCCTGTATGGCAGAGCGACGAGCTGCATGAGTTCTCGCTCGATGGCCTTATGGATATGCTCAAGGGCAGAAAGACCGAGAAGAAGGAAGGCTCATACACAACATACCTCTTTGAAAAAGGTCTTGACAAAATCCTGAAGAAGGTTGGCGAGGAGAGCACAGAGGTTATCATCGCCGCTAAGGCAGAGGATAAGGCCGAGACAATATATGAGATTGCAGACCTTGCATACCATGTAATGGTTCTTATGATAGAGTCGGGCATTGAGCTTTCAGACATTCGCCGTGAGCTTGCCTCGCGCCACGTTATAGACCATAAGGTAAAGCAGGAGAAGATGACGAAATGACGCGCGCAGATTACCACGTCCACACAACCTGGTGCGACGGAAAAAGCCGCGCAGAAGAAACTGTCCTGCGGGCAATAGAACTTGGGCTTTCTGAACTCGGCTTTTCGGGCCACGGCTATACCTCGTTTGATACGCGCTACTGTATGCCGCCCGATGCGGCAGAGTATCGCAAGGAGCTTGTCGCTCTGCGCGAGAAGTATAAGGATAAAATAAAAATCCTCTGCGGGTGCGAGTGTGACTATTACGGCGACATCCCACCTTGGGCAGACTATATAATCGGCTCGGTTCACTATATGGAAATCGGCGGAGAGTATGTCCACGTTGACGAGGGCATGGACATTCTCGCGGCGGCGGCAGAAAAATATCTCGGCGGTGATATATACTCACTCTGCGAGATATATTTTGAAACCGTTGCAGATATTGCCGACAAGATGAAGCCCGATATTATAGGCCATTTTGACTTGATAACAAAGCTCTCAGAGCGAGAAAACCTCTTTGACGAGAATTATCCGCGCTATGTTGCGGCATGGCAGGCGGCAGCAGACAGACTGCTCTCTGCAAATATTCCGTTTGAAATAAACACCGGCGCGATAAGCCGCGGCTATCGCACAACCCCCTACCCGTCAGAGGCGCAGGTGAAATATATCGCCTCAAAGGGCGGCAGGTTTATTCTCTCAAGCGATTGCCACGCGGCAGAAAACCTCTGCTGCGAGTTTGATAAGTGGCGCGAATGGGCAAAAAAACTGGGCGCAGAAATAATTGAAAAAATTTAAAACTTTTTCGATTTTCCACTTTACAACGGTAAAGTGTTGTGGTATAATAACCTCACGCTTAAATAAGTAATCATTTTTTAGGAGGCAATTTATTATGAAAAAGCTTTTATCACTTCTTCTCGCAGTTGCTATGCTCACATGCTTGTTTGCAGGCTGCGGAAACGACGCAAACCTTGACGACAGCGACGTATTCTCCGATGGCGGCGATGCTACAGCTACAAGCGATGCAGATTACATCGCAGGCAACGGCAAGATGGTTATCGGTATGACACTCTTCGCTCCGATGAACTACTACGACAACACAACAAACGAGCTTATCGGCTTTGAAACAGAGTTTGCAAAGGCTGTTTGTGAGAAGGTCGGCGTTACACCTGAGTTCGTTGAAATCGACTGGAACTCAAAAGAAATCGAGCTCAACGCAAAGAACATCGACTGCATCTGGAACGGTATGACAATCACCGATGAGCGCAAGGCTAACATGGAAATCACCGACCCGTACATGCAGAACAGACAGGTAATGGTAGTTAAGAGCGAAAACCTCGAGAAGTACACAGAGGGCGTTATCGGCGCATCTGTTGTTGCTGAGGCAGGTTCTGCCGGCGAAGAGCTTGCAACATCTGATGAGTTCTTCAAGGACAGCGCATTTACACCGGTTGACTCTATGGCAAAGGCACTTATGGACGTT
Organism: Eubacteriales bacterium; assembly: GCA_045586595.1. Lineage (GTDB taxonomy): Bacteria > Bacillota > Clostridia > Oscillospirales > JAAYXM01 > SIG480. Next base: position 1,945 of record JAZNAQ010000024.1, on the reverse strand, counting down.
GCAGCAGGCACATCCGACATCGCGATTGTTGACTATGTAACATCTATCGGCTCAATCGGCGCAGGTACAGACTTTGAGAACCTCGTTGCAGTTGAAGCACGCGAGTTTGCTCCTGAGGAGTATGGTATTGCATTCCGCAAGGGTTCAGACATGGCAACTGTTGTAAACAACACAATCGATGAGCTTATCGCAGACGGCACGCTCGAGGCTATTGCAACAAAGTATAAGCTCCAGAACCTTCTTATCAAGGACTAATTAAAGGCGGATTTTAACTTATGTCAACTTTTGAAGTTGCTTTCCGCTCGCTGACCGAAGGCTTTGTTGATAACTGCACGATATTTGCAGTAACTCTGCTTGCGGCGATTCCGCTCGGGCTTATAGTTGCGTTTGGCTCAATGTCAAAATGGCGACCCCTGCGGGTTTTAGAGCGAAGCAAAAATAAAATACTCCGCGCAATTTCAAAATTTGCGCCAATACGCTGGTTGACACGTACATTTGTTTGGGTCATCAGGGGCACGCCCCTGATGCTCCAAATTTTTGTCGTATTATACGCTCCGGGGCTTTTGCTTGATATGCCCATGCGCTCGCGTATGACAGCCGTGCTTATTGCTTTTGCGATAAACTACGCGGCATACTTCTCTGAAATATATCGCGGCGGCATAGAGGCGATACCTAAGGGGCAGTATGAAGCGGGCCAGGTGCTCGGCATGACAAAGAGCCAGACGTTTTTCCGTGTAGTGCTCCCGCAGGTTGTAAAGCGCATAATCCCGCCCATAGGCAACGAGATTATAACGCTCGTCAAGGATACCTCTCTTGCGCGCGTTGTCGCAGTTACCGAGATTATCATGTGCGCCGAGCGCTTCACAAAGCAGGGCCTTATCGGGCCCCTCTTCTCAACCGCGCTCTACTTCCTCGCATTTAACGGTATCCTTACCATACTCTTTGGCTACATAGAGAAGAAATTAAACTATTACAGAGGTTAAGCTATGGCTATTTTAGAAGTTAATAATCTCTATAAAAGCTTCGGCAAGACCGAAGTTTTAAAGGGTATCGACTTTTCTATGGAAAAGGGTGAGGTGCTCTCAATTATCGGCTCATCGGGCAGCGGAAAGACAACGCTTTTGCGCTGTATCAACGCGCTTGAGACCCCCACAAGCGGCAAAATCACAATAGACGGCGACACGGTTTATGACTCAGAGAATAACTCGGGAAAATCAAAGGCAGACCAGCGCCGCTGGCAGCTTGCCTGCGGGCTTGTGTTTCAGTCATATAACCTATTCCCGCAGTATTCTGCGCTTGAAAACGTAATGCTCGCGCCAAGCCTTCTTGCAAAAGAAAGGCAGGACTATAAGGCGAACAAAAAGCAGATACTCGCCGAAATCCGCGAGAATGCAGTGTCGCTTCTTGAACGCGTCGGGCTTTCTGACAAGACGGCAAACTACCCGTGTGTGCTCTCGGGCGGCCAGCAACAGCGTGTTGCCATTGCGCGCGCACTCGCACTCTCGCCAAAGGTACTGTTCTTTGACGAGCCGACATCCGCGCTCGACCCTCAGCTTACGCTTGAGGTCCTCCGCGTTATCCGCGAGCTCGCCGAGATGGATATGACAATGGTAATCGTAACGCATGAAATGAAGTTTGCGCGCGACGTGTCCGACCGCATAATATTTATGGCGGACGGGCTTATCGAGGCAGACGGCAAGCCCGAAGACGTGCTCGGCGGAACAAACGAAAAGCTCCGCACATTCCTCGGCAATATCGAAGCATAATATAAAAACCCAACAGATGCATCCGCATCCGTTGGGTTTTTGTTTGGTGCCTTTAGGCGTGGAAATAAACCCCCAGTTTTACTGGGGGAAGATAAAAAGCTTTAGCAAGAGAAAAACCTCCATGATAAAATAGTAAAGGTTTGGCGACCGCATTACTAAAAAATCATGGAGGTTTTTAA
>JAZNAQ010000023.1:0-25683 GCA_045586595.1 Eubacteriales bacterium | reverse complement strand
TAGTTTAAAAACCTCCATGATTTTTTAGTAATGCGGTCGCCAAACCTTTACTATTTTATCATGGAGGTTTTTCTCTTGCTAAAGCTTTTTATCTTCCCCCAGTAAAACTGGGGGTTTATTTCCACGCCTAAAGGCACCAATAAAAAGCCTGCCGTTTTCCGGCAGGCTTTAAGCTTTTTAAGGTATTAGTTTGTGATTGTAACCTCTGTATCCTTATCGAAAATGTGAAGCTTCGGAGTCTCGATAGCAATCTTGACTGTATCGCCAACCTTTGTAGTCGAGCGCGGTGAAACGCGAGCGATAAAGTCGCGGCCCTGGCACTTGAGGTAGAGGTATGTCTCATGACCCATGAGCTCAACAACTTCAACCTTAGCGTCGATTGTTGCTTCAGGGTACTGGTTGAGGAATACTTCTTCGTCGTGAAGAGCCTCAGGACGAACACCGACGATAACGTCCTTACCGATGTAGGACATAACCTCAGGCTTTCTGCCCTTTGAATCGGGAAGCTCAATCTTAGCATCGCCGAATACGATGTATGTCTTGTTGTTCTCGTCGATGAGGTGACCCTCAAATGTGTTCATAACCGGTGAGCCCATGAATGTAGCAACGAAGAGGTTAGCCGGTGTATCATAGAGAACGTGCGGAGCATCAATCTGCTGAATGAAGCCGTCCTTCATAACAACGATACGAGTACCCATTGTCATAGCCTCGACCTGGTCGTGTGTAACGTAGATAAAGGTTGTCTGGAGGCGCTCATGGAGCTTTGAAAGCTCTGTTCTCATTGAAGCACGGAGCTTAGCGTCGAGGTTTGAGAGCGGCTCGTCGAGAAGGAAGACCTTCGGGTTACGAACAATAGCACGGCCGAGAGCAACACGCTGGCGCTGACCGCCGGAGAGAGCCTTTGGCTTTCTGTCGAGAAGATAGTCGATTTCGAGAATCTTAGCAGCTTCTTCAACGCGGCGCTTGATTTCATCCTTCGGAGTCTTGCGGAGCTTGAGACCGAATGCCATGTTATCAAAAACTGTCATGTGCGGGTAAAGAGCGTAGTTCTGGAAAACCATTGCGATATCGCGGTCCTTCGGAGCGATGTCGTTGCAGAGAACGTCGTCGATGAGGAGCTCACCTTCGGAAATCTGCTCAAGACCTGCAATCATGCGGAGAGTTGTGGACTTACCGCAACCTGACGGACCAACGAGGATAACGAATTCTTTGTCTGCGATGTCTATGCAGAAATCTGAAACAGCTGTAACGCCGCCGTCATATCTCTTATAGACATGGTTAAGCTTTACACTTGACATTATATATGTACCTCCAAAAATTTTATACGATTTTACACATCTTCCGATGTTACCTTAGTACTATATCACTTTGTTTATAAAAAGTAAATTAACTAATTAACCAAAGGTTCTTATGCGCTTTTGTACAAGGTTTACTATACCGAATGTACAAACACTTTTACAATAAAAAGGCAAAAAAATGTCCTCGAGGTGTGGACTTGTGATTCATGCGTAACTTTTTATACTATTTATCGCTACATTTTGTACAATAATCTTGCTTTTTAAAACTTTTACGTTTTGGTCATTATGCACATAATTTTTATTAACAGTTTATTTACAATAAAACTCGTTATGTTTTTTATATAAATCTCTTGACAAATTATATCTAAATGATATACTAAAAATATAGTGGCAGAACCGGAGGCGATGATGTGAAAAAGAACATATACAGTATAACACTTTTAGACGAGGTGGTCCGCGCGGTTGACCGTGCGGCTTTTGAGCGCGGCATGACGCGCTCAGGGCTTATAAACAAAATTCTTGCAGAGCATCTTGGGCTTTCAACCCCCGAGACAAGGCAACGTGATATTTTTACCAAGCTTGCACGGCTTATGTCGGGAGATGAAAACTTTCTTGTTCACCCGGACAGCCGCGACTCGTTGTTCGCGGTAAAAAGCTCACTGAGGTTTAAATACAACCCTACCATACGTTATTCTGTAGCAATCTACCCCGACGGAGGCAAATATTTCGGTGAAGTTAGGGCTTCCCTCCGAACTCAGAACACACGGCTTATATCTGAGCTTGATGTGTTCTTCGCGATGTGGCAAAAGCTTGAGGACGCATATTTTGGAGAAAGGCTCTCTGAATTCGGAGATGGCAGATTTGTTCGCCGGCTGCGTACACCCAAAAACGCAGGTACAGAGTATCTCAGCAGAAGTGCGGCAAGGTATATCAGGCATTTGAACGACGGGGTTTCGGCGCATTTCAGTCTGTACCCCGATGTGACAGCCTCGGCCGCGTATGTTTCAAAGCTATACGGCGATTATATAAACAGTAACCTCGAAATTGTGTAAAGGAGGAGAAGGCTATGAATATGCAAAAGCTTACACAAAAATCAATGGAAGTTATACAAAACGCGAGAAACGCCGCTGTGGAATACGGCAATTCTCAGATAGAACAGGAGCATTTGCTCTATGCACTTACAGATCAGAGTGGCGGGCTTATTCCCGAGCTTTTAAAGAAGCTCGGCGCTGATGGGGAAACCGTTGCAAACGCCGCCGTATCACTTATTGAAAAACTCCCAAAAGTCTCAGGCGGTGCTGAAGTCTACGTCTCCCGAGAGCTTGAGGCATCGCTTAATTCTGCCGAAAAGCACGCCGAGAATATGCGCGATGAATATATTTCTGTAGAGCATTTTATGCTAGGCATTATTGAAAAACCAACTGCAGGTATTAAAAAACTCCTTCGCGATTTCGGTATAAGCTCAGACAGTTTTCTTGAGGCGCTTGCATCGGTCAGGAAGAATACGCGAGTAACCTCTGACAACCCCGAGGGCACATACGATGCCCTTAAAAAGTACGGCTCTGACCTCACCGCACTTGCAAGAGAAAAAAAGCTCGACCCCGTAATCGGGCGAGACTCAGAGATACGCAATGTTATAAGAATTTTATCCCGTAAGACAAAAAACAACCCCGTACTTATCGGCGAACCCGGAGTCGGAAAGACTGCGATCGCAGAGGGGCTTGCCACACGAATTGTGCGAGGGGATGTTCCCGACTCGCTTCGCGACAGAGAGATTTTCTCGCTTGATATGGGCGCACTTATAGCAGGCGCAAAATTCCGTGGCGAGTTTGAAGAGCGTTTGAAAGCAGTTCTTAACGAGATAAAACAGAGCGATGGCAGAATAATTCTCTTTATAGACGAGCTTCACACAATAGTAGGTGCAGGAAAAACCGACGGTGCTATGGACGCAGGCAATCTCTTAAAGCCACTTCTTGCACGAGGCGAGCTTCATTGCATAGGCGCAACAACGCTCAACGAATACCGCAAGTATATAGAGAAAGACGCGGCTCTTGAACGACGCTTCCAGCCTGTGCTTGTAGACGAGCCGAGCGTTGAGGACACAATATCTATCCTTCGCGGTATACGCGAGCGTTATGAAATTTTTCATGGCGTAAAAATTGCTGATCAGGCACTAATTTCAGCGGCAGTCTTGTCCTCGCGGTATATTTCGGACAGATTTTTGCCCGACAAGGCTATAGACCTTGTTGATGAGGCGTGCGCGATGATACGCACTGAGATTGACTCGATGCCCACAGAGCTCGATGAAATCTCCCGCAAGATAATGCAACACGAAATAGAAGAAGCCGCGCTCATGCGCGAAAGCGACGAGGTTTCAAAGGAGCACCTTGAAGAAATCCGACGCGAGCTGTCTGAGATGCGCGATACTTTCTCTGAGATGCGCGCGCGTTGGGAGAACGAAAGAGGCGCGATTGAGAAGCTTAAAAAACTGCGTGAGGAGCTTGACGGATTAAACGCCGAGATCGAGCGCGCCGAAGACAGTTATGACCTAAACCGTGCGGCAGAGTTGAAGTATGGACGTCTCCCCGCGCTTAAGGCTGAAATTGAGGAGGCAGAAAGGCTCGCCGAAGAAAACAGCGGCTCTCTCCTCCGCGACAAGGTTACAGATGAGGAGATCGCAAAAATAATAGGCCGCTGGACAGGTATACCCGTGTCAAAGCTTTTGGAATCAGAGCGAGAGAAACTGCTCGGTCTTGAGGAGATACTCCACCGCCGTGTAATTGGTCAGGACGAGGCGGTAAAAGTCGTAAGCGAAGCAATACTCCGCTCACGGGCAGGTATTGCAGACCCCAAAAAGCCGATAGGCTCGTTCCTGTTCCTCGGCCCAACAGGTGTAGGAAAGACCGAGCTTGCAAAAGCTCTGTCTGAAGCGTTGTTTGACGATGAGAAAAACCTTATCAGAATAGATATGAGCGAGTATATGGAGAAGCACGCAGTATCGCGCCTTGTAGGCGCACCTCCCGGATACGTCGGCTATGAGGAGGGCGGCCAGCTAACCGAAGCTGTGCGCAAAAAACCCTATTCTGTAGTGCTGTTTGATGAGGTAGAAAAGGCACACCCCGATGTATTCAACATTCTTCTGCAGGTACTTGACGACGGCAGAATAACCGATTCTCAAGGCAGAACGGTAGACTTCAAGAACACCATACTGATTCTCACCTCAAACCTTGGCTCAGATATAATCCTCGACGGTATCAACGCAAGCGGCGACATTTCACCCGATGCGCGCGACCGGGTTGAGGCTCTTCTAAAGCAGCAATTCCGTCCGGAATTTTTGAACAGGCTGGACGAAACCGTGTTCTACAAACCCCTTACACGCGCCGACATATCACGCATAGTTGAGCTTATGCTTAATGATTTAAGAGAAAGGCTACACGCAAAACAACTCAGCCTTACGGTGACAGATGCGGCAAAGGAGTATATAATAGAAAACGGCTTTGAGCCCATTTACGGGGCGCGCCCGCTACGCCGCTTTATCCAGAGCAGGGTAGAAACACTCGTCGGTCGGCTCATAATAGCAAAAGACCCGCCTGCACAGAGCACGATATATGTAGATATAAAAGACGGCGCATTAACTGCAGATATTCAATAAGAGAAAACCACCACAGAAAACTCTGTGGTGGTTTTTTATCGAGGCGCTTAAATTTCTCCATCGCTTGCTTCCCACTCAGAGGAAACATGCAATGCATCGTTTATTACAAGAACATCGCCGTCGCGAAGCTTTACGTTACCGCGAGGGATAATTACCTTTTCTCTGCGCTTTATCATAATTATGAGGTCATCGCCCGAACGAATCTGTGAAATCGGCTTATCTGCCCACGGGTCATCAAACTCAATCACCTTTTCATACAGGTTAACTCCCTCAATTCTGCCTATCGCCTTGCCACTGAGGATAATCACATCGCCCGGGTGGATTCTCATTTTGCCGTTTGGCACGAGTTTTCGCTTTCCTCGAATGATAAGCACGATAAGTGTATCGGGCGGCAGAGTGATATTTCTTATCTCACAGTTCGCCCAAGGGTGCGATTCACGAACTTTGAACTTTATAAATCTGACAGGATGCTCCTCGGTATAGTCGGTAAAGGTTTTCATAACGTCACTTGAGTTGTCTGTCATATTAAAAAGTGTTGCAACACGCGGAAGAAGCGTGCCCTGAACAAGAATTGAGAACAGGACTATAAAGAACACGAGATGGAATATATCATGCGACATGACTGCCGGATTAAGAACGGCTATTATTGCAAAGACAATACTTGCCGCACCACGAAGCCCTGCCCACGAAACAACCGCAATTTGGTTTATTCGTGCGCGAAGCGGGGCGAGAATCAGAAAAGATGCGATGGGGCGCGCAATAAACGTGATAAACAGCGCAACACAAAGTGCTGGCAGTGCCACTGAGGGCAGCTGTGACGGAAACGAGAGAAGCCCGAGCAGAAAGAATACTATCATCTGCATAAGCCCCGTCATGCCGTCGAAGAAGTTTACGAGCGACTGCTTGTTGCGAAGCCGTGTGTTCCCTAAGATAATACCCGTTATATATGCCGAGAGGTAGCCGTTTCCTCCTGCAACCTCGGGCAAAGCAAACGACACAATAGCAACAGCTACAATGAATATCGCATCAAAGCCCGCGGAGAAGAAACGGAATTTTTTCATAAAGCGAATTGCTAGATATGCAATAAGAACACCGCCGAGCGCACCGAATGCGATTTGAGCAAAAAGAAGCCATATGATGCTGTCGGCTCCACCGTTTCCGTTCATAAGGGAGAGAATCGTAATAGTCATCATGTACGCAAACGGGTCGTTGCTTCCGCTTTCTACCTCGAGGAGTGAGGCGGTGTTGTCCTTTAAGTTAAGATGCCGTGAGCGGAGTACTGAAAAGACGCTTGCCGCATCGGTCGAGCTTATTACCGCACCGATAAGAAACCCCTCCAGAAGCTCAAAACCCAGAACATAGCAGCAGAAAACACCTACGAGCCCTGCCGTAACAACCGTGCCGAGGGTAGACATAAGAATCGCCTGTGCTGCAACAGGTTTTGCCGCGCTCCACTTTGTACCGAAACCTCCGTAAAACATAATAAAAATGAGCGCAAACACACATATATCCTCAGCAAAGCTGTAGTCGTTAAACTCGATTTTAACAAGCCCATCAGACCCGAAAACCATACCAAGAACAATGAACGCAAGAAGCACGGGCACCCCAAGTTTTTGCGATATTCTGTTAAATACAACACACAGGACTATTACCAGGGCACCGAGCAACAAATATAAATCCAAAAAAGAAAACCTCCGATTATTTTTATATAGGCAACATCCATATAATACCATATTTTTCTTATTTATTCAATGAAAGACTTACAATTTATGAAACTTTGGTGTATAATAAGTAAAGAATTGTACGATGGAGGAAAACGTATTATGACAAATCTGTTTTTCAACCCCGTAAAAGTAATATCCGGCCGCGGCTGTGTGCAGAAATTCGATTTCGCCGCATTCGGCAAAAAGTGCATGGTTATTTGCGGCGGGCGCTCCGCCAGGCTCTCAGGTGCGCTTGACGATGTTCGCGCCTCGCTTGATAAAGCAGGAGTGGCGCTTATTGTGTTTGACCGCGTCGAGCAGAACCCCACGGTTGAAACCTGTTTTACCGCAGGGGTTGCCGCGCGTGAGTTTAAGGCGGATTTCATCATAGGCATCGGCGGCGGAAGCCCCCTTGATGCGGCAAAAGCGGCGGCATATTTTGCCCGAAACCCACACCTTACGGTTGATACACTGTATGACGGCGAGTGCAAGGCTGACCCTCTCCCCATAATTGCAATTCCCACAACTGCAGGGACGGGCAGTGAGGTGACGCAGTACTCCGTACTCACCTGCCATAAAATAGAGAATAAGAGAACACTCAAAACACCAAAAATATTTCCTCGCGCAGCTCTGCTTGATGCCGAGTATACTGTCACACTCCCGCAGAGCATAACAAACGCCACGGCAGTTGATGCGCTCTCACACGCGGTAGAGGGCTATCTCTCAAAGGGGGCAACCGTTGTGTCGGACGCGCTAGCTGAGAAAGCGATATATTATATGGGGCGCGGGCTTCGCGCGCTCGCCGAGGGCAGGCTCGATTTTTCCCTTCGCGAACGGTTGCTGTATGGTTCTATGCTTGCAGGGCTTGTTATCTCCGTAACCGGCACCTGCTTTGTCCACTCCTTCGGCTATCCTCTGACATACTTTGAGGGGCTTTCTCACGGCGAGGCAAACGCATATTTCCTACCCGACTTTGTAGAATACTCCTCCCGCGTTGCAGAGGACAGAGTTACGCGCATATACCGCCTCTGCGGAGTCAAGACCGGTGATGAGTTCCGCTCGCTGATTGAGCGCGCTGTTCCCTGTGACAAGAGATTTGACCGCGATGCAGTTATGAAATACTCAAGAATCGGCGGTTGCGGCGGAAGTGTAAACCGCGGGCTTTATGAGCCTACAGCCGACGATGTTTATGATATGTATAAAAAGTATATTTACTGATAACAACAACCGATGCGTATTGCATCGGTTGTTGTTACTTAAGCTTTTAAATCTTCAAGGCTTCCGAATGTGTAGCCCATCTCCTCCCACTTTGTCAGAAGTGAGTCGAGAATTTCGCCGTTTGTTTTTGATGTGCTGTGCAGGAGAACTATCGCTCCCGGGTGTATGCGGCTTGTAAGTATATTCATTGCCTCATCAGGTGCAGGCTGTTTGTTATCATACCAATCTACATATGCGAGGCTCCAGAAAACGGTTGTGTACCCGAGCTCACGAGCCATTCTGAGGTTTGCCTCGGAGAACTTTCCCTGCGGCGGGCGGTAAAATTTCTTCATCTCCTGACCCGTCACGTTTTGGTACTTCTCCGCAAGTGTATCAAGCTCTGCCTTAAACTTATCCTCACTCGCTATTGCCGACATATCGGGGTGAGTCGCGGTATGGTTGCCCACAATATGCCCTTCTTCTGTCATCCTCTTTACGAGCTCCGGCTCGCGGTCAATGAAATTGCCCACAAGAAAGAACGTTGCAGGTGCGTTATGCTTTTTTAGCGCATCAAGAATTTTGGGCATATTCCCGTTTTCATACCCCGCGTCAAAAGTGAGGTATATCACGTTTTTTTCTTCGTCAGCAACAAAGTATGAATCAAACTGTTTTAAATAATCACTGCTGACATTCGCCACGGGGGTCTTGCCGGGGTTTTGAAAGCTCAGTCCCCAGTCAGAAACCGTGACCTTGCCCGATGCCTCCTCCGACAGCTCTGTCGGAAAATGCGGAAGTGCGCAGAACACGAGCACAGCGGCAAAAAGTATTGCCAGAGTGCGTTTGTGTATGCGTATAACCATAAAAACACCACCTTATCATAATCATTTCAGCCTATGCGCTGCGCACTTAAAATATGTTGCAAATTATGCCGTTTTTTGGTAAAATATATTATATCCCAAAGGAGGTTTTGCACTGTGGAATGGATACAGGTTGCCATTGATACAACACACGAGGGTATAGACGTTCTTACAACGTCTCTTGAAGATATAGGAATACGCGGATTTGAGATTGAGGACCCGGAGGACTTCTCAGAGTTTATGCAGTCGGAGTTTCCGTACCGCGACTATGTTGACGATGAGCTTGTGCGCGAAAAAACCGACGCACCGGTCAAGGTTAAAATATACGTCAGCGCAAACGACGCGGGGCACGAACAGCTCGCAGCCGTAAAACAGCTTCTCTCGTCCCTTTCGGGAAACGGTGAGCTTGGCAGCTTAAACCTCAGCTTTGTTACAATGAACGAAGAGGACTGGTCAGAAAACTGGAAGCAGTTTTTTCATCCGTTGAAAATCGGTAAGCGCGTGCTTGTCCGACCCGAGTGGGAGGAATGCGAAAACGATGACGGCAGAGTCGTCTTTACGATAAACCCTGGCATGAGCTTCGGTACAGGCTCTCACGCAACGACTCAGCTCTGCCTTGAAGCGATTGAGGAATATACAAAAACCGGCGATACCATACTAGACCTCGGCTGCGGAAGCGGAATACTGTCTATTACCGCATGCCTGCTCGGGGCTCAGAGTGCCGTAGCAGTCGATATTGACAAAAACGCTGTTGATATAGCGGTAAGAAATGCCGAGATGAACGGTGTCTTTGCCGATAAATATGAGGCTATGGCGGGCAACATCCTTGAGAACGAGACTATGCGTGAGCGGTTCGCCGAAGAAAAATACGACATCGTTGCCGCAAACATCGTAGCAGATGTTATAATCGGCATATCACCGTTTGCGGCGGGCTTTGTGAAGAGCGGCGGCATATTTATCGCCTCGGGCATAATAACAGAACGCCTCGATGAGGTTCTCGGACATCTTGAAAAAAGTTTTAAAATTATTAAGATTTGCGACAAAAACGGCTGGGCATCAGTAATTGCAACGCCGTTTGAAAAATAAAATACAATATATTGGGGTAAACTTAGTAAAAGAGTACTGGACAAAACACTCATTATTTGGTAAAATATAACGTATGATGTTGGATTTGGGAGTGAACTGTTTTGAAAGAAAATAAATCTCCGAAGGACGCAGCAATGTATCGAAAGAAAGACTATGTGACAAATAAGCTCCTGCTTGTTTTCACATTTGCCTTTGCGCTACTCCTTCTGCTTATGAATATTGGCCGTATGATGAAGAGTACCACAACTTACCTTATGGCATATACATCGGTTAAGGTCATCGCCGCCGTTGCGGTTGTTGTCGCGGCTTCTGGTATTGTCATGATGATTGTTGAGCACGTCAAGAATCGCGATATGAGCTACAGGCTCTTCTGCGGCAAGAACATACTCATCGGAGCTGTGTTTGTTGCAATATGTGCTATTGCTCTCTCTCTTGTCTTCTCACAGGAGATGCTCATGCTTTTGTATATATTTGTTCCTGCAGTCGTTGTACTGTACATCATTTATTACTCATATCAGCGCGAGTTCTTTATGATTGCGCTCGCATGTACGATAGGCGGCATCGGTGTATGGCTCTTAAGGAGCGACCTTGTAAACTCAAGTGATATGCTCGTTCTTTCTCTCTCAGCAGTTGCAGTTGCTCTCTGCGCAGCACTCACCGTCTGGGCGCATTGCGGCGGGGGTAAGATAAAGCTTGCCGATCGCGAGCTCACTCTCTTTAAGAAAGATGCACGATACGGCATCGTTTATCTCACATTTATCCTCGTCCTTATGCTTCTTGCCGCATCATTCCTCGCGGCAGACCTTGCAATCTATTTCGTGTTCGGCCTTATCGGATATATTGTCTTAACCGGCGTATACTATACCGTAAAGCTTATCTAAACTTTTTTGGCAAAAGTTCTTGACGTAAAAGGCAAATTCCTTTATAATAGAGCAGTGAGTCGGTATTCGGCTTGCAATAACTGAATACCGACCTTATTTATTTTCGACTTGGAGAAGTACTCAAGCTGGTCGAAGAGGCGCCCCTGCTAAGGGCGTAGGTCGCGAAAGCGGTGCGGGAGTTCGAATCTCCCCTTCTCCGCCAAAAATCCGTACACATTGTGTACGGATTTTTACTTTTTTCCTTCGTTTCCTCTCCAAAAAAGTTGGCACTTTTTTGGCAAACACAAAATTAAAGTCGTGCTATAACTTATGACAGTGACGCTTTTGGAGTGAACCCCTATGAATTTGTGCGCAATTCATATTGGTTGCTCCGTGTGCGCAGAGTGTCCGGTTTGTATTGAAAAATCAATACAAATAAATTATAATAGAAAGGTAAAAAACAATGATAACACAAAATTCATTTAACAAAAAGCAAAAAGCTTATGACCCTTTTGCGTCTAACGTAAAATTAGTTGGAGATGACATAACAGAAAAAGACTATAATGATTTCTTCGAAGGGTTTAATGACCCGTACGGAGAAAAAAGAGAACAGGAACGCCTGCAGAAAGAACAGCAGCGAAAAGAAAAGTTTGCCAATATCCGTGCAAACGCGGATAATCGAAACCTCTATTCTCAAAGTACATCCTCTTCACAAACAAACCCTTTTCTTAAGGGGTTTAATCAGGATTCAACTGAAGAAAGCAATCGTATTCTTGATTTGTTTAAGGAAAAGACAACAGGCATATTAAATCCACAGCTTCCCTATGATACCAACCGTGCTTTTGGATTACTCGGTACAGAAGATGACTCATATAATTATAAGAAACAGATATCAAACTCAAATCGTGCATTAGATGAATTCCAAAGTGCTTTCCGCGGATCGCAATTTGAGAGTGAATTGAGGCCGATGGTGCAAAGACCCAATACTTCTGCTGTGATAACCAATACCATCGATAGAAATCTGAATGCCAAAAACGAATACAAGCCCCTTGGCACCCACGACCCGAACGAAAAACCTGTTATAACACAATTGTCAAATGATAAAGAAACTTCGGATTCTAATAAAGTATTACGCAATACATTAAAAAGATCATTTTTTGAAGCTTTAGCTCCGGTTTATTTAAAACCGTCCACCCATACTGCACTATGGTTTGTCGGTGCTGAAACCTATTTAAAGCATAAAGGTTATGATACTTCCGCCTGGTTACTAAAACACTCTTTGCAGCCGAATCCAGAAGATGTATACAGAGATGACAATTCAAGAATTGCACAGCTTATTAAAAATGATCCGGCATTTTTAAAAGAACTTGACATAGCAATTGCCAATAGTGATGGAAAAACATTGGATAAAACAATTTCTGTTTCATTTAAGCAGGGAGATTTATATTATTCCATACATAAAAACGATATAAAACTAACCGGATATAAAGATGAAAATGGAAAATGGAAAATTTCCGCAAGGTTGTCTGATGAATATAATTTCTCGGAACTTACTTCATGGATGGATGGTGAAGATGCTACATTGGGAACAGTGGCTAATGATGTAGCATATTTTTCTGAAAAGGTTGGTGCGATAACTCCATACAATATTTATGTCGATTTTAATATTGAAAGGTAGAGTTTTATGAAAAAAATCTTTTTGCTCGTTTTGACACTTTTACTTTTAACATCCTGTAGTAGAAGTGTGGAATTAAATCCCAAATGGTATCCTCACGGATGGGCAGGTAAAGATACTATTTTTGTCTCCCGACCAAATGGAAAATTCAGTATCGGGCAATATTCTAAAAATCAAGCTCTCGCTGTAAACACCGATGACGAAAGGCATGACATCCTTCTTTCTTCAGTAACTGACCATATGCGAAGCGATAATAAAGTTTATGTGTATGCAGACGAAGGTTATTGCGTTATTGATGAAACTACCAACACCGCAGAAGTTTTGGTTATCGTAGAAGATCAGTATGCGTTATCGGGTACGGATGATCCCGCCGTAACATATCTAAAATCATTTGAAGATTTTTCACATAAGGCAAAAGGGATTTTTACGGAGATGGAAGAATATTGGTCTGACAAAGAATATCGCAGATACGGTTTAAATGACAAAATATATCCTGACGGAACCATTGAATATTCGAATGACAGTTTATATGAGATGGTAGTAATTTTTGTTATACTTCAACTACTCGTTGCTACTGTCCTTGTAATTATCAAATTACGTGCGCAAAAAAAATAATCTTTTTTATTGACGTTTTAAGCTTAAAATGCTATCATTTAATAAGACTACATCAGAGAGGTTGAAATACATGAAGGTAACAACCGTAGGCGGGGTAAAGCCAACTGTTCCCGCAGATGAAATCGCCCGCGTAAAAGGGCTTGGGTTTCTGCGCGACAAGGCTACCCCCGACTGCTTTAATGCACGCGTCATAACGCGAAACGGCAAGATTACGGCAGATGAAGGAGTTGCAATAGCCGAGGCGGCGCGCCGCTTCGGAAACGGCGAATTTGCCATGACCTCGCGCCTCACGATTGAAATTCAGCGCGTGCCATACGATAATATCGCACCGCTTTGTGAATTCCTTGCGAAGTACGGGCTTGAAACGGGCGGCACGGGCCCGAAGGTGCGCCCGGTAGTATCATGCAAGGGCACAACCTGCCAGTTTGGCCTTATAGACACATTCGCGCTCTCCCGCGAAATCCACGAGCGTTTCTATAAGGGCATGCGCGAAACGAAGCTACCGCATAAGTTCAAGATAGCCGTAGGCGGGTGTCCCAACAACTGCGTAAAGCCTGACCTCAACGACATCGGCATAATCGGCCAGCGCGTCCCGGATATAGACTTTGATAAATGCCGCGGGTGCAATAAATGCGTGATTGAAGCAACCTGCCCTATGAAGACGGCGCACGTTGAGAACGGTAAAATTACAAAAGACGACGAGGTCTGCAACAGCTGCGGCAGGTGTGTTACAAAATGCCCCTTCGGCGCGTTTGAAAACTTTACAAACGGCTGCCGCATATACATCGGCGGCAGATGGGGCAAGAAAACTGCGCGCGGCCGCGCGCTCAGGCGTGTATTCACCGAAAAGGCCGATGTTCTCGGTGTTGTAGAGCGAGCGATATACCTCTTCCGCGACGAGGGCGAAGCAGGTGAGCGTTTTGCCGATACAATAGAGCGACTCGGTTTTGACTATGTTGAGAAAAAACTTTTAGGAGAATAGAATATTTATATAAAACCAAAGAGATCTTCCCGCCCGTCGGGAAGATCTCTTTTTTAAAATCGTGCGCGAAGCTCGCAAACTTTGCCGAGAATTTCTATTTTTGTGTTCTCAAGCTCGTCTGCCGAGAAAAACATCGGCTGAAACTTGGGGTTTAGCGACACAAGGCTTATTCCGTCACTGTGGCGGTAAAACTTTTTGCATGTCGCGTCCTCATCGTTTACGAGGACTATGGCAATCTCGCCGTTGTCTACACTGCTCTGGCGACGGACTATTACGGTATCGCCGTCCAAAAAGCGGGGTTCCATACTCTCTCCGCGAATCTTGAGTGCGAAAAACTCACCCGAGCGAGCCACCTCAGGGGATATTTGCTCATAACCGATAATATCCTCTGCCGCAGTGCGCGGTATCCCCGCTTGAACACGCCCGAGGATAGGAACACCAAGGCTAGCAGCGCCACCCTCGGCAAGCTCTGCAACGCCCACCGAGAAAATCTCGGCAAGGCGGAGTATTGTTTTATACTCGGGGCTGTTTTTGCCGCTCTCCCACATTGCAACGGTTGACTGGCCGACACCGAGCCTTTTGCCGAGTTCCTTCTGAGATATGCCGCGCTCGGCGCGCAGCCGTTTTATTTCATGTGCAATCACGCAAATCCCCCACCTATCATTTTCAATGATTAACAGTATATCATTTCAAATGCCTTTTTGCAAGTATTGTCGAATTATGGCGGGAAATTTATTTTTTTAAATGTTGACAGAAAATCATGTCTGTGATAATATATCATTTAAAATGATACCTGTAGAAAAAACGGTATCTTCGCTGTCGAAACCCGCCCCGTTGAGGCAGCGGAAGAAAGAAAAACAAAGTGAATTGTGGTGGATTATATAAGGAGGCGAAGAAGGTTGACTGTGTATCCGGCCGCCTTGCCGCAAGAGTTTCGCGGCGAGCCGGATAAGAAGAGTCTGCCCGAATATTCTTGCCCCGTCTGCGGTGCGCAGCTTGACGGCGGAGATGTTCTGGCAGAGGACAAGGACGGGGATACGGTTGGGTGCGCCTACTGTATCCGGTATTACGAAGTATGGGAGAAAGACATAAAATGAATATGACATCAAAAGAAATAGAACGTGCTATTGACTACATTCTCGGCATTGCTCAGGAAGAACCTGAAAAGAAAAAAGAAGCGGAGCATAAAACCCCGCGGAAACGCGGCAGAAAGAAGGTTGAGTACATACCTGTATGGGCGCTTGAGTTTTATAATCCGATAAAAAACCGTACCTTTGCGCTGATTTCAATGTGTATCAAAGAAGACTTTGAGCAGAGCATGGAGGAACTCGCGCTGAAGGTGGCGATAACCAAAGGCAGGCCGCCTATGGAGGCGCTTGCGGTTTTGCGTAGCCTCAAGGAGAGCGGTATGCTCGGCTATTATGACAGTGACTACGTCTTCCGCAGGTGGCACGGAGAGGAGGTAGGCTATGGACTGGAAAACCTGTGCAGTTGACGACCTGCGCCGATATAACCACATGAAGATTGGCATACTCAACTCAAAGGACAGGCTTCGCGCCATTTCACACGCGGTTGAGGAAGGCAGAAAGCTCTCAGGCAAAAGGAGTAAACGTATGGACACGCGCCTCGTTGACGCGATTGTTGAGTCTGAGCGGCTGAAGGACAACATAGCCACGGCAGAGAGCCTGACCGCGCTCGTTGAGCGCGGCCTTTCTTCTCTCAGGGAGGAGGAGCGCCGAATACTCGAGTCGTTTTATATGAGCGAGCGGCCGAAGACGGTAAGGCAGGTAAAAGAAGAGCTTGGCTACGCCACGCGCTCGATATACCGCCTGCGCGACAGCGCGCTAAAAAAATTCACCCTCGCCATGTACGGCGTTGAGGTATCGTGAGAAAAAGTGAAAGGAATATGTAAGTATGAAGATTAAATCTATAAACGGAAACGACTATGAAGAATTCCTCGACGGATTTTTCGGCGGCGGGGAGTATGGAGTGTCACGAAATGGCAAAATCGGCTTTGACAGCCAAGGAAACGTGTTCGCAAGAAAGGGCGTTTCTGACACGGACAAACAGCTCGTCGGGCTTAAGATACAGGAGCAGAAAGACCCGATGAACGCAGATACATACAAAAGGCAAGCGGCGGCTCTGAGAAAACAGAACCCGACATATACGGTACGCGAAGATGCCCCGCTCTCAGACTTTGAGATTCTTAAAAACCCGCAAAAAGAGCTCAGTACATCCAAGCCCATACAATACGTGAGCGGCAAACCCACCCAGCAACAGCTTGAAGAAATCAAGGCAGATATGGATGCAGGCAAGTTTAACGGAATAGGGCTTGATATGTTGCGAAACGGCGCGCCGGGGATAAACCAAGCGGCAGTGCCCACAAACAACGGGCAAAATAGCAATAACACCTCAGCACCCGTAAAGACAGTGCAAAAGGCGAATACAGGTAGCGGTGCGACAACGACGGCAAGGCTTGAAAAAGCTCCTAAGTGGATGTCTCCACTCAAGGAAACAAACGATGATATAGAAAAAAGAGCGAGAGAATATGCAAAAGAGCTTTTGGAAAAGCTGTACAGACAAAAGCATAGAGATTGGTACAGCGGCTACCATGAGGGGTTTTCACCATATGATATGAGTGAGTTAAAAACAGCAGAGCAGCGTTACGAAAATACATTACGCAATGTTAAGGATAATGTTGCACTTCTACAAACGGGCGCAAAAGCAGCAGATATTGCGCTTGGTTATAAAGAGTTGAAAGAAGGATTTGGTCAGCCATGGTGGTTAACCCTTATTGGTGCTACTTACTTAAACGAGAAAAGCCAAATCCCTGGAGTCTATGATATGTTTAATTATGAATCTTTGGTGAATAACAATAATGGCGTAATGAAAGCAAAGGAGGAATACGACAAATTAAACCAAAGTGAGGAAAAATATCTTATAAACAGCAAAAAACATCGAGACATTTTTATTTCGCGGATTGAGGACGAGCTTAAAAACATAAAAAACACAGACTTCTTCGGCTATCATACACAAGATGAAAATGACAGATTTAAAGAAGCTCTCATAACAGAAATGATGAGGATTATGTATATCAATTACAATTATGACAACGAAAATCGTAAGTATATCTCAGACTAAAGCAGCACCCACCGAGGTTTAATCCCGGTGGGTGTTGTTAATATTCACTTTTGTAAAGTGGTAATATTTATATACCATTATTGTAAACGTGGGAAGCAGAAAAAAGATTAATACAGCTGTCAGCTCGTTTGCCGACAAAACCAAATCTCCCATAAGTTCATTGCCGATGGGATTCTCTATGTGCGGATGGAAATGTAAATTTCGCGTTTTTTTCATCCCCCACGTTATAGGCACACAAGAAAGTGCGACAAGACACATAAGCATTAGCCTTATAAGCCCACTTTTGTCTCTGCTTAAAATCCCCCAAAGAGAGATTTGCTCTCCATCCTCTGCAGTCGCACTGCATACAATGTGCGATACAATCAGCACCATGACCATCCACAAGAAAAAAGCAAGCACAATATATACTATTACTGCAATAATTCTAAAGCCCGGTACACAGAGAAAAGCCGCAAACAATGCGGCATGCAACGCCGACCACCACGCGGCAAGAGTGAGCACATCACGCAAAATCACACGCCATAACTTCGTTATCCTCGCTTTGTGCACCGAGATAATAAACGGTGCATACACAAGCGCAACTGATGCAAAGGCGGCAATCAGCGTAAGTGCAAAAGCGATGATGTAGGGCGTTTCGTTTTGTATGAAAACGTACTGCAGATACGGCAAAAGCAATATAAGCGCGGAGAAAAACAGATTTACAATTATATTTTTAAAGTATATCTTCAGCGCATCACCAATTATATATTCAAGCTTCATTTATACCAATTCCTCATAACAGTTGCACATTCTTATACACATATAAGGGTATATCGGCAGGAAAAATATATATGTAGCAATACCTGCTATTATGCCTTTAAGGCTTTGGGGAACCATCATTGATACTAAACCAATAAAAAGCATAAAAACTAAGAAAAAAGCAATAACAGCAAAGATTTCAATGAACAATATCTTTACGAACAACCCTATATTATATGCTTTGTCCTTTAAAAGGGCATCTGCAGTAACAGAAAAAGTCTCTTTAATGCCGTAGTCGCTTTTAATCGCACCAATCAATGCAAACGAAAAAAAGATATACAAAACAACATTTATTACACCGCTCAGTATGCTTAACAGCATAACCTCAACCCCGTTACTTGCAAAGCCTCCCACGACTGAGAATATGTATTTTGAGGCAAAGAGGATTATGCTGTAGATAAGAGATGTAATCAGTAGTGTGGCTGTATTTTCCTTAATATATTGCAAGGGGCTTTTGCCGTAAAATATTGCAAAACACGGCATTTCTGCAACAACAGTAAACAGGAAGGTAATGAGAATGTTTAAATATTGCGGCGGAGTAATTCCGTTACGCTGCAATACAAATAAAGCGATAAAATAAACAGCTAAAAATACATACATAAAAATATACCGTTTGAACGTATTAAGGGTTATATAAAAAGAGTTTCTTACAATTTCGCGTGCCATAAATCTGCGCTCCTTTTCTTATTAAAGTTCGTCTACTGTCATTGAGAATGCCGCCATATAGTTCTCGATAAAATACTTGACCTCTGGCATATCCATTTTATCAATCGCGGCCTTTGTCTGCTTTGCGGCAGTTTCAAAGTCGCGGTTGCCCGCGTTTATCTCCTCAAGGCATTTGATATACGCATCGAGCTTGTCTGCGGCTTTAACAAGGCGGGTTACCTCCTCGTCGTTATCTGTTGCCACGGCTGCGATGCCGAGCTTCATCTCGGGCGTAAGGTGAGAGAGAAGCTTTTCGCCCGCTTCTCTTTCTATGCGCTTATACGCCTGCTTTATATCTGCGCCGTAATACTTAATCGGTGTCGGCAAATCGCCCGTGAGTATCTCGGGCATATCATGATATAGCGCGGTGGCGGCTACCCTTGCGGGGTCAATTTCTTTGCCAAACACATCGCGCGAAATTACGGCAAGCGCATGAGCGAGAACCGAGACGTGGAACGAGTGCTCCGCTACGTTTTCAGTGCGCGTATTGCGCATAAGCGACCATCGCGAGATGTATTTCATCCTGTATATAAATGCGAAAAACTTACTCATTGTTGTATATCCCCCCAACAAACCTGTTTTGTTTATTTTAACATTTAAACATTATAAAAGCAAATCATTGTTTAGATAATTCTTTTCAAAACCCCTATTTTGTGCTATACTAAAGTATAATTATATTTAATAGGAGAAAACGTCTGTGGCAAACAAAGACAATATAAGAAATTTTTGCATAATAGCGCATATAGACCACGGCAAGAGCACGCTTGCCGACAGACTTCTTGAGCATTGCAAGGCTGTTACGGCGCGCGAGATGGAAAACCAGCTTCTCGACGATATGGAGCTTGAGCGCGAGCGCGGCATTACCATAAAGGCGCGCGCGGTAAGGCTTGACTATGTCTCAAAATCGGGCGAGGAGTATGTCTTGAACCTCATCGACACCCCCGGACATGTTGACTTTAACTACGAGGTTTCGCGCTCGCTTGCCGCGTGCGAGGGAGCGTTGCTTGTCGTTGACGCATCACAGGGCATTGAGGCGCAGACTCTTGCCAACACATACCTTGCGATTGAGCACAACCTTGAGGTTCTTCCCGTTATAAACAAGATTGACCTGCCGAGCGCAGACCCAGAGCGCGTAAAGGCAGAGATTGAGGATATTATCGGCATACCCGCTGAGGATGCGCCGCCCATTTCGGCAAAGATGGGCATTAACATTGAAGCCGTACTTGAATACGCTGTTGAAAACATCCCCGCGCCGACAGGCGTCGACAGCGCACCGCTTCGTGCGATTGTGTTTGACAGCCGATACGACTCATACCGCGGCGTTATCGTATATCTCCGCGTTATGGACGGCGAGATTTACCCCGGCATGAAGATAAAGATGATGGCAAGCGGAGCAGAGTTTGAGGTCGTTGAAACCGGCTATATGCTCCCTCGCGGCGAGAAGCAGACGAAAAAGCTCACAGCAGGCGAGGTAGGCTTTTTTACCGCAAGCATTAAGAACGTAAAGGACACTCAGGTGGGCGATACGGTAACGGGGGCAGCGAACCCCGCGAGCGAGCCGCTTCCGGGCTACCGTACGGTGCGCCCGATGGTATTCTCGGGTGTTTACCCCGCAGACGGCGCGAAATACCCTGACCTTCGCGATGCGCTTGATAAATTAAAGCTCAACGACGCATCGCTCACATATGAGCCTGAGTCATCCGCCGCGCTCGGCTTCGGCTTCCGTTGCGGTTTCCTCGGTCTTCTTCATATGGAGGTTATTCAGGAGCGCCTTGAGCGCGAGTATAACCTCGACCTTATCACAACCGCACCGAGCGTTATCTATAAAGTTAAAAAGACCGACGGCGAAGAGCTTATGATAACAAACCCGCTCAACTACCCCAACCCGTCAGAGATTGAGTGGGCGGAGGAGCCGTTCGTCTCGGCAAACATCATCGCGCCGACTGAATATATCGGTAACATCATGGAGCTGTGTCAGGAGCGGCGCGGCGAGTATAAGGACACAAAGTATCTCGACTCAACGCGTGTTGAAATCCACTACAATCTGCCGCTCAACGAGATTATATACGACTTCTTTGATGCGCTTAAGTCAAAAACGCGCGGATACGCCTCGCTCGACTACGAGCTTTTGGGCTATCGCAAGTCAGACCTTGTAAAACTCGACATTCTCTTAAACGGCGACCCGGTTGACGCGCTTTCGTTTATTGTACATTCAGAGAAGGCGTATGCAAGGGCACGCCGCCTTGCCGAAAAGCTCAAGGAGCACATTCCGCGCCAGCTCTTTGAAATCCCCATTCAGGCGACAATCGGCAGTAAGATTATCGCGCGTGAGACGGTCAAAGCTCTGCGCAAGGACGTTCTTGCAAAGTGCTACGGCGGCGACATCACGCGTAAGAAGAAGCTTCTTGAGAAGCAGAAGGAAGGCAAGAAGCGCATGCGCAACCTCGGCTCGGTTGAGGTGCCGCAGGATGCGTTCATGGCAGTTTTAAAGCTCGACGAATAGAGGTAATCGGTTATGACCCCGCTTGGAATATATATTCATATACCGTTCTGTCTTTCAAAGTGTGCGTACTGCGATTTTTACTCGCGGTGCGGCACCAAGGGCGAATATGACGAGTATACAAACGCCGTAATAACACACATATCCGAGGCGCAGATGAGAAGCTCGAACTATGAGGTTGACACGATATACTTCGGCGGCGGCACGCCCACGGCAATCGGCGAGAAAAATCTTATTAAAATTCTCTCTGCGGTATACCGCAGCTTTAAGGTTTCTGACGGATGCGAGATAACGTGTGAGGCAAACCCGAACTCAATTACCCTGCGGGGGCTACGCAAGCTTTCGCGCGCCGGGTTTAACCGCATATCGTTCGGTATGCAGTCGGCAGACTCGGCAGAGCTTCGGGTCTTAGGCAGAACGCACACGTTTGACGACGTGCGCGCGGCGGTTGAGTCGGCAAGGCGGGCAAAGTTTAAGAACATCTCGCTTGACCTTATGTACGGCCTGCCCTCACAGACAGCCGAGACCTTTCTCGACTCGCTCGATGCGGCTATCGCGCTCGGGGTTGAGCACATATCATGCTACAGCTTAAAGCTTGAGGAGGGCACACCGCTTGCAGAGCGGCCTGAGACGCTGTTTCTCCCATCTGACGACGAGCAGGCGGATATGTACCTTGCGGCAGTTACTCGGCTTCGCGACGAGGGGTATATACAGTATGAGATTTCAAACTTCGCAAAAGAGGGCTTTGCCTCGCGCCACAACAAAAAATACTGGTCGCTCGGCGAGTACTGGGGCTTTGGCCCGTCGGCTCATTCTCTCGTTGGCAGAAAGCGGTTTTCGTATGTGCGCGACACGTCGCGCTATATCGCCGCGATGAAGAGCCACGACGAGGTAATAGAAAAGATTGAAACGATTAACACATCAGAGCGTTGCGGCGAGTATCTCATGCTCGGGCTTCGCACAACAGACGGAATATCAGCAGACGTGCTTGAGAAAAAGTATCTCACATACTTTGACGAGATAGAAAAGGTGCTTCTCCGCTACCACAAAAGCGGGCACACCGAATTTGACGGGCAGGCCTGGCGGCTAACCTCTGAAGGATTTTTAATTTCAAACCGTATAATAGGCGACGTTTTAGACGCTCTGGAGTTGTCAGAGCATCTTGTACGCCCGCTCAACGGATATATAAGAAAAGGCTGAATAAGAAAGGAAGTAGAATTATGCGCGCAGTAGTAACGGTTATAGGTAAGGACACGACGGGCATTATCGCCGCAGTATCAAATGTTTTAAGCGAGAGAAAGATAAATATCCTCGACATCAATCAGAGCGTTTTGTCGGATATGTTCGTCATGGTCATGCTCGTTGACATATCGGGAAGCACGGTTGATTTCTCGGCGCTGTCGGGCGAGCTTGCCTCTCTCGGCGACAATATGGGGCTTAAAATCCTCGCAATGCATGAGGACATTTTTAACACGATGCACAGAGTCTAAGAGGTTGATTGTAATATGATAAATTCATTCGATATACTTGAAACAATAAAGATGATTGAAGAAGAGCATCTTGATATACGCACCGTCACGATGGGTATATCTCTGCGCGACTGCTGCGGCGGCGATGTAAACAGGGTTGCTGAGCGCGTGTATGACAAGGTGACAAAGACTGCCGAAAACCTCGTATCAACTGCAGAGCAGATTGCGTGCGAGTACGGTATCCCGATAGTCAACAAGCGCGTATCGGTAACTCCCGTGTCACTCCTTGCTGACGCGATTGACGGCGAGGATGTTCTCCCGCTTGCGCGCGCGCTTGACCGCGCCGCAGAAACTCTCGGCATAAACTTTATCGGCGGCTATGGCGCACTCGTTCACAAGGGCATGACACGCGGCGACAAGATACTTATCGACTCGCTCCCCGAGGCGCTGGCGCAGACAGAGCGCGTATGCTCGTTTGTAAACGTCGCGACAACGCGCGCGGGCATAAATATGGATGCCGTAAAAACTCTCGGCGAGCTTGTATGCCGCATGGCATACCTCACGCGTGAGCGCGAGTCGGTAGCGTGTGCTAAGTTTGTCGCATTCGCCAACGCAACCGAGGACAACCCGTTTATGGCAGGTGCGTTCCACGGCGTAGGCGAGGGCGAAGCTGTAATAAACGTCGGCGTTTCGGGCCCCGGCGTTGTGCATAAGGCGATAAAGCGCGCAGGTGACGTAAATCTCACGGAGCTTGCAGAGGTTGTAAAGCGCACGGCGTTTAAGATTACGCGCGCAGGCCAGCTCGTTGCAAAGACTGCGGCAGAGCGGCTCGGTATTCCGTTCGGTATAGTTGACCTCTCTCTTGCACCGACCCCCGCAATAGGCGACTCGGTTGCTCATATACTCGAGGAAATGGGCCTTTCGTCTGTCGGTAGCCACGGCACAACGGCGGCGCTTGCTCTGCTTAATGATGCAGTTAAAAAGGGCGGCGTTATGGCATCACCGCACGTCGGCGGGCTTTCGGGCGCGTTTATCCCCGTATCTGAGGACGCGGGCATGATTGAGGCGGCAACCAAGGGGCTTCTCTCGTTTGATAAGCTCGAGGCGATGACGGCGGTTTGCTCTGTCGGCCTTGATATGATAGCAATACCCGGAGACACACCGCCTGAGGTAATATCTGCGATTATCGCAGACGAAATCTCTATCGGCGTTGTAAACAACAAGACAACTGCAGTGCGCGTAATCCCCGCGTACGGCAAGGGTGTAGGCGAGTTTGTAAACTACGGCGGCCTTCTCGGCGAGGCTCCCGTTATGCCGATAAGCACCTGTTCGCCCAAGGTATTCATCTCGCGCGGCGGCAGAATCCCCGCGCCCATCCACAGCCAGAAGAACTGATATGTGTAAGATCAACGACGAATTATATATGCGCGAGGCCTTAAAGCTTGCCGAGAAAGCGGCAGAGCTCGGCGAGGCGCCTGTCGGCTGTGTTGTCGTAATGGGCGGCGAGATTATCGGCCGTGGGTATAACCTGCGCGAGGACAGCGGAAACCCGCTTACCCATGCCGAGATTATAGCGATAGACGAGGCGTGCCGCCACGTCGGCGGCTGGCGGCTATGCGGCGCTGGGCTGTATGTCACGCTTGGGCCGTGCCCGATGTGCGCGGGCGCGTGCATAAATTCGCGGATTGACCGCGTGGTGTTCGGCGCGTATGACCCGAAGGCGGGCAGCACCGGTTCGGTTGTAAACCTGTTTGAGCTACCGTATAACCACAAGCCCGCGCTTTGCGGCGGCGTGCTTGAGGACGAGTGTGCAGGCATTTTGTCGCGCTTCTTTCTCGGGCTTCGCGAGCGCAACAAACTGAGAAAAAAAGCGGAATCAGGCGAAGTTTAACATTTCTGTAACATTCTAAGATTTATTTGTTAACAAAATCAGGTTATAATTATAAACGTAATCAGCCGAAAGGCTGTTTACATATAACAGATAATAATCTTTTCTCTGTTACTCCTCCCCACACTCCTATTGCAACACATAGAAAGCGAGCGGTTATGCACAAGCCGCTCGCTTTCTATATTTGACAGATTTTAATTTGTATGTATAATAAACTCGAGGGAGATGATAATTATGGCATGGAAAATAGTTGAAGACTCATTCCGCACAACCGTGCGGGATATTAAAAAGTTTATCCCGATAATGGCGATAGGCTTTGTTCTTTCGGGAGCGATAGCGGCATGTATGGCATGCGGGTTTTATTCTGCTTGGGCAATGACCCTTGTCTCTGCGATAGCTTCTACCTTTTTCATTTTGATACCGTGTTATGCTATAATATACGGCAACAAACCAATGCAGTGCTTGCGCGAAAATCTACGCTCTTTCTTTGCGCTTCTTGCAATACAGCTTGCCGGTACATTTATTGCAATGCTTGCATTTTGGCTCGCCTTCCCTCCGCAAGGTGATATAATGTCTTTTACCTCTGCCGAGTGGGTTTATAATATTATCATGCTGATATTTTCAATCGTTATTGAGTTTGCTGTTATACACATAATCAAAAACCGCTCGGGTGCTTTTTCTGCAATCTGCGAAAACTCCGAAAACTTCAGCGCTCACACCGGCAAAAACATATGGCTTTATATAAAGCTCATTCTTATAAATATGATTTTTACTACTGTGCTTGGTATTATATCAAGTATCGGTGTAGCCGTTTTCGGGCTTATTCCAAACGATATTATAAAAGCAGTTTTAGCATCACTTTTTAAACTTATAATTTCGCTTCCTTATACTTATGTATACAGAGCAGTAGAGCTTAGTAATTATTATGAAACGGTTTGCAAAAAGCCCATACCGTATGAGAAATAAAAAGTTGGCACTATTTTGGCACAAAATTAATTGAAAACATGATATAATAATCATATCCACCAGTAAACTGGTGGTTTGCACAGTCCCTAGAAGGGGCATTGAACGCTTGGCCCCGCATTACTATTCCAGGCAGCCGCTCACGTGCGGCTTTCTTTTTTATGCCTTATTATTCTTGCTACCCGTAAACGGGTCTGTATACTCTTTTATGCTTATCTGATCTGTTGCATAATCTTCCTCAAGTTGATTTCTTATGTATTCTGATATTATTTTCTTATTCTTTCCTACTGTGTC
>JAZNAQ010000022.1:0-72867 GCA_045586595.1 Eubacteriales bacterium | reverse complement strand
GGCAAACGTAGGTAAGCCCCAGGTTGCTTATAAAGAGACAATCCGCAAGTCTGCAGATGTTGACCACAAGTACTCACGTCAGTCAGGTGGTAAGGGTCAGTACGGTCATGTTAAGATTATTGTTGAGCCGAACGAGTCCGGTAAGGGCTATGAGTTCATCAACAAGATCGTCGGCGGTGCTGTTCCGAAGGAATATATCCCGGCTGTTGACCAGGGTATCCAGGGCGCAATGCAGGGCGGTGTTCTCGCAGGATATAATGTAGTTGACGTCAAGGTAA
The DNA here is from genome assembly GCA_045586595.1 of Eubacteriales bacterium. GTDB lineage: Bacteria > Bacillota > Clostridia > Oscillospirales > JAAYXM01 > SIG480. The sequence continues at coordinate 72,589 of JAZNAQ010000022.1, read as the reverse complement.
CCCTCTATGATGGTTCTTACCACGAAGTTGACTCATCTGAAATGGCGTTTAAGATTGCAGGTTCTATGGCATTTAAGGAAGCTTGCCGCAAGGCAAACCCTGTTCTCATGGAGCCGATTATGAAGGTTGTAGTTATCGTTCCTGAGGAATACATGGGCGACGTTATGGGCGACCTCAACTCACGCCGTGGTCAGATTCAGGGTATGGAAGCGAGATTTGGTGCACAGCAGATTGATGCACTCGTTCCGCTTTCAGAAATGTTCGGTTACGCTACAGACCTCCGCTCTAAGACTCAGGGCCGCGGTCAGTACACAATGGAGCCGCACAGCTACACAGAGGTTCCGAAGAGCATTTCTGAGGAGATTATCTCTGTCCGTACAAAGCGCGACTAAGTTTTTTTGATAAATTTAAAAAAACAGTTGCAAGTTTTGCTGTTTTACTATAAAATAACAGTATGACACTGCGCCTAAATCCCGCGCAGTAAAAATAAGCGAATAATTATTTTACAATATAAGAGGAGGATTAAGCAAAATGGCAAAGGAAAAATTTGAAAGAAGTAAACCGCACGTAAATATCGGTACCATCGGTCACGTTGACCACGGTAAGACAACTCTTACAGCTGCTATCACAAAGACACTCTCATTACAGGGCAAAGCAAAGTTTGAAGACTATGCAAACATTGATAAGGCTCCGGAAGAGAGAGAGCGTGGTATCACTATCAACACAGCTCACGTTGAGTACGAGACAGACGTTCGTCACTATGCTCACGTTGACTGCCCGGGACATGCTGACTACGTTAAGAACATGATTACTGGTGCTGCTCAGATGGACGGCGCTATCCTCGTTGTTTCCGCTGCTGACGGCCCGATGCCGCAGACTCGCGAGCACATTCTTCTTGCTCGTCAGGTTGGCGTTCCGTACATCGTTGTTTTCATGAACAAGTGCGACCAGGTTGATGACCCTGAGCTCCTTGAGCTTGTTGAGATGGAAATCCGTGAGCTCCTTTCTGACTACGAGTTCCCGGGCGATGACACTCCGATCATCAAGGGTTCTGCTCTTGCAGCTCTCGAAGCAGGTGATGACCAGAGCGACGCTGCATACGCTCCGATTCTTGAGCTTATGAACGCTGTTGACGAATACATCCCGACTCCGGAGCGTAAGGCTGACCTCCCGTTCCTCATGCCGGTTGAAGACGTTATGACAATCACAGGCCGTGGTACTGTTGCTACAGGTCGTGTTGAGCGTGGCCAGATTAAGATGAACGAAGAAGTTGAAATCGTTGGTCTTGCAGACGAGAGCCGCAAGACTGTTGTTACAGGTATCGAAATGTTCCGTAAGCTCCTTGACTACGCAGAAGCTGGCGACAACATCGGTGCTCTCCTCCGTGGTATCGCACGTGACGAGATTAAACGTGGTCAGGTTCTTGCAAAGCCGGGTTCCATCAACCCGCACACAAAGTTTAAGGGCCAGGTTTACGTTCTTAAGAAGGAAGAGGGTGGCCGTCATAAGCCTTTCTTCTCCAACTACCGTCCGCAGTTCTACTTCCGTACAACTGACGTTACAGGTGTTATTACACTTGAAGACGGCGTTGAGATGTGCATGCCGGGCGATAACGTTGTTATGAACGTTGAGCTCATCACTCCGATCGCTATCGAAGAAGGTCTCCGCTTCGCTATCCGTGAAGGCGGCAGAACTGTTGGTTCGGGCGTTGTTATCGGCATTAACGCATAATAAAAACACATATTTAAAAAGGTATCGGTTTTACCGATACCTTTTTTATTTCCAGAATAAATTTACCTCTTTTAAAACTTTTTTGTGCGTGATAAAATATAATAAACACTAATGGTTTGGAGGAAATATAAATGTCTGTCATTACCTTAAAAAGCAATGAGCTGACTGTTAAGATAAAATCTTTTGGTGCAGAGCTTACTTCGATTACTGATACAACCGGCAAAGAATTTCTCTGGCAGGGGGATCCTGAGATTTGGGAGGGTCAGGCACCGATACTTTTTCCGATGGTAGGCCGTCTCCGTGATGGTAAGTATAAGCTTGACGGCAAAGAATACTCAATGGGGCTTCACGGCTTTGCAAAGCAGATGGAGTTCGAGGTGGAAAATGTTTCTGATATCAGTGCAACATTTCTCTTAAAATCAAATGATGAAACCAGAGTGCAGTATCCTTTTGATTTTAAGTTTCGCGTTATTTATACTATCGACGGGAGAAAACTACGTGTTGATTTTATAACTGACAATAAAACAGAACGCGATATGTATTACTCAACAGGCGCACACGAGGCTTTTGCATGCCCCGGAGGCATTGAAAACTACACGATCATTTTTGACGAGAATGAGACACTTTCAAGATATGAGATTTTGCCGGAGGGAGGCGTTGGCGAAACACCTACACCAATTCTTTCAAATGAGCGAGAGATAAAACTTGACTACTCATATTTTGCTGTTGATGCGCTTATATTCCTTGATGCAAAATCACGAGGAATTACACTTCGTGACGACCGCACAGGAGAGAAAATTCACGTTGCCTTTCCGGGTTTTGATACGCTTCTCATATGGACACGACCAAGAGGTGAGTATGTCTGTATTGAGCCGTGGAGTGGCTCTCCGGAGCTCCCCTGGAAGAAACACAACGATTTAAGCGAGAAGTATCGCATAAGAACGCTTAGCGCGGGAAAGAGCGAAACTCTTACTCACACAATTACGTTTTAAATAGAAAAAGGAAGGGAAGCCCCTTCCTTTTGTTTTTATTAATCAGTGCATTGTAATTTCTGTTCCGGCAAGCCCGCGTATCGCGAGTGGTGCGTCATTTAAGTCTGCTATAATTGCACGGCGACCGGGCTTGCTTTTTGCAAACTTTATTGCCGCGCGTACCTTTGGCAACATACTTCCGGGAGCAAAGTGCCCCTCTTCACAGTATCTTTCTGCCTCTGCAACTGACATCTTATCAATAAACATCTGCGTGGGCTCGCCCCAGTTGATTGCAACTTTTGAAACAGCCGTAAGGATGAACAGATAATCTGCGTCGCACACTTCTGCGAGATGTGCGCTTGCAAAGTCCTTGTCAATTACCGCGGCAACACCCTCGTAGTCTCCGTCGCCGCAGCGTATGACAGGAATTCCGCCGCCTCCGCAGGCGATTACAATAAATTCATTATCAAGAAGATTTAAAATTGAGTCGCGCTCTACAATACCACAAGGCGCAGGCGAGGGCACCATACGTCGCCAACCACGACCCGCGTCCTCACGATAGACTGAACCCGGGTTTTTCTCCATAAGTTGCTTTGCTTCATCTGCGGTATAGTAAGGGCCTATTGGTTTTGTGGGATTTTTAAAGGCTTCGTCCGCCTCGTCTACCACAACCTGAGTTATCATTGTTGCAACGTGCCATGGCATACCCTCTCGTCGCAGCTCGCGCTTAATACCGTTTTGCAGATGGTAACCGATATACCCCTGGCTCATTGCCGTACACTCCGGCAGGTCAATCTGGGGTATTTTTTGATTTGTCTTTGAACTCTCAGCGAAAGCTAGATTAATCATACCAACCTGTGGCCCGTTTCCATGGCTTACAATTATTTCATAGCCCTGTGAAATAAGCCCTACGAGTGCGGGTGCGGCTGCATCTATCTTTTTTTTCTGTTCTTCAGGCGTGTTACCAAGAGCATTTCCACCAAGGGCAATGACTATACGACCCGGCATTTAAAGCACCCCCCTAATTTGCAAGCGGTGCAGGGACCTGCTGAGTAATACAGTGAATGTTACCGCCGCCGAGGAGTATTTCGCGTGCGTATATTCCCACGATTTCACGGTCAGGGAACAGACTTTTCAACGTTTCTCGAGCCGTTTCGTCGTTAGGATCATTAAACATAGGAAGAAAGACAGCGTTATTTCCGATATAGAAGTTTGCATATGAAGCGGCAAGCCTGTCTCCCTCGTTGCGTGGGAGAGTGCCGTCAATAGCGTCTACGCCGCCGCTTTCGTCAGCGGATATCAGAATTGGCTTTGGGAGCAAGAGTTTGTGGACATTTATCTTTCTACCCTTTGCATCTCGCTCATTTTCAAGAACTTCAAGCGCTTCTCTGGATATTTCATACTGAGGGTCATCTTTATCTTCTGTCCAAGCAAGGACAGCCTCTCCCGGGCGAACAAAGCTGAAGATATTGTCCACATGTCCATTTGTTTCATCGAGATAGATGCCTCTTGGCAGCCAGATGATTTTTTCAAGGTTTAAATACTCTTTTAATGTGTCCTCAATTTCAGCCTTGGTCATATGGCTGTTTCTGCCCTCGCTTAGGAGACACTCTTCAGTTGTTACAAGTGTGCCTTCACCGTCAACGTGGATTGAGCCGCCCTCAAGCACAAAGTCAGACAGCTTATAACGGTCGCGCCTCTCAAGCTCGCACACCTTGCCGGCGACTGCGTCGTCCTTGTCCCAAGGAAAGTACAGGCCGTCTACAAGCCCTCCCCATGCATTGAATCGCCAGTCTACTCCTCGTATCTCCTTGCCGTTTGTGACAAAGGTAGGCCCGCAGTCGCGAATCCAGGCATCGTCGTTAGACATCTCAACAACACGCACCTCATCCGGGAGCATATGGCGTGCATTTTGATACTGGTCGTGGTTTACGCAAACCGTTACGGGTTCAAAACGTGCGATTTCTCGTGCAACCTCAGCAAAAACCTTTTGTGCAGGCTTTCCGCCAAGGCGCCAGTTATCGGGTCTCTGCGGCCATATGATATATGTGCCGAGATGTTTTTCAAACTCGCCCGGCATACGAAAACCGTCTTTTTTTGGTGTAGAGTCTATTGTTTTCATGTTGTCCTCCTGTTTTAATGATTGTGCTTCTTTGCGCGAAGCACAAGAAGTTCGCCTATTGCAATAGCTACTGCCGTACCTATAAGAATAGGAATTTTTGTACTGAGCTCTGCTTCACTTGAGTCGAGCGGCACTATGCTGAAAATAACGGAGATTATGAGAAGTATCATGGGCAGATACGTCATAAGCCCGAGGCGGAACTTACCGCCCGACACCTTATATGGGCGTTCTATATCCGGGTCCTTTTCTCGCAGCTTAAGGAAAGCGGGGAACATAAGAATATACGACATAAGAAGAGTTACCATATTGAGTGCGAAAAAGCTCCAGAAGATGTCCTGACTTGGTATGAACGGCGCAATAAGAACAATAAGGCTTGCAATAATACCGTTTGCAATGTTTGCGCCGATGGGCATATCGTTCTTATCAGTCTTTGCAAAAAGCTTCGGCATGCTTCCGTTCTGTGCTGCATACTGGGCCACATAGTTTACGCCGAGAGACCATGAAATGAGGTTTGAGAAGAGTGTGTATAAAAACAGTATACCGAAGATTGTAATGAGCGGGCCTCGAGTCTGATTGAGAAGGAGCATGAAGCTATCTACAAGCCCGCCTGAGGTACTTAAATCTTCTGCGGGAACGGCAACACCGATACCGAAAGCCGAAAGAAGATAGAAGAAGGCTATGAGAAGGCCGCCGAGGACTATTGCCTTCGGGATTTCGCGCCCCGGGTTTTTCATTTCCGAGGCGAATGTCGTAACAACCTCAAAGCCTAAGAAATTAAAGACGATGATTGATATATACGAAAGCCCGCCTGCGTCAAACGCCGGTATAAATGAGCTTGGGGTAAACTCGTTTGCAGAGCCTCTTGTTACCGCTACATATATACCGAGAACACCGATGGTTAGCATAATAAATGCTTTTATAAATGCGGCGATATTCAAAATCCATTTACTGTCGCTTACCTTAAAACAGCTTATAAACACAACTATCCAGATAAACAGAAGCTGTATAAGGATAGATACGGGGGTAGAAAGCTCAATGCCTGAAATCTGCATAATAACATCGGTGAAAAGAACGGCAAGAGAGCCCATCCAAAGCGGGAAGTTTATATAGTAGTACCACGAAACGCGCGTGCCCCAACTGTGTCCGAAGGCGCGGCGTACCCAGTCGTATATACCGCCCTCGTCGTCGTACGTTGTGCCGAGCTCTGATGAAATCATTCCGTAGGGGAGAAAGAACCCGATGAGCAGGAATATCCACCAAAAGAACTGTGCGTTTCCTATTGCGGCGGCAGGTGCCGCCGACTCAACTACAAGCACTACGCATACTGCCGCGAGTACCGCATCAAATAGCCTGAATTTTTTTGTCTTTTCCGACATAGAGATTTACCTCCTAAAAGTCGACTATCTGCCACAGAGCGTTGCAAAGTCTGTTTTTTACGGCCTCTTCGCGGAATTCAGGAGCCATTTTGTCAGCAAGAAGGTAAACGAGTATTGCGCGCATTGCGGTAAGTCTGTTTTCTGCCTGGTCAAATGCGATGGAGTAATCTGCATCAAGGACTTCGTCGACAACTTCCTCGCCGCGTGAAGCAGGCAAACAGTGTAAGAATTTCACATGGGGCGCGGCTTTCTTGACCATTTTTGGTGTTACCTGATACTTCGGCATAAAGGTTGCAAGCCTCTCTTCGCGTGAAAGCTCGGCGTTGTAAAGGCCGTACCACACGTCTGTGTATATAAAGTCGGCATTTGCAAGAGCCTCATCCTCGTCTTCAGTGATAAGAACGCTACCGCCGTATCGCTTGCAGTTTTCCTCACCGATTTTCTGCATCTGGGCAGAAAGCTGCTTGCCCTTCGGCCCAAACTGGACAAAGTCCATGCCGAGCTTTGTTGACATCATCATAGTTGATGCGCATACCTGTGTTGCATCACCGACAAACACAATTTTACAGTCCTCAAGGCTCTTTCCTTCAGGCAAATGCTCAATCATTGTTATGGCATCGCCGAGCTCCTGAGTCGGGTGGTTGTAATCAGACATACCGTTTATAACGGGGACGCTTGCACATCTTGCAAGGTCAACAACAGTCTGGTGTGCGTCAACTCGCGCCATAAGGATGTCGGTAAGACGTGAGAGAACTCGACCTGTATCCTCCATGGTTTCGTGGCCGCCAAGCTGAATCTGGCCCGGTGCGAGATACTGAGCATGACCGCCAAGCTGCTCCATAGCGGTTTCAAACGAAACTCTTGTACGTGTTGAACTCTGCTGGAAAATCATGCCCAGCGTTTTGTTTCTGAGAATTGGCGGGTAATAGCCGTTTTTGATACACTTTTTGAGTGCAAGCCCGATATTTATAATATGGAGTATTTCGGGCTTTGAAAAATCCTGTGTATCTATAAGGTCTTTGGGTCTCATATAAATTCCTCCAAAAATTTAGTAGTCGGATTTAGTATCTATACTAAATGGTTTTTTATTCAGTATAAAAATTTTGTTTTATATTTATTTTTATGATACAATAAAATAAAGGTGGTGATGGTGTGCGAGTGCTTATAGATGCCGACGGATGCCCGGTTGTTGATATTGCGATAAAAGCGGCGCAAAGCTTAAAAAAAGACTGCCACATATTTTGTGATACCGCACATATATTTGATAAAAACGGTGCAGAGACCCATGTTGTTCCTAAGGGAGCAGACAGTGCGGACTTTGCCCTTGTAAACTTTGTTTCGAAAGGTGACGTTGTGATAACGCAGGACTACGGTCTTGCTTCTATGGCGCTCTCTCGAGGGGCAGTGTGTATAAACCAGGATGGGCTTGAGTACACAAATGAGAATATTGACGCTCTGCTTCTTGCTCGCCATACTGCAAAGAAAATAAGAAACGCAGGCGGCAGGCTCAAAGGCCCGCCCAAGCGCACAAAAGAGCAGGATAATAGCTTTTATGAAAAACTGATTGAAATAATATCTAACACACAAGCCGCGAATTAGGTTAATAAAATTTTTTGAAAACTGTTGACAAACAAAAAATGCAGTGATATAATGTTTACCAAATTGAAAACAAACGCGATGATGTGGAATAGTATGCGAAAAGCTTATACCCGCGCAGAGAGATGCCGGTTGGTGCAAGGCATTGGGTTAGCCTCGTTGAACTCACCACGGAGCGGCTGCCGTGAAATTGAAAGAGAGTAGGGGCGGACGGGAGCTCCCGTAACAGAGTCAAGGTGTGTCAGCACCTGAGGTGCATCCTCGCCGTAGGATGAAAAAGAGTGGTACCGCGAAAGGTTTAAATACTTGAGTTTTAACGCTTTCGTCTCTTTGAGTTATTAAAGGATAACAAAGAGATGAAAGCGTTTTTGTCGAACATCTGAAAATTTAAATTGCAGAGAAAGGGGTTTTACCTATGAAGAAAATTTTAGTTACTGACATCACGTTAAAGGAGCTTTCACAAGACCGTGAGGTTTCACTGCTCTTCAGAGAGAAAACAGCTATAGCGGCGTGTGCAGATTCTCTCGGTGCGGATGCTGTTGAGCTTGCGCCAATAAAGAATGTTCGCGAGGATACAATTATTTATAAAACGATTGCATCAAACGTTAAAAGCAGCGCAGTCGCTCTCCCTGTCGGCTTTACGGCAGACGAGGTGTCTGTCGCATGGGAGTGTATAAAAGATGCAGCAAAGCCGCGCCTTCAGGTAGCCCTCCCTACTTCTACGGTGCAGATGGAGTATATATATCATCTCAAGGCAGATAAGATGCTTACAAAGATTGAAGAGCTTGTAGCCGAGGCAAAGAAATTCTGCCCCGATGTCGAATTTGTTGCACTTGATGCAACTCGTGCAGACCGTGACTTCATTATTAATGCAGTTAAAGCGGCTGAGGCAAGCGGCGCAGGAATCGTAACTATCTGCGACGACGCCGGAGTTTCACTTCCTGAGGAGATTGCAGAGCTTACCGCTGCAATAAAGGCTCAGGTAAACACATCGGTATATGTTCAGGTATCCGACAGTATCAATATGGCTGTTGCAACTGCTATTGCTGCGGTAAAGGCAGGGGCTGACGGGCTTAAGTGTGCGATGGCAGGAAAGAATGTTTTGTCTGTAGGCGAGCTCTCTGACGCAATAAGCGCAAGAGGCGAAGCTCTCGGCATATCCACTTCTATTGTAGCTACCCAGATACATTCAAGTGTAGATGAGATGCTCCGAAAGATAAATCATGATGCTTACGAGAGCGCAGATGCTGCAAGTGAGAAGAAAAAAATCGTTCTTGATTGCGACAGTACGCTTTCAGATGTTGCACAGGCTGCAAAGGTTCTCGGATATGACCTTTCCGATGAGGATAACGGAAATGTATACCGTGCTCTTGTGCAGGTATGCGAGAAGAAGAGCACAGTCGGCGCGAAGGAGCTTGAGGCACTTATAGCAAGCTCTGCCATGCAGGCACCGTCAACATATCACCTTGAGAGCTACACCACAAACTGCGGCAATCTCACAAGTGCCATGTCACAGGTTACGCTCAAGTGCGGTGACGAAATTCTCTGCGGCGTAAGTATGGGTGACGGCGCTGTAGACTCAGCATTTCGTGCAATAGAACAGTGCATAGGCTATCACTATGAGCTTGACGATTTCCAGATCCATGCCGTTACTGAGGGCAAGGAGGCTCTTGGCTCGGCTGTTGTAAAGCTTCGCGTGGATGGAAAACTCTATTCCGGCAACGGAATCTCTACTGATATTGTGGCAGCAAGCATCAGAGCGTATATCAACGCGCTGAATAAGATAGTGTTTGAGGAGGATTAAGATGAAGCTTACCTTTTCGACAAAAAATGTAAACCGCCCGTCGTTTCTCGATATGTGTCGTTATGCATATGACTACGGTTATTCGGGGTTTGAGATTTATGACGCTCTTGGTGAAAGAAAGAAGCACTACGACAGCATTCTCCGCAGTGACAGAGTGGCCGATGCAAAGAGAAAACTCGTAAATCGCGGGCTTGAGGTATCCGCTCTTGTATATCCTCATGATGCAGGAAGTGATTATGCAAGCGCAGATGAAATACTCAAATATGTCAATATGGCTTCAAGCGCCGGTGTTGAGCGCATTATCCTCAGGATAGAGGAGAAAATGTCAAACGAAGAACTTTCAAAAAAGCTCGCTCCGGCAATCAAACGCGCTGAAGAAACAGATATTCAGATTCTTCTTGAAACTGCAGGACACCTCTCTGCAACCGAGAATGTCATTGATATTATCAATTTCTTTTCTTCTGCAGTAGTTGGCGCGTCATGGAATGTCCGCGAAACATACTTCGGCGCAGGCGAGAGCGCGGAGAAAACAATTACAAACCTTGGCGCATATATTAAGTATGTACGCCTCGGCGATAAGAAGGACGGACAAAACGTCCTCATCGGTGAAGGCTCTCTTCCTGTAACCGAGTTTATAAACGCACTTTCGTCTCTTAACTTCGACGGCTTTGTATCGGTTGCATGGAATGACGAGATAAATGATGCAGACATCGTTCTTACTCATTTTGCAAACTATATTGCAAACCTTTCACGCGAGAAGAAAGAGTATGATAAGTTGTATTATAACCGTGCGGGAACAGGCACATTTGTATGGAAAAAGTATGATGTTATAGATAAGACCTTCTCGCAGGTGCTTGATACCATGGCGGAGACTTATCCTGACCAGTATGCGTTTAAGTATACTACGCTCGACTATACAAGGACATATTCACAGTTTCGGCGTGATGTCGACGAGTGCGCTGCGGCGCTTATTTCGCTCGGCGTAAAAGCGGGCGACCATGTTGCAGTATGGGCTACAAATGTTCCTCAGTGGTTCATAACCTTCTGGGCAACAACTAAAATAGGGGCAGTTCTTGTAACAGTTAATACAGCATATAAAATCCACGAGATTGAGTATCTGCTAAAGCAGTCTGACACCCATACACTTGTTATGATTGAGGACTGCAAGGATATAAACTACCGCGAAATCATCCAGGAGCTTTGCCCCGAGCTTGAAAATATGAAGCCGGGCGATGCGCTTTACTCAAAAAAGTTGCCGTTTTTACGCAATGTTGTTACTGCTGGCTTCTCTATGCACGGCTGTCTTACATGGGGGCAGATGCTTGACCGCGCGGCACTTGTTCCGAAGGAGGAGGTACGCCGTCGTGCATCAATGGTAAAGCCTGACGATGTATGTAATATGCAATACACCTCAGGTACAACCGGTTTCCCGAAGGGCGTTATGCTCACACACAGAAATATTGTAAACAACGGCAAGACAATCGGTGACAGGATGGACCTTTCCACTGCCGATCGAATGATGATTCAGGTGCCGATGTTCCACTGCTTCGGAATGGTGCTTTCGATGACGTCAATGATGACTCACGGCGGCACGCTTTGCCCGATGCCGTACTTCTCACCGAAATCGTCACTTGCGTGCGTTAACGATGAGCATATCACATGCTTTAACGGTGTTCCTACTATGTTTATCGCAATGTTTAACCACCCTGACTTTGAAAAGACAGATTTTTCATATATGCGTACGGGCATCATGGCGGGAGCAAACTGCCCTGCTGACCTTATGCGCCGTGCCTCTGTTGAGATGAATATGCGCGAGATTATCTCCGTTTACGGCCAGACTGAGGCTTCTCCCGGCTGTACCATGGGAGAGGTTAATGAAGACCTCGACCACAGGGTCGAGACTGTCGGAAGTGCTTTCCCGGGTGTTGAGTGTAAGGTCATTGATCCTGAAACGGGTGAGGAGCTTCCTGACGGTGAGAGCGGCGAGTTTGTTGCGCGAGGCTTTAACATAATGAAGGGCTACTACAAAATGCCCAACGCAACAGCACAGACTATTGATGCTGACGGCTGGCTTCACTCCGGTGATATTTGTTGCCGTACGCCTGACGGATATTATAAGGTAACAGGCCGACTTAAGGACATGATTATCCGCGGTGGCGAAAACCTCTATCCGCGTGAAATTGAGGAGTTCTACCTGACAAATCCGAAGATACGAGATGTTCAGATTGTAGGAGTTCCCGATGAGCGTTACGGTGAGGAATGTTGCGCGTGGATTATTCTCCATAAGGGCGAAACCTCCGACGAGGCAGAGATGCGCGAGTTCGGAAACGCGTCTATCGCGCGCCATAAGGTGCCGAGATATTTCTTGTTTGTCAATGAGTTCCCAATGAACGCCGCGGGTAAGATTCTTAAATATAAAATGCGTGAGGAATCAGAGAAAATTCTTGGTCTTAAAAAATAACAAAAAGGTCTTGACAAAGAGAAAAAACAGGTGTAAACTGTATTCAATTGAATAGCAAAGGCTATGACGAAGACGGAAAAGCAAGGTAGCTTACAGAGAGTCGGGGACGGTGTAATCCCGGTAGCGAAATGTTTTTTGCCTATCACTTCTGAGCTGGAAGCCCGAAAGTTTGATTTGACGAGTAGACGCTTTCCGTGATTGCTGCGTTAATGCATAAGGCTTGTTTGAGCCTGAGTGGCGCGTAAAGCGCAATTTGAGTGGTACCGCGGGTATCGGATATAGTTTATTCGGCTCGTCTCAAAGTATAAAAGCTTTGAGACGAGTCTTTGTTATTCAATTAAAAATTTTAAGGTTTTTAATTTGAAAGGAGAAAATGCAATGAGCACAGAAAAAACTATGACACAACTCGGCGAGGTTGCAGCCCGCATCCGTGAGATGCGTGAGGTTATGGGTATGACTGCAAACCAGATGGCAGAGAAAACCGAAGTAACACTTGATGAATACAAAAAGTTCGAAAACGGTGCGGCGGATATGCCGTTCTCGTTTCTTCACAAATGCGCGCTTGCCTTTGGTATTGAGCTTACAGAACTTTTGGAGGGCCGCACGGCGCATCTTTCCTCTTACACCGTAACTCGTAAGGGCAAGGGGCAGGAGACGGCTAAAGAGGAGGGTATCAGCATTTCAAACCTTGCCCCGAAGTTTAAAAACAAAATAGCTGAGCCCTATTGGGTAAGATATGAATACTCTGAGGAGCAGCAGAATAAGCCGATACACCTTACAAAGCATAGCGGGCAGGAGTTTGACCTCGTTCTCAAGGGCTCGCTCAAGGTTCAGGTCGGCACTCACACCGAAGTTTTAAGCGAGGGTGACAGCATCTACTATAACAGCTCCACACCGCACGGTATGATAGCTGTAAACGGTGAAGACTGCGTATTCTGTGCAGTAGTTCTCCCTGGAGAGGATGCAAAGGAAGAAGAAGTGCGCGAGAGCGTTGTATCTCTTCGTCCGGCAACAAAGCTCGCGTGTGAGAAGTTTGTAAAATGTACAGAGAGCGAGCCGGGCGTACTCGAAAAAATCGAGTTTATGAATACTGATACATTCAACTTCGGCTTCGATGTTGTCGACGAAATTGCAAAGAAAACTCCCGATAAGCTTGCGATGCTCCATGTTGACAAGAACATGGTTGAGCGCCGCTTTACATTTGATGATATAAGAAAAGAATCGGCACGATGTGCAAACTATTTCAAGTCACTCGGCATCGGTCAGGGTGACCGCGTAATGCTTGTTCTCAAGCGCCATTATCAGTTCTGGTTTGCGATGGTTGCGCTTCATAAGCTCGGTGCTGTTGCAATCCCTGCAACACATCAGCTTAAGGACCACGACTTTGTATACCGCTATGAGGCGGCAAACGTAAAGGCTGTTGTCTGCACCGCTGATGATGATACGGCTACAATCGCAGAGGCTGCAGCAAAGAAATGCCCGAGTGTAAAAACTCTTGTACTTGTCGGCGGTCATCGCGATGGCTGGCATGATTTTGACAGCGAATATGCAATGTTCTCAAGCCACTTTGACAGAAGCGATGATACCCCCTGCGGCGATGAGGCGGCTCTTATGTTCTTCTCGTCGGGAACAACAGGTAACCCGAAAATGGTCGAGCATAAGCACACATACGGCCTTGGTCACTTTGTGACTGCAAAATACTGGCACTGCTGCGAGCGTGATGGGCTCCACTTTACAATCTCTGACACAGGCTGGGGCAAATCCCTCTGGGGTAAGCTCTATGGCCAATGGCTCTGCGAGGGGGCAGTATTCGTTTACGACTTTGACCGCTTTTCTGCAAACGAAATTCTCCCGATGTTTGCAAAATACAACATCACAACCTTCTGCGCGCCGCCAACAATGCTTCGTATGTTCATAAAAGAAGACCTTTCAAAATACGACCTTTCCTCCATCCACCATATGACAACAGCAGGAGAGGCACTCAACCCCGAAGTGTATAAGCAATTTGAAAAGGCAACAGGCCTTAAGATAATGGAGGGCTTCGGCCAAACAGAAACAACCCTTGTTATCGCAAACCTCTATGGTACGACTCCGCGCGTAGGCGCAATGGGCAAGGCATCTCCGCAGTATGATATTGATATTGTTGACCTCGACGGCAACCCGGTTGCAAATGGTGAGGTCGGTGAAATTGTTGTACGCCTTGATAACGGAACTCCTGTTGGCCTCTTCAGACAGTATCTTGATGATGAAGAAAAAATGGAAGAGTGTATGCGTGGCGGAATGTACCACACAGAAGATACCGCATGGCGTGATGAGGACGGCTATTTCTGGTATGTCAGCCGAATTGACGATGTTATCAAATCATCCGGTTACCGCATCGGGCCGTGTGAGATTGAGAGTGTCATTATGGAGCTTCCGTATGTTCTCGAGTGCGGCGTTTCTGCAGCTCCCGATGAGCTCCGCGGTCAGATTGTAAAGGCAAGCATTGTTCTTACAAAGGGGACGGAGCCGACGGAAGAGCTTAAGAAAGAAATCCAGAACTACGTCAAGGAGCATACAGCGCCGTATAAATACCCGCGCCTTGTTGTATTCCGTGATGAACTCCCCAAGACAATAAGCGGTAAAATTCAGAGGAATAAACTTTGATAGATAATCGCAAAAACTCGCATAAAAACTCATAATATGCCACAAATAGGTATTGACAAATTCCCTTGACTGATATATAATAACCACAAATGAATATAAAGGCGTTGACGAAGAGAGCGTGAGTGTACAGTCCTTCAGAGAGATAGTGGTGGGTGTGAACTATCGGCATTGTTACTTGTGTCTGTAGCTTCTGAGCTGAGAGGAAGAAAGTCTTATATAAGGCGAGTAGAACCTTTCCGTGACTGCTGCGTAAATGCATACGGCTTGTTTGAGTCTGAGTGGCGCGTAAAGCGCAATTTGAGTGGTACCGCGGGTGTATTAGAAATTCTGACACTCGTCTCAAAGATTATCAGCTTTGGGACGAGTGCTTTTTAATTCGTTCCGTGAAAGGATGGCTTATTATGCAACCTATATCAGGACTTGACTACAAAATTCAAGAGATGGCATCTCGTATACGCGAACTTCGTGAGATTGAGGGGTTGACCCCGGCAGAGATGGCCGAAAAGACCGATGTTTCGGTTGAAGAGTATATTTTGTGTGAAGAAGGCAAGCAAGACCTTAACTTTGCATTCCTTTACCGTTGCGCGCTTGCATTGCGTGTTAACGTAACAGATATTATTGAGGGCTACAGCCCTACTCTTAAATCGTTTACGGTTACAAGAAACGGTTTGGGGCAGGAAATAGCAAATGCTCATGGCATGACATATTATAACCTTGCATATGCTTTTCAGAACAGAATCGCAGAGCCGCTCTACGTCAGATGTGCTTATGATGAGAGCGCGCAAAACCGCGATATTGAGCTTACCACTCACGATGGTCAGGAGTGTGACATAGTCGTTGAGGGCGAGCTTATGGTTCAGATAGGCGAGCACCGCGAGGTTCTCCGCGCGGGTGACAGCATTTACTTTGACAGTAATACCCCACACGGTATGATTGCCGTAAACGGTCGTGATTGTGTTTTCTATGCAATCGTTTTGAATCCGTCAGGTGAGCCCATTCCTGAGCTTACTCCGATAAAAGCTATCGACGATCCCCGCGAGGTCAAGCGTGACACTAAGGACAGAATTTACCGTAAGTATATTTCTGTTGAAGAGAACGAAAAGGGAACACCTACAAAGATTGAGTTTAAAAACACCGAAAACTTTAACTTTGCTTTCGACCTTGTAGATGCTTTGGCAGAACGCGAGCCTGATAAGCTTGCGATGCTTCATATCGACAAGAATAAAGTAGAACGCCGCATTACTTTTGAGGATGTAAAGCGTGAATCAGCAAGATGCGCAAACTACTTTAAGTCACTCGGTATCAAAAAAGGCGACAGAGTTATGCTCGTACTGAAGCGTCATTACGAATTCTGGTATGCTATGATTGGTCTTAATAAGCTCGGCGCAATCGCTATCCCCGCCACAAACCAGCTTCAGGTTCATGACTTTGAGTATCGTTTTCAGGCGGCGGGCGTAAACACAATCCTCTGCACGGCAGACGGAGAGTGTACCGCACAGGTAGATGAGGCGGCAAAGACCTGCCCTGAGCTTATACATAAGATTATAGTCGGTGGCGAGCGTGAGGGTTGGAGAAGCTTTGCTGACGAGTACCCGCTATACAGCTCACACTTTGAAAGAAACGATGATTCACCGTGCGGCGATGATTTGCTTCTGATGTTCTTTACATCCGGCACTACCGGATACCCGAAGATTGCGGCACACAACCATAAATATCCGCTCGGTCACTTCCATACAGCAAAGTATTGGCACAATGTTGACCCTGATGGGCTACACTTCACAATTTCAGATACAGGCTGGGCAAAGTCTATGTGGGGTAAGCTCTACGGCCAGTGGCTTTGCGAGGCGGCAATATTCGTTTATGACTTTGACCGCTTTGATGCGAAAGAAATTCTTCCGATGTTTGCGCGTCATAACATCACGACCTTCTGCGCACCGCCTACAATGCTTCGTATGCTTGTTAAAGAAGATATTTCGCAGTATGACTTCTCGTCTGTCAAGCATATGTCAACAGCGGGCGAGGCTTTAAACCCCGAGGTCTATAAGCAATTTGAAAAGGCAACAGGCCTTCAGATAATTGAGGGCTTTGGCCAGACAGAGAGCACAATGATTATCGGTAACATGATAGGTGCTCCGCACAAAATTGGTTCTATGGGTAAGCCTGCTCCGATATACAATGTTGAGCTTGTAAATGACAAAGGCGAGCCCGTAGCTGTCGGTGAGACCGGCGAAATCGTAATTAACGTAAAGAACGGCAAGCCCTGCGGCCTCTTTGTTGAGTACTACCGCGACGAGGAAAAAACTCTTGAGGTTCTCCACGACGGATACTATCACACAGGAGATACCGCATGGCGTGATGAGGACGGCTTCTATTGGTATGTCGGCCGTGTTGATGACGTTATCAAGTCATCCGGCTACCGCATCGGGCCGTTTGAGATTGAAAGCGTTATCATGGAGCTTCCGTACGTCCTTGAGTGTGGCGTTTCTGCAGCACCTGATGAGGTTCGCGGCCAGATAGTAAAGGCAAGTATCGTTCTTACAAAGGGCACAGAGCCTACAGAAGAACTCAAGAAAGAGATTCAGAACTATGTTAAAGAGCATACAGCTCCGTATAAATATCCGCGCCTCGTCGTATTCCGTGACGAGCTGCCCAAGACAGTAAGCGGAAAGATTCAGAGAAATAAGCTGTGATATAAATAAAAAGGAGAGATTTGAAATGTATAATTTTCCGATAACAAAAACAACAAATCCTAAACAGCGACCAGAAGATGAGTCAAAGCTCGGCTTTGGCAAGGTGTTTACAGACCATATGTTTGTTATGAACTATACCGAGGGAAAAGGCTGGCACGACGGGAGAATAGTCCCGTATGAGAAGCTCTCTCTCGACCCGTCCGCAATGGTTTTCCACTACGGTCAGGAAATGTTTGAAGGCCTTAAGGCATACAGAGGACGTGACGGAAAGGCTCGCCTTTTCAGACCTGATATGAACGCAAAGAGAACAAACGCCACAAACGAGCGTCTTTGCATCCCTCAGCTTCCTGAGGAGCTTTTTGTAGAGGCATGTAAAGCAGTTGTCAAGGTTGATGAGGATTGGATACCCACAGCCCCCGGCACATCGCTCTACATAAGACCGTTTATCATCGCAACAGACGAGTTCCTCGGTGTTGCACCGTCAAAGACATATCTCTTTATCATCATCCTTTCTCCGTCAGGCGCATATTACGCAAGCGGCCTTGCTCCTGTAGGTATCTGGATTGAAGACGACTATGTCCGCGCTGTCAAGGGCGGTATGGGCTTTGCAAAGACAGGCGGTAACTACGCAGCTTCTCTTGCGGCTCAGGTCAAGGCTCACGACGAGGGCTATTCACAGGTTCTCTGGCTTGACGGTGTAGAGAGAAAGTACATCGAAGAAGTCGGTGCTATGAACATCTTCTTTAAGATTGACGGCAAAATCGTAACCCCGGAGCACTCCGGCAGCATTCTGCCGGGTATCACAAGAAACTCGGTAATTGAGGTATGTAAGTCCTGGGGATATGAGGTTGAGGAACGCAAAATAAGCGTTGAGGAGCTTTTAAATGCACAGAAGAGCGGCAAGCTTGAAGAGTGCTTCGGAACAGGCACGGCAGCCGTAATCTCGCCGGTTGGTAAGCTTCGTTATAAAGACGATGTTATGCTTATCAATAACAACACAATAGGCGAGGTCAGCCAGAAGCTCTATGACACCATCACAGGTATTCAGTGGGGCAAGTGTGAGGATAAGTTTAATTGGACAATCACGCTTTAAATAAAAGAGTTACTCTTTTCTGCGGCCACTACGGCAGCGGCAAAACCAACATCGCGGTAAACTATGCGCTCCACTTAAGCGAGAAAGGTTTTCCCGTAAGTATCGCTGATATTGATATTGTAAATCCGTATTTCCGCACAAAGGATAGCTTAAAAGAGCTTACCGATGCAGGTGTTGAGGTTATTGCGCTACCGTTTGCAAACACAAGCGTAGATTTGCCCTCGCTTCCGCAGGAGGTCTATGGCCTTGTGCAGAGGAGAGACCGCCGGGTTGTTATGGACATAGGCGGCGATGACCGCGGTGCGTATGCTCTTGGCAGATACCGTCCGTATATTTTAGAAGAGAACGACTTTGCAAACCTGTTCGTTGTAAACTTCTATCGCCCGCTTACGCGTACGGCAAAAGAAGCGCTTGAGGTTTTTCGCGAGATAGAAACAGCATCGGGGATTCCGTTTACGGGGATTGTCAATAACTCCAATATCGGGGTCGAGACGACAATCGACGATGTTGTGAACACCTTGGCATTTGCTGAAGAACTTGCGGAAATATCCGGCGTTCCCGTTGTTATGACAACATCAGAAAAGAATCTTTGCGAGCAGGCGCAAAATACGTCTTTCTTTAAACTCAAATTACAAGAAAAATTATTTTAATACAGAAAAAGGAGTGTTATTATGGCTAAGGTAACATTCGACTCGGACATTTGTAAGGGTTGTGGCCTTTGTGTTACAGCTTGTCCGAAGGGGATAATCCGTCTTGCAAAAGACAAAATCAACAAAAAGGGTCATTCTCCGGCGGAGATAACCGACCAGGAGAAATGTATCGCTTGCGCATTCTGTGCAACTATGTGCCCGGACTGCGTAATCAAGGTAGAAAAGTGAGGTGTGCGGAAAATGGCAGAAAAAGTTTTGATGAAAGGTAACGAAGCAATCGCAGAAGCCGCTATCCGTGCGGGCTGTCGCCATTACTTCGGTTATCCGATAACACCGCAGACAGAGGTTGCGGCATACATGGCAAAGAGAATGCCGAAAATCGGGGGGACATTCCTCCAGGCAGAGAGTGAAATCTCGGCTATTAATATGGTATACGGAGTTGCGGGTACAGGCAAGCGTGTTATGACCTCCTCCTCAAGCCCCGGTATCTCGCTTAAGCAGGAGGGTATCTCCTATATTGCAGGTGCAGACCTTCCGGCACTTATCGTTAACGTACAGCGCGGCGGCCCCGGTCTCGGCGGCATCCAGCCGTCTCAGTCAGACTACTTCCAGTCAACAAAGGGCGGAGGTCACGGCGACTATCGCATGATAGTCCTTACACCTGAATCCGTTCAGGAAATGGCTGATATGACAGCTCTTGCGTTTGAGCTTGCCGAAAAATATCGTATGCCTGCTATGCTTCTTGCAGACGGCACAATGGGGCAGATGATGGAGCCGGTTGAGCTTCCTGAAGAAAGCGTTAATACAACAGATAAGCCGTGGGCAGTAACCGGAACTGATATGAAGCGCGAGCATAACATCATAAACTCGCTCTACTTAAAGCCTGAAGAGCTCGAGCAGAAGAATATCGAGCGCTATGAGAGATATAAGCTTATAGAAGAGACAGAGGCAAGATACGAAAGCTTTATGATGGATGATGCAGAGTACTGTGTTGTCGCATTCGGTATCGCTGCCCGTGTTGCAAAGAACGCAGTTGTTGCAGCACGAAAAGAGGGTATAAAGGTCGGTATGATTCGCCCGATTACCGTATGGCCGTTCCCGAAGGCACCGCTTGCTGAGGCTGCAGATAAGGTACAGGCATTTATCAGCGTTGAGCTTTCAATGGGCCAGATGATTGAAGACATCCGCCTTGCAACAGACTGCAAAAAGCCTGTTCATCTCTGTAACCGCGTCGGCGGCATGATTCCGTCACCTGAGCAGGTTCTTGAAAAAATTAAAGAAGTCAAGGGAGGTAGCAACTAATGGTAGTATTTGAAAAACCGAAAAGCTTAACAGACGCACCGCTTCACTACTGCCCGGGCTGCACCCACGGCATTATTCACCGCCTTGTTGCTGAGGCGATTGACGCACTCGGCGTAGAGGGCAAGACAATCGGTGTCGCACCGGTCGGATGCTCTGTTATGGCATATGATTACTTTTCATGCGATATGGTAGAGGCGGCTCACGGCCGTGCTCCGGCTGTCGCAACGGGCCTTAAGCGAGCTTTCCCTGAGAATGTTATCTTTACATATCAGGGCGACGGAGACCTTGCCTCAATCGGTATGGCAGAGACAGTCCACGCAGCAGCTCGTAATGAAAACATTACCGTTATATTTGTAAATAACGCAATCTACGGTATGACCGGAGGCCAGATGGCCCCGACATCACTCCCCGGCCAGGTAACTCAGACATCTCCGTACGGGCGTGATGTAACAACAGCAGGCTACCCGATAAGAGTCAGCGAAATGCTCTCAACTCTCGACGGACCTGAGTATATTGAGCGTGTTGCAGTAAACAGCGTTAAAAATGTAAAGGCTGCGGGTAAGGCAATTCTCAAGGCGTTTCGCAATCAGGTTGAGGGAAAGGGATTCTCTCTTATCGAGGTTGTCTCTACCTGCCCGACAAACTGGGGTATGACTCCGAATGACGCTCTCAAGTGGGTAGACGAGAAGATGATTCCATACTATCCGCTCGGTGTTTACAGAGACAAGAGCGCACAGAAGGAGGAAGCATAATTATGACAACACAGTTGCTTTTAGCGGGCTTTGGAGGCCAGGGCATCCTGTTCGCGGGTAAGTTCCTTGCATATAAAGGCCTTCTTGAGGGAAAACAGCTCAGCTGGCTTCCGTCCTATGGTCCGGAGATGCGCGGCGGCACAGCAAACTGCAGCGTTATCCTCTCTGATGACCCTGTAGGCTCACCCATTGTTTCAAACCCCGATATTCTTGTTGCAATGAACCTTCCGTCACTTGATAAGTATGAGGATGCAGTTGTACCCGGCGGTATGATTATCGTTGACTCAACTCTTATCGAGCGCAAGGTTAAGAGAGACGACGTCAAGGTGTTCTATATCCCAGCAACACAGCTTGCACAGGCTATGGAGGCACCGACGCTCGCAAACATGATTATCACAGGTAAGCTCATGAAGGAAAGCGGCATGAGAACTGACAATATTGAGGATTCACTCAAGAAGGTTGTTTCTGCAAAGCGCGCAAACCTTTTAGAAGTAAACTTAAAGGCAATCAACTGCGGAATTAACTACAAAGACTAAAACAAAATCAAAAGGCTCTGTACCCGACACAGTACAGAGCCTTTTGTATAGTCTACTTTATAAGCTTTATTTTCCCGATAATAGGGAGTTCTTTTGCCTTGCCTTGGGCGGCATTGACTATTCCTATAACCATAAGCACGATAAATACAATGTCCATAAGGCTGAGAAGTGATACAACGGGTTTGAGATAATGTGAAATTGAGAGTAAGACAAAAGAAATAACCGCTTGCGCAACGCTCCAGCCAATGCTCAGAAGCCATAATACCAAGCCCTGATTTGTGTGGAAACGCGCAAATGGCGAGTTTTTTGCTTTGAGAAGAGGGATAAGCACGAGCCATGATATATATGCGATTACGCTGACTGCTTTGTTCTGAGCAATATCTATCGGGTCGTATTTATCCGTTGTGTCCGTTGTGCCTGTAAATTGATTTACATATGAGGAAAAGTCATATTTAGGCGCGTCGCCTCCGACTTTAGTTCCGCAAGCATGACAAAAGCTTGAACCGTCTTTGAGCTCGACTCCGCATTTAGTACAAAAAGCCATAAACTCGGCCTCCTTATTGTCGAATTATATCTTTATAATAACATGAAACAGAAAATTTGTAAATAAAGAAAAGTGCCGATAAAACCGATGAAACAGGCGCCGAACATCTAAAAATCGCTGTTTTAAAATTAAGTTTAAGTGTATATACCAACAAATTAAGGCTTTCCCGCTAAAAAGAAGTGCCTTGTTTCACGCTTATATATTTTGTGCAATATTATTCACAGAGGTGCCTGCTTTCAAATACACTTTAAATGTTGAAAAAAGGCGTATAATGCTATATAATAAAATAAGAATGAAATTTAAAATGCGAAAATATAATTATTTTACTTTTGTGAAAGGAGGATGAAATTTTATGGCATCAGTAAAATCTCTTCTTGTGCTGAATACTGAAACTGACGAAAAACATCTCGAAGTAGTTGATATTTCAAGTGATAATATACCTGAGATGTTAAACGGTGAAGCGGGATTTCATATTTATCACGTCAGAATGCTCACTGAGCTTATGCTTCGTGAGCTTAATAACGTAACGGATAAGTACTCATTGTCAGAAGAAGACATAAGATTTATATCCATAGCATCCTCGCTTCATGATATAGGAAAGAGTAGAATACCTGAAAGTATCCTTAATTTTCCGGGAAAGCTTTCTCCGATAGAGTATGATATAGTCAAAAAGCACACTGTTTTAGGGCATGAGATGATTGATGAAATATCATCGGGCATTGATGAGCAAATCATAAAACATGCAAAGGATATTGCAAAATACCACCACGAGAGAATAGACGGAACAGGATATCCCAACGGCTTAAGAGGTGAAGAAATTCCCATCTCTGCGCGCGTTGTTTCGATAGCGGACTCTTTTGATGCACTCACAAGCACAAGAAGCTATAAAGACGCTTTCTCACAGGATGTTGCAATAGAAATGATTGCGAACGGCATGAGTGGCGTGTTTGATGATTTTCTTGTTGAGTGCTTGCTTAACGTTGTCAACAACAACGACCTTTTGGAAATAAGAGAGCAGCTTGCCAATAAAAACAGAATCGTTACAGAACCGAACACACTTGTAACAAAACGAATCCTGCTCATAGGAAACACCGGATACATTACGGAAAAATTTATTGAAGACACTTTTGAGAACAACAACATCATTATTGCCGGTGAAACACATCTCAAATCCAAGGGCAGAGTTAAGGTGTATAACGGAAAACAAATTCCTTATGAAAGAATATTTGAAACATACGATTTTGACATTGTGCTTTTTTTTGCAAGAGAGCTTACATATCGCTCGAAAGCAGAGCCTGACACAGAAAAACTGAGAGAAGTTTTAAGCTACACTGCGAAATATCAGAAAGGCGCAAAAGTTATATATTTCTCATCCCTTGACGGTGCGTACTCAAATAAAAAGGATATAAGTGTAATTACACTGTCAAAGGAAAATTTGTGTGAATTTTACACGAAGCATTTTGGTGTTGACATAAAGATAGTGAGAATTCCTCATCTATACAGCGGAATACTTGAGGGCGACTTTTTGAATGGCATTTTCTCAGAAATGGAAACGGGAATTGTTACATTAAAGGAGATTGAAGGCTCAAGAGCAATCTTTATTTCGATGCACGATGTTTCGGTTTTGGTTGCTCGTTTCATCGAGAACTGGCAGGAGGGAGTAGGAACTCTTAATGTAGGGGATGAGTTCAACATTACATTTGGAGATGTAATGAAACGAATCTCTGGCTTTTGGCCTGGCCTTTATGTTAAGTTTACAGGCGAAGATGAAGGCGCGCTACTGGAAATGAAAAACACTGCCCTTCGGAACGAATACGGTTGGTTTTCAAGAATATCAATTATAGATGACCTTGAAGAGGAATATGAAAACTATCTTGTTGCAAAAAACATCAAAGCCACAGACTTTAGGAGCAAAGTAAAAAAATGGATGAGCGAGCATACTCCTGTCATAAAGGCCGTAGAGATTGCGCTTATGTTCATTGTAACAGAGCTTTTGAATTTGGCAACAGGTTCGTCGGTAATTTTTGCGATCGTTGATTTCAGAATGGCGTTTATTGTGATAGTTGCAACTGTTCACGGCCTTTATTCGGGACTTATGGCGGCAGGTCTTTCGTCGGTTGCTTGGTTTGTTGCAAAGGTTCTTTCCGGAACAAGCTGGCTTACCATATTCTACGAGCCGTCAAACTGGTTTGCGTTTGTTTATTACTTTCTCGTTGGAGCGGTTTCGGGATATATCCGTCTTGCCAAGGATGATAAAATAAAATTCGGGAATGAACAGATTGGTCTTCTCGAAGAAAAGCTTGAGTTTACGCGTGAACTTTATCAGGATACATTCGGTGAAAAGCGTGATCTTAAGAAGCAGATTATAGGTTCAAAAGACAGCTTTGGCAAAATATTTGATGTTACGAGACAATTGGATACAGTTGAACCGCACAGGCTTTACCTCAAGATTATGGATACATTCGAGGATACACTTGAAAACAAGTGCCTGAGCGTGTATTCAATAAACGAAAAGAGCGCGTTCGGGAGGCTTGAGGTAGCGTCAAGAGATATATTGAGCGAGGTTTCAAGATCGATATCTCTTGATACATACAAGCCGATTCTTGACAAGATTAAAAAGGACGAAATCTGGAGAAATACAGAATTTCTGCCGAATTTGCCAATGTATGCGGCAGGCGTGTGGCGACGAGAAAAGCTTGAGCTTTTGATCTTTATATGGCATGTGAAGCCGGAGCAGAATTCGCTTTACTATGTAAACCTGTTTAAGATACTGCGCGATCTCGTTGAGATATCACTTCTCAGAGCGTATGACTATAACCAGCATTTATATGAAAGTCAGTACATACGAGATACTCATATTCTGAACAGAGAAGAGTTTGATAAGATTCACACAAACTTCAAGAGTATGGCAGAGCGAAAAGTGTTTACATACGAGTTTATAGAAGTTGATGCAAAAGGGCACTCATATCAGGAAGTCGATGCGATGCTGGCCGGCAAAATCCGCGCAAATGATATTCAGGGCGAGGTTGAAGACGGGAAGCTCGGGATTCTTTTGTCGCAAGCGACCAAGAGCGATTTGCAGTATATTCTGCCAAGGTTTGAAGGTCTTGATATAGAAATAAATATAAGATAAAAGGAGGGGTATGTATGAATTATTTGGCTGCTGTTTTGATTTTCATACATATCCTTTTATGCATTTTTACGTTCCTTGGTACTCGGTTTAAGTTTCTAAAAGTCCATAAATATATGTTTTTTGTGGTGCTATGCCTTCCTTTCTGGGGATTTATGGCGGTTATGTTTCTTCATTTCCAGGTAGTGTTTGAAAAAGACGACACGATAGCGGTAGGGGTGCAGAAGATGAAACTTGATTCTGCACTTTACAAGGGTATAGCAGTTGAAGAAAAGAAAAACGATGACTCGCTTGTGGCAATCGAAGAAGCTCTTATTATAAACTCCCCCAAAGTCCGCCGCGAGATAATAATGGATGTTCTTAACGATAATCCGGCGGAATATGTTGAATTTCTGCAAAAAGCGGGAAACAACGAGGACCCTGAGGTTGTTCATTATGCTGTTACGGCAATGGTTGAAATCTCAAATGAAAACGATGAAGCCCTTCAAAGATTCAGCAAGCAATATGAAGAAAACCCCGATGATATCAATGTTCTTTCCAGCTACTGCGACTTTTTATGGGAGGTGCTTGAGCAGAAGCTTCTCTCCGGTCAGGTTGAGGTTATGAACAGAAACCTATATTCGCAGCTCATTTCAAAAAAGCTTGGATACGTAAAAACATTTGAAGACTACATGCATTACTTCGAAAATGAGTTTGCACTTGGGAATTACAGTATTGCAGGCAAGATACTTGCAGAGGCAGATGAGCGATACGGAGATTATGAAGAAATCATTTTGCTTAAGCTTAAATACTATTCTCAGCTTAAGCAGGCCGATAAAATAAAAGCGCTTATTTCTGACATACAGTCCAAGAAAATGTTTGTTTCCAGACGAGTGAAGGAGGCTATAGCATTTTGGAAAGATTGAAAGAAAGATTTTTAAAATTCAGATATAACGGCATGCTTGTAGTTATCTTGATGTTTGCGCTTATGGCAGTAGTTCTTTTTGTTGAGCGAAGCGGAATTCAATATAATTATAACAAGCCCGACCTTCAGCTTTTAGAAACTTCGAATATTGTTACCAAGAGGCAGGCAAATGAGACGCTTGCCAAAAACACACTTGTTCTGTGCGACACGAGTCAGCCTGAAAGCAAAGAAGCCCTTGATGAATTTCCTCTAATCCTGTCGGATATGAAAGTGGGATATGACATCGCTGATTTGTCAAAATGTGCATTTCCGGACTTGTCAAAGTATGATAAGGTAGTCATTCTCTTGGGCAGTTTGTCTCCGATAGGAGAAAATATTATTAGCCTGAGTGATTGGGTGTATGCTGGCGGAAAAGTTTTGTTTGCGCTTACACTTCAGAGAGATATATATGTATCTGTGCTTGAAAGCTCACTCGGTATCATGGAAGCATCGTGGGAAAATGCACATCTTGAAAGCATATATATTGAAGATGGATTTATGGTTGGTGGCGGCAGAGGCTTTGTTGTTGAGGACGGATACGATTCAGTTTGGGAGGTTCGACTTGATGAACAGAGAGCGAAAGTTCATGCATGGATTGACAATGAAAGCCGCACCCCGCTTATATGGGAAACAAAACACGGAGAAGGTAAGTTTGTTGTAAATAACTTAGGCCTTTGTGAAAAGGTTACGCGCGGATTCTATGCTGCATCCTTCAGCTTGCTCGATGATATATCCGTTTATCCGGTTATAAATGCATCAACCTTCTATCTCGACGACTTTCCGTCGCAGATTCCGCAGGGCAGTAATGAGTATATAATGCGTGATTTCGGGGCGACAACAAGAGATTTTTACGTCAACATCTGGTGGCCTGCAATGATGGACTTCGCAGATAAGTACGGTATAAAATACACGGGACTTGCGATTACGGGATATGATGACAATGTTGACGGAACAACCCCGTCAGAGCCTGACGAGGGCACGTTTTTGAACTTTGGAAATATGCTTCTCCGACAGGGCGGCGAGGTTGGATACCACGGATATAACCATCAGCCTCTCTGTATGAGCGAATGTGATTATGGAGATCTGTACGACTATAAAACGTGGGAAAGTAAGTGGGCAATGAAAAGTGCGTTTGACTCGCTTGTAGACCTTTGCGAAAGGCTTTTTCCCGGTGTTGATGTGTCGCTATATGTTCCGCCATCAAACATTATGTCCAAGGTTGGCGAAGAGTTTTTGTTCAGTACATATCCACACATAAAGACGATATCGGGGATATATTTCCCGGACGGCGATTTTAAATTCGGATGTACACAGGAGTTTGACGTTCTGCCCGACGGCAGAGTGTATCAGCCGCGAATTATATCAAGCTGCGAGCTTACCCCGTTTATGGAGCTTGCACTTGTGTCTGAGCTTAATATGCACTTTGTAAACAGCCACTTTACACACCCTGACGATGCGCTTGACCCAGAGCGAGGGGCGGAAAAGGGTTGGAGAAGTCTTTCTGTAAGCTTTGATAAATATCTAAACTATCTCTACACATCGGCGCCGACAATCAGAAACTTCACAGGCTCTGAAACTTCTGCGGCGGTGCAGAGATATGCGGCAATTACTGTAGAAAAGGAGCACACAGAAGACAAACTCGTGCTTAAAATCGGCAATTTTTATGATGAGGGATACTTCTTTGTCCGCTTCAATGAAGGTGAATATGAAAGCGTAGAAGGCGGAAGTTTTTCTCATCTTACGGGAAACTTATATCTGCTCTGTGCGGAAGAAGAAACGGTAACAATTAATCTGAAGTAGTGTTTGGTGAAAACGATGAGAATTTGTATGGTTCTTGAAGGGTGTTACCCTTTTATAAACGGCGGCGTGTCCACCTGGGCACACCAATATATAACGGAGATGCCCGAACACGAATTTGTTCTTTGGGTTATCGGCGCAAAATCCGAGGATAAGGACAAGTTTGCATATAAGCTTCCCGAAAATGTTGTGGAAGTGCGTCAGGTATTTCTTGATGATGCCCTGAAGGTTAAACCTAACAAGGTATTTAACCATACCTTTTCAGAAAAGGAAAACGAGGCTCTCAGACGACTCGTTTTTTCTGACAAACCCGACTGGGATTTGCTCTTTAATATGTACCATACAAAGAAAATAAACCCGATGAGCTATTTGAAGAGTGAACACTTTTTGAAAACTCTCATAGAAATATGTAAAGCGGAGTTTCCATACACCGCTTTTTCAGATGCGTTCCATTCGGTGCGCTCAAGACTTTTGCCCGTTTTGTATCTTATGGGCGCAGAGGTGCCTGAGGCGGACTGCTATCACGCTATTTCAACCGGGTACGGCGGGTTGCTCGCAAGCCTTGGCGGATATGCCAAGAAAAAACCTGTTCTCTTGACCGAACACGGCATATATACCCGAGAAAGAGAAGAGGAAATAATAAGAGCAAAATGGGTTGAGAAGGCATTTAAAGGTCAGTGGGTTAAATTCTTTTATATGCTTTCTGACCTTATATATGGCCGTGCGTTTCGTGTTACATCACTTTTTACGCGTGCCAAGGCAACGCAGGTGGAAATGGGCTGTGATGAGACTAAATGCTATGTTATAGAAAACGGCATAAGCTATGAGCGATTCTGCGACATACCGCTAAAAGAAGATGACGGATATGTTGATATCGGGGCAGTTGTCAGATTTGCGCCGATCAAGGATATCAAAACGATGATCTATTCCTTTTTTGAGCTGTCTACCCGAATGGATAACGTCAGATTGCACATAATGGGTGGCGTGGACGACGAGGAATATGCGGCAGAATGCAGAGATCTGATTACACAGCTGGGTATAGATGACAAGGTCATAATGCCGGGAAGAGTTGATGTTGTCAAATATTTTGAAAAGCTTGACTTTACAATACTTACGAGTATTTCTGAAGGTCAGCCGCTGTCTGTGCTCGAGTCGTTTGCCGCAGGAAGGCCGTGCGTAACCACCGATGTCGGTTGTTGCAGGGAACTACTGGAAGGAAGCCCTGAAGACACTTTCGGTGTAGCGGGATATTGCGTTCCGCCTATGCAGAGAGAAAAGCTCGCTGACCGAATGGAAGTTATGTGTGAGTCGAGACAGTTGAGACTCAAAATGGGAGAAATTGCCAAAAAGAGAGCATATGAGTATTACCGATATGCGATAATGCTTGGCAAATACAGAAATCTTTACAAGGAGGTAGAAGAAGGTTGGCAGGCATAGGGTTTGAACTTAAGAAGCTCTTTCAAAAAAAGGGAATACTCAATTCGGCTAAGGCATACGGTTATGCTACAGTTATTTGTTCAGGACCAATGCTTCTTGGTGTTATTCTGTTGCTCGGCATAATGTTTTTGTGCAAAAGGGCAGGGATAGAAACCCAGTCGAGAGAACTTCTTATATGCATGATAACCTATACGCTACTCGCGTCAATTATTGTTACGTCCTTCTTCTCAATGACAATAACCAGATTTACCGCAGATATGCTCTATGAAGAAAAAAAGAGTGCAGTGCTTCCGTCGTTCTGGGGAAGCAGTGCGCTCATGATGACAATTGGAAGCGTACTGTGGACGGCGTTTCTTGCATTCTCGGGCGCAAACCTTTTATGCTGTGCGCTTATGTTTATATTCTTCAACGAGATGATAGTAGTATGGAATGCCATGAGCTATCTCACAGCCATAAAGGATTATAGAGGAATCTTTCTTTCGTATTTTGTTGCGATACTTGTGATATTTGTTCTCGGTTTTGTTTTGACGTTTGCTTTTAAAACATATGTAATAGAAATGCTTCTTCTTTCCATAACAGTAGGATATGGCGTTATGGTCATATGGAATTTAGTACTTCTTCACAAATATTTTCCAAAATCAGATGTCGGCGCATTTGTTTTCCTTGAATGGGTAGATGAATATTTGTATCTTGCACTGTCGGGTTTTTTTGTGAATATCGGAATGTTTTCGCACCTTGTGATAATGTGGTTTTCTGATATAGGCATAAAGGTGCAAGGGCTTTTCTACGGTGCTCCGGAACACGATGTTCCTGCACTTCTTGCTTTTATGACTACGCTTATCACAACCGTAAACTTTGTTGTATCGGTTGAGGTTAATTTTTATGGGAAGTATAGAAATCATTATAGCCTATACAACGATAAGGGCACTGTAAAAGATATTCTTCAGGCAGAAAAAGAAATGCTTGATACACTGAAAACAGAAATGCTCTATACTGCAATAAAACAGCTTTTGTGTACAGCGCTGTTCATAGCGGCTGGCGGATTCTTGCTTGATATTTTGCCTCTCGGGTTCAACGAAATGATGAGAGGGTATTTCAGAACTCTGTGCGTAGGATACGGGCTTTACGCCATCGGAAATATGACGATGCTTATGCTTTTGTATTTTACCGACTATAAAGGTGCTTTTTTTGCAACGGGGCTTTTTGCGGCAGGCTCTGTTGTTCTTTCCGTGATATCTCTGTTTTTGCCACAGGTTTATTACGGGTTCGGGTTTTTAATAGCATCGATGATTTTCGTGATAACGGCGATTGTAAGGCTTGATTATTTCACAAAACGCTTGCCTTACTATATACTTGCGGTTCAACCGCTTGTGAATGAGGACAAGTCGGGAGTGTTCCGAAAAATGAAGGTATTTCTTGAAGATAAGCTGGAGGCGGATAAGAAATGAAAAACACATTAAAAATTATCTCTTTGCTGACTATATTGAGTATCCTTTTGTCGGGCTGCGCTGTCTTTTTGCCGCAGGAGGAAGAAACGGAGTCCCAAGCACCTGAGAGTGTTTATGTGCCTGATTTGGAATACAATGAAAAATATAAGCTCCGCGATAAAAAGGATTTATATACAGTTGATAAACCCGAAGACGTTGTAACAATGTATCTTACCGTTTCAGGAGGCAACGAAGGCGAAAAAACAAACCATACCTGGAGCGAGATAAATACATATTCCGTATTCGACTATGAGGATATGGGCGTTGAAAGATACAAGGTTGAGGGACTTTTGCAGATTGGCGATGAGTCAGGTCCGCTTCCCGGAAAACTCGGTTATGGTCAGGTTTCACCAAACTGCACGATACAGATCCGCGGTCAGACGTCAAGCCGTCAGTCTGTAAAAAACTATAAGATAAGCCTTAAGGACAACAAAGGAATGTGGATGGGGAATACCTCTATTCCTTTGAATAAGCACATCAACGAGGGGCTCAGGTTCCGCAACAAGATGGCATATGACCTTATTGCCGGAGTTCCGCAGATGATGGCACTCCGTACGAAATTTGTTCATCTGTATGTAAAGGATACTACTGTCGGCGGAAACAACGAATTTACCGATTACGGCATCTATACTTTTGTTGAACAGCTTAACAAAAAAGCGCTGAAGGCGCACGGCCTTGATGCAAACGGACACCTTTATAAAATAAATGTGTTTGAGTTTTACAGATACGAAGATGTAATAAAAATGAAGGAGGACCCGACATTTAACGAGGCGGCATTTGAAGAGCTCATAGAAACAAAAGGTAACGATAACCACGAAAAGCTCATTAAAATGCTTGAGGATGTAAACGATTTTTCAAAGCCTATTGAAGAGATCCTCGACAAGCATTTCGACATCGAGAACCTAAGCTATTGGATGGCATTCCATATCCTTACGGGTAATGCCGACACGCAGAGCCGAAATGTATACATATACAGCCCGTTAAACCTTGATAAATGGTATTTTATATCATGGGATAACGACGGCATGCTGAATAAAACAGAGTATTCTGAGCAGAACAGGGTCTCTTATGCAGAGTGGGAAACGGGCGTCAGTAACTACTGGGGTAACGTGCTGTTTCAGAGAGCGCTCAAGAGCGAAAAATTTAGGAAGGCTCTTGACGATGCAATAAGCGACCTTAAAACAAACTACCTGTCAAAAGAGAAAGTAGATAGTATTGCAAAGAGATATGCGGCCATAGTAAAACCGTATGTTTATTCTTATCCTGACATTCTCCACATACCGCTCACCTCCGGGCAGTATGACAGGGTTGTGAACGGTTTGTCCTCGGAAATTGAACTGAACCACAAACTGTACAAGGCATCATTTGAAAAACCTATGCCGTTTTATATAGATGTGCCGAGAAAGAATGGTGACAAACTTATCATTTCAAGCCAGAGCGCGTTTGACTTTGATGCCGAGCAAATCACATACGATATACAGGTCGCAAGGGACTTTAATTTCAGCAATCTCATCCTTAACAAGCAGGATGTATCACTTCCTATCACCGAAATAAATATGCTTCCACAGGGGCAGTACTTCATAAAGGTAACCGCAACAAACAAAAGCGGATACACTCAGACAGCTTTTGACTATTATTATGTTGACGGTGCTAAAAAGTACGGTACGAAGTGCTTCTATATAGATGCTCGCGGCAACGTCGTGGAGGATATATATGAAGGCTGAGAGATACAGAAACGAGTGGAAGTATCTTATTGATACTGCACAAAAAGAGGTAATCTGCAAAAGGCTTTCACCGTATCTCGAACTTGATAAACACGCGAAAAACGGCGGATATATGATACGAAGTCTTTATTTTGACGATTACTACAATACGGCTTATGAAGAAAAAGAGGGTGGTTTTCTTCAACGAAAAAAATACCGCATCCGCATATACAACTGCTCTGATTCAAGCATAAAATTAGAACGAAAGAAAAAATACGGAAGCTACATTTTCAAAGAAGCGGCGAGCCTTTCACGAGATGAAGTTTATAAAATTTTAGATGGACATTATGATTTTCTGCTTCAGAGTGATAAGCCCCTCTTAAGAGAGTTTTATTTTGAGTGTGTATCTAATGTTATGCGCCCGAGGGTGACCGTTGACTATGATCGTGAGCCGTGGATTGCTGATGAGGGTACGGTCAGAATAACTTTTGATATGGATGTTCGGGCGGCTGTCGGGAGCTTTGATATATTTGATTCAACCCTTCCGACCCTTCCGGTGCTTGAACCGGGGAAATGTGTTATGGAAGTGAAATTTACGGAGTTTCTTCCGCAGGGTGTTCGCGAGATACTGCCTGATAGAGGTTCGGAGTTCACAGCGGTATCAAAATATGTTCTTTGCTACGAGAAAACCGAATATATGAACGCTTTTACAAAATACTGGTATGATAATTAAGGGGAGATAGAAATATGAGCATTCAAGACGTTATTAAAAAATCAATACTTGAATCAGGCGCATTTGACGGGCTGAGTCTGACAAACATTGCGCTCGGACTCGTTACCGCAATTATAATCGGCTCGGTTATATACCTGACCTATCAGAAGTTCTATACAGGTGTTATTTATTCAAGAAGCTTTGCCGTAACGCTTATTGGTATGACGATTATGACCGCGGTAATAACTCTTGCCATAAGTACAAACATCGTAATATCGCTCGGTATGGTTGGTGCGCTTTCAATTGTCCGTTTCCGAACTGCGGTAAAAGACCCGCTTGACCTTCTTTACCTGTTCTGGGCAATAACATCAGGCATTGCTTCAGGTGCAAATATGTACCTTTTGGTGCTTGTGGCTGCCGCAGTTATGGTATTGATTATCATAATATTCAACAAGCATCAGCTTAAAGGCAGAATCTACATAGCGGTTATACATTACGTTACAGACGAGGCAGGGGACAACATCCTTCGCGCGTTTGGTAAGATGAAGTATTTCATAAAATCAAAAACTGTCAGAAAGGATGTCGTTGAAATGGCAGTTGAGGTTTACTGCAAGAACAAC
Organism: Eubacteriales bacterium; assembly: GCA_045586595.1. GTDB lineage: Bacteria > Bacillota > Clostridia > Oscillospirales > JAAYXM01 > SIG480. The sequence continues at coordinate 38,486 of JAZNAQ010000022.1, read as the reverse complement.
GACACCTTCATCCTTGAGAAAATACGCGCAGTTGAGGGCGTAGAGGACGTTACTCTCATCCAGTACAACGGTGAATATCACGGATAAATTATTCAAAATACGCCGTATGGGAAGCGAAAACACCCGTGCGGTGTATGCGTTTTGTGGAGAATACTTGCACTTTAAAACACATTTATGTTGTTTTAGGTAAGAATTAGTGGTATAATATAAAAAACAGAGCTATACATATATAATTATGAAAGAAGATATTCAAAATGGCAGCAACATACGGGAAAAGAAAGCAGAGACAAAATAACATTGTTTATACGGTTATAACCGTTGTTTTGTTGTGCGCGATATTTTTATCTATGGTCAGCTGGTTGCATACAAAGGCTGAAGATGAGGCATACGAAATGCTCCATCTTCAGACAAAGCAGATTAAAGACGACTTGACACTGCAGATAAAATCTGACAGAGAAAATCTTGTTACGATGGCGCATTTTGCTGCAAAGCTGTATGCTGACGGCGAAAACTATGACAGGATGTTTGCGTCATTTGAACCAATAGGCTTGTTCTCGAATATTGGCATTCTGAATCCGGATAATACGTTTGTTACAAAAGCGGGCTCGCTGGATTTAAACGGCAAAATTTCTTTTGAGGAAGAAGCCCGTAAAGGTGCATATATAAGCGGTAGAGTTTCTGACCTTACACGAAAAGATTATGAGATTATAAGAAGCGCTGTTCCGATTAAAGTTGGCGAAAAGACAGTAGGCATGTTGTACGGCGTTATAAAGCTTGAAACAATAGGTGAGAAGTATGTAACAATGGCAAGAGAGCTTGATGCACAGCTTTTTGTGTACGACAAAGAAAGCGGAAAGTTTGTTATTGATACAATCAACAAAACTCCCGGCGAATTATCGCAATTTGAAAACAGAAAGTATAATGACGGATATACATATGAAGAGTTAAAAACATCTGATAAAGGATTCTCCTCGTTCAAGTCAATACTTACGGGAGAGGATTTGTATGTTCATTACTCCACGTTAGAGGATTCTAACTGGGGAATTATGCTTGCTCGATATGAGTCACAGGTTTTTGCCGATACGCATAACATATTAAGTGTTTTGGTTTACACCTTCCTTGCGATGGCTGTTGTAATGGTGTTGTATGTGCTGATTGTTATGGCTGACGAAAGACGGAGGAATGCTGTAACTATCTGTGCTTCGCATGTGAGAAAAACTCTTCTCGAGATAAATCAGCAGCAGAATAATATAACAGAAGCACTCCGTAAGATCTGTGAATTTCCAAGGGCAAAGTCGGCATATTTTTTTGATACTGACGGAGAAAATTATCATTATGTTTTGCCGACAGACGAAAATAATCTTTTAGTCGGCGAGAACAGAAAATATTTTATTGAAGAGCTCTTGCATTATTCAGCGCAGCTTCGAAAGACAAGTGAATCAACCGTCAGTGTCATGCGCATTGTTCCGAATGAGCATCTTTCAAAAACTAACCCGAGATTTTTTGAATTTTTAAAAGTTCATGGCATAAGAGAAGCTTCTTTTGCTGCCGTAACAAGCAAGGATAATCAGATCACCATTATCGGTACAATAAATCCGGCAAGGAGCAGAGCTGCAAGACTTCTTGCAGAGAATATTGCCGTTTGCTTCTCTATTGCACTCTACAACAAGAAGCATCTCAACAGAACAGAGCATGCAGCAACAACAGACTCGCTCACGGGCGTGCTCAACCGCGTTGTTTATAAGAGGGATTTATACGAGTTTGACAACGAAAAACCGAGAGATTTTTCTTGTGTTTACATTGACGTAAATGAGCTCCATCTCATAAACAATAAATACGGCCATGCCAAAGGCGATGAGATGTTGATATTTATCGCAAATACATTAAAAGAAGTATTTTATGGGCACAACATATACCGTATGGGCGGCGACGAGTTCCTTGTTTTCGCAAAAGAAACCGATGCGAGTTTGATTAAAAATGGGGTATCTCTCCTTGTAGAGCGACTCAAGCCGATGAATTATAATGTTGCAATCGGTACATCTTACAGAACCCAGAACACTGACACTGAAGAGATGGTAAGAGAAGCTGAGATAAGAATGTATGAAGCAAAGGCTCAGTATTACCAGAACAAAGAAAACAAGAGTACGGTTGAAACAGAAGATATCAGCTATGTTCAGACTAAAACAGGAATTCGCGAAATTGATACTATGATTTCTGTGTTGAAAGAGCATTATAACGGAATCTACCGTGTTTCTCTTGATACGAATAGAGCATACAGAATCCTTATGCCATCATACCTGGGATATAAAGAAAATGAAGAACAGTTTTCAAAGCTACTGGAAGCGTATGTGGGTGACATGGTGCATCCCGATTTTCACAGATCTATGGCAAGTTTCTTGAATTATGACGCTATCAGAAAACAGCTTATGGCAGGTAAGACTCCAAAAATTACTTATAAGAGGGTAAACGGAGAAATTGTTATTCTCAGCGTATATAAGTTAAACGACGAAGAAGAGCGTGTTAACGAAACACTCTGGGTTTTTGCAAAAGATTAAAAGTGTTTGACAAAAATGCTTTAGTGTGATAAACTGGTGAAAATTGAACATTTGGCAAAACCGGCGAAAGTCGGCGACGCAAAGCCAAGAGGCTAAGGTTTTATACTATGCCAGTCCAGCTGCAATAATAAGGGCCCGTAATAGGGCTTCTTATTGTTGCAGTTTTTTATTTTCAGTTGTCTGTGGTACACCTTATATAAATAAAAAGGAATATGATGTTCTGTAAAAGAGGTGATCAGTCCGATGGATAAAATTTTGATAAGGTTTGTTCTTGTTCCTGTTTTGCTCGTTTTGATAGCGGTTTTGCTCGTGAAAATAAGGCAAGTAAAAAAAGAAAAAGAAGCAGGCAAAATGACGGATACTGAAACAGGGATAGGGAACCTGCAGTTTTTTAAGTATCATTTCAAGTACACTATAGGTGATATCCTGAGAAGTACGTATCATGTTGCGTATATTATTTTGGACAGCACTTATTTAAGACCGTATCACGACGGAAATTCATTTACGGATGTGCTGAAGTATGCCGCATCTGTTTTGACGGAGCATACAGAAGAAAAAGAAATCTCCGCAAGAATTACCGAAAACGGGTTTGCTTTTGCTTTCCGTGCGACGGATGATGAGAACGCCAAAAAAAGGCTGAATGAGCTTATGGGTGCGCTCAATGCTTTTGGAAAGACAGAAGACAGAAGGCGAAAGCTTATGTTCTACGCAGCAGTATATCCGCTTTCAGAATCTGATTTAAACTGTGAGCTTTTGCTTTTTAATCTGAGAAAAAACTGCAACAGGATTTTTGGTACCGAAAAACAGATTGTATATTGCGATTCCAATTCTATGAGTTCGATTCAGCAAGAAAAACAAATTACAGAGAATATACTCAAGGGCTTTGAAAACAACGAGTTTAAGATGTATCTGCAGTTTGTTGTTGACAACAAAACGAAAAAAATAGTATCCGCCGAAGCTCTTTCAAGATGGAATAGTGTGGACAAGGGGTTACTTCCACCGAGTATGTATATAGAAAACATGGAAACGGTGGGCCTCATCAGTAAACTTGATTTTTATATGTTTGAGCTTGTCTGCCGTCAGCTTGAAAAGTGGAATGATACAGAATGTAAAGATATTATGATTTCCTGTAACTTCACGCGAATTACGCTCTCAGAAGAGAATTTTATTGACAGATTTACAGAGATTGCAAACAGCTATAAATTTGACAAGTCAAAGCTTGTTATTGAGATTACCGAAGATGCGATGGAAAAAGACAGGGAACTGGCAACGGAGAATGTTGCAAAGTGCAAGGCGCTCGGCTTTAATGTCTATCTCGATGACCTCGGAAGCGGATATACTTCACTTGTTAATCTTTGCGATTATCCGATTGATGTTGTCAAAATCGACCGCGATATTCTTCTTAAGACGGATACGAAAAAAGGAAGAGACCTCTTCTCCGGCATTATCGCTCTTGCGCACAATCTGAATATTAAGGTGATTTGCGAGGGTGTTGAGACCGAAGCACAAAACAAACTTGTATCAGAATCAGACTGCGATTATGTTCAGGGATGGTATTATTCGAAACCGCTTCCGGTTGAAGAGAGTGAGCTGTTTATGAAAAGATATAAGCATGACAAAAACTAAAGAAGATACCGCACGGAAATTTTGATCTCCTGTGCGGTATCTTCTTTGGTGGGCCTTCGGGGACTCTACCCGCGCACTAAAAAGCGTGCCACCGGCACCCTTTTTACGACAAGTCGCCGTGCTGTTCTCGTCCACCTCAGGATGCCACAAAAAAAGATAACACCGATAAAAATCGGTGTTATCTTCTTTGGTGGGCCTTCGGGGACTCGAACCCAGGACCATCCGGTTATGAGCCGGGAGCTCTAGCCAACTGAGCTAAAGGCCCAAATATTAAGCTTATATATTATACAAAAAATATAAGGCTTTGTCAATAGTTTTTTTGAGGAATTAATCTGAAGTATCGAGCATGGCGCGAAGAAACTCATTATATATGCGCTCGGCGTGTTTGTAAAAATTAGCGGTAAGCTTTTTTGCATCACTCCGCGACATTGCGGTCATTGAAAATGAGAATATTTCGCCCGAATCATCAGAAAGCGAGCAGTCCGCGCGGAATTTGCCGTTTTCTTCAACCACCTTTACGTTTACAAGGCTCTTACGGATAACCTCTTTTCTGACAGAGTCACACGCCTTCTCTGCTTTGCGAAGCACTGAGCCGGGCACAGAGGTGCGGATGTGCTCAAGGTCACGCACGCCCTTGGGGGTTATAGAATACCTGTCCTCTCCGGTGTCGGAGCAGATTTCAACATGGCCGGTTTCTACCATCCCGTTTAAGTAGTCGGCAAATTTAAAGTAGTTTATCGCATCGTCAACGAATACACAGCGCATAAGCTCGTCAAACGTGACGGACAGTTTAATATAGTCAAGAACATGAAGAGTGAGTGTTTTTATCTCAAGCTCACTTCTGACAAAACCAAATCCGGGCATATATTTCACCTCATCTAACATTATATACCAGATACATCTGTTTTTTCAAGTGTTATAGCGATTATTTGCTGGACTTGATGTTATAAATAGTGTAAAATAGGGTATATATTTTGCGAGAGGATTGAGAAACACATATGATTAAATTAAAAAGTGAAAGACGAAGTGAAACCCGCGAAAATCTCCGCGGCGGGAAGGGCGCATTACAGTTTTCGCACATATTTGAAAAAGGAGAGCTGAAGGATAAGGCGAATATGTTTGCTGAGGTAACGCTTCTCCCCGGTGAGTCTATAGGTGAGCACCCGCATGGCGAAGAGGGTGAGATGTACATTGTTATGAAAGGCACGGCAACGGTTACCGATTGCGGAAAGGTTTTTGAACTTGGTGAAGGCGATGCAATGTGGACAACTGCTGGAGAAACCCATTCAATAGAAAACAGAACAAACGAGCCACTTGTTATATTTGCAATAATATTACCGTAAAATAAATATCCACCCCATGAGTGGGGTGGATATTTATTTTATATTTGGTCGTATTTTTGGTTTAAAAGGGAATGATAATATAGAGATAATACTTATTTGGCGGTGAAAAAATGAAAGAACTTATAAATTCTTTTAAAAGAGTGTTTGGTGAAAAAGAGGATATTCGTGTTTACGGTGCGCCCGGAAGAGTTGAGCTTGGCGGAAACCATACTGACCATCAGTGTGGTTGTGTGCTTGCGGCGAGTATTAACCTTGATATGAAAGCAGCTGTTGCAAAGAACGGAAAGCGTGTTATTAGCGTAAAAAGCGAAGGATACCGTCAGATAGATATAGACCTTTCGGATTTATCACCGAGAGAAACAGAAAGAAACACGACCAAGGCATTAGTAAGAGGCATTGCAGCCGGATTTTTAAAGAGAGGTAAAAATTTATCCGGTGCGGATATGTATATAGTATCAGATATACTTCGCGGCTCAGGGTTATCCTCTTCTGCGGCATTTGAGGTGCTTATGGCAACTGCGCTTTCTGATATGTTTGACGCAAATTTAACCCCGGAAGAAATTGCCGAAATCGGACAGTATGCAGAGCGCGAATACTTCGGAAAGCCCGGCGGGCTCATGGACCAGCTTGCATGTGCTGTGGGCGGAGTTGTTTTTATTGATTTTTCACATACTCCGGCAAAAATCGAAAAGATAGAGTGTGATATAAAAAAATACGGATATGACCTTGCAATAATTGATGCAGGGGCTGACCATGCAGGTCTTACAGATGAGTATGCAAGTATTCCTGCTGAGATGAAAAAAGTTGCAGAAGTATTTGGGGAAAAAGTGCTCGGCGAGGTTTCTGAGAGCGAGTTTTACGACAGGGTTTCACAGGTGAGAAAACTTGTGGGAGACCGCGCCACATTGCGGGCAGTTCACTTTTTTCGTGACAGCCGACGTGCAAAAGAGGAGGCAAAATGCCTGAAATGCGGCAACTTTGATGGGTTCTTAAAGCTTATTAGAGAGTCAGGTGATTCGTCGTTTAAGTATCTTCAGAACATATATGTATCGGGTGCGGTTAAAAATCAGGAGATGGCATATGCGCTTGCTGTATGTGAGGAGATTCTCGGCGGCAGGGGTGCGGTCAGGATACAGGGCGGGGGATTCGGTGGCACGCTCGAAGCGTTTGTTCCTTGTGAAATGACAGAAATGTTTAAGCTTGGAATACAAAAGATGTTAGGTGATGATATGTGCAAAATGCTTTCATTCCGCTTTGATGGCGGCATAAGAATAATTTAAGGAGTGTAGGTTATGAAAGTGGCAGTTCTTGGCGGTGCCGGATATATAGGCTCGCATACGGTTAAAGAATTGATAGAAAAAGGTCATAAGGTAACCGTAATAGACAATTTGCAAACCGGTTATCGTGAAGCGGTGCATGATTTGGCAGAATTCTTTTGTGGAGATATTCGCGATAGAGAGTTTTTGCGTTCTGTTCTAATCGGTGCAGGCTTTGATGCAGTCATTCATTTCGCCGCCTGTTCGCTTGTGGGAGAGAGTGTAGTAGCCCCTCTTAAGTATTACAACAATAATGTCGGGGGTACAGTTACTCTTCTTGAGGTCATGATTGAGGCGGGAATTGATAAAATAGTCTTCTCATCTACTGCTGCAGTATATGGCGAGCCCGAGCGCGTGCCGATACTTGAGAGTGATAGAACATGCCCGACAAACCCTTACGGCGAAACAAAGCTTGCAGTGGAAAAAATGTTTCGATGGGCGGAGGCTGCACACGGAATAAGGTTTATATCTCTTCGCTATTTTAATGCCTGCGGAGCAGACGAAAGCGGGGATTTCGGCGAGGCGCATAATCCTGAATCACACCTTATACCACTTATTTTGCAGGTTCCAAGCGGTATGCGCGAGTCCATCTCTGTTTTTGGGTATGATTACGATACAAAAGACGGTTCGTGCGTTCGTGATTATATTCATGTAACAGACCTTGCTGAAGCCCATATCCTCGCGGTAGAATACCTGCAAAAAGGTGGCATGAGTGATATATTTAATCTCGGCAATGGTGTAGGATTTACTGTCCGTGAGGTTATAAAAAGTGCGCGACGGGTTACAGGGCATCCTATACCGGAGGTGCTCGCACCTCGCCGCTCAGGAGACCCTGCGCGGCTTGTAGCATCATCCTCTAAGGCAAGAACAATCCTCGCATGGAAGCCAAAGCATGCCGACCTTGATGAGATTGTAAGCTCTGCATGGCGTTGGCATAAATCTCATCCGAAAGGATATTTGAAATGAGTGTTTTTGCGGATATAAACGCGCTTGTTTCTTATGCAGAGGAGCGGGGGCTAATCTCTCCTCTTGATAAAACATATATAAGAAATAGGCTTATTGACGTTTTGAAAATAAGCGGCTTTAAAAATGAAGAAAGTTCAAAAAAGAGTCTTGAAGAAATTCTCACATCGCTTTGTGAGTATGCGGCTGATAAGGAAATTATTGAGCGAAGCACAACGGAGTTTGACCTCTTTGATACACGAATTATGGGTGAACTTACCCAGCGCCCGGGAGAGGTTATATCAAGGTTTTGTGAACTGTATCTCGAGTCGCCAGAGCGTGCCACGCAGTGGTATTATAATTTTTCACAGGATACAGATTATATACGACGCTACCGTATCGCGCGAGATATGAACTGGAAGGTAAAAACAGAATACGGAGAGCTTGATATAACAATAAATCTTGCAAAACCCGAAAAGGACCCGCACACAATAGCTAAGGCTAAAGAAATCGGACAAGCAGTGTATCCGAGGTGTGCTTTGTGTGCTGAGAGTGAGGGATATGCAGGTCGCACCGATTTTCCTGCACGTCAAAACCACCGTATTATACCGATAGAAATTTGTGGGGAGTATTGGGGCTTGCAATATTCCCCTTATGTGTATTATAATGAGCATTGCATAGTGTTTAACCGAACTCATGTGCCGATGAAGATTGATAAGGAAATATTTTCAAAGCTTGTGTCGTTTATTGATTTATTCCCTCACTATTTCATAGGCTCAAATGCAGACCTACCTATTGTCGGAGGCTCAATTCTCTCACATGAGCATTTTCAGGGCGGCAGATACACGTTCGCTATGGAGCGCGCGCCGATTGAAAAAGAGTATACTATAAAGGGATATGAGGATATTACAGTCGGCAGAGTAAAATGGCCGATGTCTGTTATACGCATCTGCGGCAAAGATAAAGCACGAGTATGCTCTCTCGCAGAGAGAATACTCGCCACTTGGCTTGAATATACTGACGAGAACGCGTATATATTTGCATATACGGATAATACGCCTCATAATACAATAACACCCATTGCCCGCAGGCGTGGGGAAGTGTATGAGCTTGACCTTGTGCTCCGCAATAATATAACAACAGAAGAACATCCTTTAGGGCGCTATCATCCGCATGAGGAACTTCATCATATAAAGCGTGAGAATATCGGGCTGATTGAGGCGATGGGCCTTGCGGTTCTCCCGTCAAGGCTCAAGGAAGAGCTTCACTTGTTGTGTGAGTATGCAGAAAACGGCAGCAGTTTTTTTGAGTGTGAGCAGATAAAAAAGCACGCAATATGGGCAGCAAGGGTAATTAAAAATAAAAAACCGGACGAAAGTTTTGAAGACTTATTTAAACGGGAAATAGGAAAAGCGTTTGAAGAATGTTTGAAATGTGCAGGTGTATTCGCTAGAGACAACAAGGGAAATGCGGCATTTGACAGATTTATAAAAGAGGTGCAACAGCGATGAAATCATACAGGAAAGAATTGTTTTTTAATGTACCTACACGGCGCGGGCTTGTAAATATAACCCCGCAGGTTGAGGCGGCGGTACGAGAATCAGGCGTAAAAGAGGGGCTTGTTCTTGTAAACGCAATGAACATAACGGCAAGTGTGTTTATAAACGACGATGAGAGCGGGCTTCACCACGATTTTGAGGTGTGGCTTGAGGGGCTTGCACCGGAAAAGCCATATAGCAGATATATGCACAACGGATATGAGGACAATGGGGATGCACACCTAAAGCGCACTATAATGGGGCGTGAGGTTGTTGTTGCTATAACTGACGGAAGGCTTGATTTCGGTACATGGGAGCAAATTTTTTATTTTGAGTTTGACGGAAAGCGCCGAAAGCATGCGCTTATAAAAATAATCGGCGAATGAAAAAGAGAAAGACACTTTTCAGAATACTGGTTGTTACAATATTTGTTGCTTTCGCATTGTTTTGTATAACAATTTATATGAGTCGGCGTGCACAGGAGGAGTATCCGGTGCGCGGTGTTGATGTGTCCTCGTATCAGGGATATATTGATTGGCATGAAATGGAAAAAAACGATATAGACTTTGCGTTTATTAAAGCAACAGAGGGAAGTGGCTATCGCGACCGTTTCTTTGAAGATAATATAGAAAATATACAGAATACTGCAATAGCGTCGGGCGCATACCACTTCATGAGCTTTGAAAGCGACGGTAAGGCTCAGGCACAAAACTTTATTTCTGCGGTACCCCGCGAAATGATAGATTTGCCGCCTGTGATTGATGTTGAGCTTTATGGCGATTACAGCTCAAAGCCACCGAGTGCAGCATCAGTACGGCAGATACTGGATGCTCTTGTGACAGAGATGTATACGGCTTACGGAGAAATGCCAATTATATATACAAATCGCAGAGCATATTCTCTGTATATTTCGGGGGGATATGAAAACTGCGATATTTGGATTTGTGATATAATAAAGAAACCTACATTGCCTGATGGCCGCGAGTGGACATTCTGGCAATACACTCACACGGGGAAGCTCCCGGGATATGACGGCGAAGAAGAATATATAGACCTGAATGTATTTGCGGGAAGCCGTTCAGAGTTTAAACAGTATATTAAATAAAATAAACTCCCAAACTAAAGTTTGAGAGTTTATTTTTATTTCTTGTTATGATCTTTGTACCTTTTCTTTCCAAGTAGTGTGAGATAACCGACAAGGGTGACGATAAAAGCCCCAATGGCGTCAATGATAATGTCTTTCATAGTATCGCCGAGTGCGTTGTGGCCAACAAGCTCAGTTCCGTCAGCCAGACGGAATTTTTGCATATTCAGCCCGAATAGTGCATCACCCGTAAATTCATATATCTCCCACAGTGCGCCTACTGCAAGCGCAAAGCAGAAAGCAAACAGGCATATAAAGAGCGGGCTTAATGCGACATTGACTTTTTCAGAGTCGTTAAGTATTCTCACAAGCGTGAAGCCGAATGCGCCTAGCATCGCGCCTGAAAACGCGTGAAGAATAGTGTCCCAGTGCGGAACTGCATAGTAAAAATTCCTAACCTCGCCAAGGTATATGGCACAGTACAGAAAGATAAAATAAAGAATACTCATGTAGTTTGGTATCTCAAATGACCACTTTTGCTCAAGTGCTGCAGGCAGCCCTATAACGAGAAGACCGAGGCAGCATTGAATGAGCATGAGCACATAATCACTGCGGAGATGCGTGCTTGCATCCGGAGTAGCAACACTTTCCGGTGTACTCAGAATTTTTGCTATTGAATATCCTATTGATAAAAAGAGCGAGGCAAAAACAAATATACCTATTGCCCTTTTCCAGTTAATTTGGTTTTTCATTTTAAGAAAATCACCGCCTTTATAAAAATTATATTCTGTATTACATTCAATGTCAATAAAGCTCGAAATATCCACTTGCAGAAAATACAATATACATATATAATATAGCGGGAGCATAATAAAGGACGTGTAAGAGAAGTGACATATATTATAATCGACCTTGAATGGAATCAGGCGCGAAGTAACCGTGATGTCGTTGCAGACAGTGACGGCAATAAGCTATATGGTGAGATAATACAGATTGGCGCAGTAAAGCTCGGAGAGGGTTTGCAGATTGCAGATGAGCTCAAGCTGAATGTCAAGCCGAAGTATTACAAATTAATTCATCGAAAAGTGCGCCAGATAACGGGAATTAATCAGGAGGACCTCGAAAAAGGCGAGGAGTTTCGAGCTGCCATGTCAAAGCTTCGCTCATGGTGTGGCGATGATTTTGCTTTTCTTACATGGGGGCCGGATGACATACGAATGCTTCGCCGAAACATTGAGATGTACGGAGATAATTCGGAATGGATAAATACATGGTTTAATGTTCAGACGATATATAATATGCAGACAAAATCAGGAGATAATCAGAAATCTCTTGCGACTGCTATGGAAAACTTTGGTATTATACCCGAAGAGCCGCTCCATGATGCTCTCAACGATGCGTACTATACAGCGCTGGTTGTACAAAAGTTAGACCTCGCACTCGGTATAGCTGAGCTTATTCATGCAGACCGTCTGCGCGCAATACTTGATGAGTCAAAGCCATTGTTTTGTGAAGTGTATGCGGGGTATAAAACACGCCACGAGATATTCCGCTCACATGATGCATCAAGCGTAAGGTGCCCTGAATGCAAAAAAATATGCGAAGATATCCGCAAGTGGGTTGCAGAGAGAAACGACAGATATATAACACTTGCTTCATGCCCGGAGCATGGCGATTATATTGCGAGAATGACCGTAAGCAAAACAAACGGAGAATACAATATATCTAAGGTTATATATACCGCGGGCGGCGGTGCAGAAGCCTTTTATGAAAAGCGCGTAAAAAAAGAAGCGGCGCGTAAAGCTCACAGAAAGCGCAGGGCAAAAAGTGCGGTTCCAAGAAAGAAGCCTGCGGTTGAAAAAGTTAAGTAATTGTGTTATAATAGATAGTAAATTGGGGGAATAAGGGGATAAAGTTTAATATGACAGGTAATAACAAGCGCAAGCGCAGACTTGGCGACAGATATGATGGTTACAGGGTTAGAAATATTGACCCTGTTTTCGGGATTATTCCGTACATTATGCGGACAAGGCTAGACAGCCAGATTTTCTTTGAAGAACAGATAGATATATCGGGGCTTCGCAAGTTCATCGTAGAAAACCGCGAGAGCATACCGGGCCTTTCGATGTATCACTTCTTCATCGCGGCGTTGGTACGTACGATTGCCCAGCGCCCGCGCATAAACCGATTTGTCAGCGGTAGAAAGATTTTCTCAAGAAGCTATATCAGGGTTTCACTTACAGTGAAAAAATCCATGCACGAGGACGGTGAAGAGGGAAACCTCATGCCCAATTTCGAGCCTACTGATACCTTGCGTGATGTAACCGAAAAGTTTAACGCCGCGCTTGCAGAGGTACGTGCTGAAGAAGAAGCCGCACAAGCCAAGGGCAACGATACCGACTTCATAGTCAAGCTTGTGAATTTCCTTCCCGGCTTTTTCAAAAAATTTGTTGTATGGGTTCTTCGCTCGCTCGACTCGTTCGGCCTTATGCCGAAGATAATAAATAGGGTAAGCCCGTTTCATTCTTCTGCATATGTAACAAACGTAGGGTCTATAGGTTTAAACCCGGTATATCATCATTTGTATGAGTTTGGCACAACCTCGGTGTTTATGGCGATAGGCAAAAAAGAAGCGATAAATGTTGTAAACCGCGACGGCTCTACAGAGCATAAGCATGTTATCAATATGCGTTTTGTTCTTGATGAGCGTATATGTGACGGGTATTACTTTGCTTCCGCGATAAAGTTGTTTAAGTACTATGTTAAGAATCCCGAGTTACTTCTTCTTCCGCCTGATTACATAAGCGAGGATTATTAAATTATTAGCAGCTGCGCAAATTGATATGGGAGAGGGTTTTGGGGAAGTATTTTTAAAAATCGTAAAACAGTATAAAAAAGACAGTACAAGTTTTGTACTGTCTTTTTTGCTGTTTGAATTATTCGCAGAACAAATGCGGCGTAGATAAATACCGAGTGCCCGAATCCGGCGCGATTGCAACAATCATTTTACCGTTGTTTTCGGGCAATGAAGCCGCAATTTCGGCGGCATATATCGCCGCGCCTGAGGTTATGCCGACAAAAGCTCCGTCAAGACGGCACACATCGCGCGCTGTGCGGTAAGCATCCTCTGTGGATATTGTTATTATCTCGTCGTAAATATCGGTGTCGAGAGCCTCTGGGATAAAGCCTGCGCCTATGCCCTGGAGTTTGTGCTTACCGGCCTGCCCTCCTGAGAGAACGGGCGAGTCACACGGCTCAACCGCTACAATTTTTATGTTCGGATTTTTTTTCTTAAGTGCGCGCCCGATACCGCTTATAGTGCCGCCCGAGCCGACACCTGCAACAACAATATCAACCTTTCCGTCTGTGTCATTCCAAATCTCCTCTGCAGTGGTGAGCTCGTGAATTGCAGGGTTTGCAGGGTTTTCAAACTGGTTGGGGATAAAGCTTCCTTCAATTTCCTCATGCAGCTCATGCGCCTTTTTTATAGCTCCGCTCATGCCTTCGGCACCGGGTGTAAGAACAAGCTCGGCACCGTATGCCGCAAGAAGAGTTTGCCGCTCAATGCTCATTGTGTCCGGCATAGTGAGAACCACATGATACCCGCGAGCTGCACCTATTGCGGCAAGGCCTATGCCAGTGTTCCCGCTTGTGGGCTCTATGATAACAGCACCGGGCTTGAGCTTTCCGCTTTTTTCTGCATCAATTATCATGCCGTATGCGGCGCGGTCTTTAACGCTTCCGGTCGGGTTAAAGTACTCGAGCTTGGCAATTATTTTTGAAGGGATATTTCTTTCTTTTATAAGATTTGTAAGCTCAAGCATCGGTGTGTTTCCGATAAGGCTCTCTATTGACTTATTAATATTCATAAAAACAACTCCTATATATACAGAGCGTAAGATTTGATGAGTGCAAAACCCTCGCGGACAGCGTAGTTTAAGCGAAGTATGGGAAGTGACGATTTTGCCGCGAGCATGGTTGCCGAAATACCGTGACTGTTTGCAAGACGCCTTGCACGGAAAATATGGTAGTCGCTTGATACTATTGCGACACTTCCTCCGCCACGTTCATCAATTATCTTTTTTGAAAACTGAAGATTTTCGTTTGTGTTTGTTGCGTTTTCTTCTTTTATTATGCGTGAAGAGTTAATCCCGTGTTTGGTAAGATAACGTTCCATAGCTTCTGCTTCGGTAATGTCCTCGCCGTCTCCCATACCTCCGCTGACTATTGCGATAGCTTCGGGGAATTGGTTCAGGTAGTCAAGCGTACGCTCCAAGCGGTCAACAAGCGTGAGTGACGGGGTAGTGCCGTCAAGCCCTGCGCCGAGCACAATAACATAGTCGCAGGCAATCTCTTTATCGCCGTCCATATCATTTGTTACGATGCAGGTCATACAAGCCGTAAATAAAATACCCACTGTTGCAAAAGCTACAATAACCCGTCTGAGAAATATAAGTCGCTTGTTTGTAACCCCCACACTCAACGCGAGATAGAGAAAGAACGCGCCGAGTACAAAAATGAGAAAGCCCGTAAACTTATACCCTATAAGGCAGAAGATGAAAATAGACGATATAATAAAGCATATAACCGATGATGTAAAAAGTGCTTTCTTCATAATCAGTCGTTCACTTCAAAAAACATATTTGTCGGGCGGCGTTTGTGCTCACTTCTTGAATGGTAGCGGTTTATTATCTCAAGGTCAGAGTCGGTAGCTGTGCCGTTGAGCAGATATTCGTCGATTTTAGCATAGCTGATTCCCATATCCGCCTCGTCTGTCTGCCCTTCATAAAGCCCCGCCGAAGGAGCTTTCTTAATGACGGATTCGGGTGCATCAAGGAATGTTAAAAACTCATACACCTCTGTTACGGTAAGGTCTGAAATTGGGTTGAAGTCACACGCACCGTCGCCATGCTTTGTAAAGTAGCCCATATAGCGCTCGCTTCTGTTGCCTGTTCCCGCAACAAGTCGGTTTTCTGCTGCGGCAACGGTGTAGAGCGTTGTCATTCGCAGTCTCGGGGGGAGGTTTACGAGCGCGTTGTTGTTAAGCGAAACCTCATCGCCAAACATAGAGAGCATAGCCGCGCGTACATCGGTGAGGTCAAACGTGCGGTTAGCAATATTAAACTTTTTTGCAACTGCGAGCGCATCGTCCATATCCGAGCCGAAGTTCTGCT
Organism: Eubacteriales bacterium; assembly: GCA_045586595.1. Classification (GTDB taxonomy): domain Bacteria; phylum Bacillota; class Clostridia; order Oscillospirales; family JAAYXM01; genus SIG480. The sequence goes on along the minus strand of JAZNAQ010000022.1, from coordinate 22,908 downwards.
TTGAAAAACACGGCAGCTGTATGCAGACAGTGTTATCACATGCCATTTTACATAGTATGCCGACAAGCGCGCAGTCCTTACCGCCGGAGTTTCCGAAAACGATGCCGTCGGCATGGCTTTCTGCAACAAGTTTTTTTATATAAGCAACTCTTTCTTCGAGCTCTTTTTTATAATCACGCATATTGAAAACTCCCTTTTAAAAGTCTTTCGTATGAGCATATTATAGCACCGAAGACCTTAAATATCAATAAAAAGCGCACACGAATTTATCGTGTGCGCCAAAGAGCTATTTATCCCATAAAATGATGTTTCCGCTATTTAATGATTTAGGTAGGTCGATGATACGCTGGTTTGACGAACCGCGGAATCGGAGCGAAATGTCCTTTAACTCATCAACATATCTTCCGTCAACAAGCACGTCTATAAGACCCAGAAGCTCACGAGTTGCTTCGCAGCTTCCGCGGCTGTTGCCAAGAAGCTCTTCAAGGGTAAAACCCGAATACGCCCATATGGTCTTTTGCGGAAATGTTTCCTTCACTCGCTTTAAAAAAGGGAGCAGTTCGCGCTGGTTCTCAGGCTCAAACGGCTCGCCACCGAGGAGCGTAAGCCCACTGATGTGCGACGGGGAGAGAAGTGAGAGAATGTATTTCTCTGTCTCCTCGGTAAATTCCTTACCGTAGTCAAATGCCCAGGTCTGGGGCTGGAAACAGTTCTTGCACCCGTTGCGGCAACCTGATACAAACAGAGTTACGCGCACACCTGTTCCGTTTGCGATGTCGTTGTTTTTTATTTCACCGTAATGCATGGCTGATTAAAGGTGCAGGACGCGCTCTTTTATCTCTTGTGTGCGCCCTTGGTTCCAGAACTGTGTGCCTATATATCCGCAGGTGCGGCGTGCGACGTTCATCTTGTCCTGGTCGGTGTTGCCGCACTTGGGGCATGTCCATACAAGCTTTCCGTCATCCTCACGGATTTCAATTTCGCCGTCCCAACCGCAAACCTGGCAATAGTCGCTCTTTGTGTTGAGCTCAGCGTACATGATGTTGTCATAGATAAACTTCATGACCTCAAGCACGGCGTCGAGGTTGTGCTGCATATTGGGAACCTCTACATAGCTTATTGCGCCACCGGGTGAAAGCGTCTGGAACTGCGACTCGAAGCGGAGCTTCTCAAACGCATCAATCTCTTCAGAAACATGGACGTGGTAGCTGTTTGTGATATAGCCCTTGTCGGTTACGCCTTCAATTATACCAAATCTGCGCTGGAGACACTTTGCAAATTTGTATGTTGTAGACTCAATCGGCGTGCCGTAGAGTGAGAAGTCGATGTTCTCTTTTTCTTTCCATGCCTTCGTCGCCTTGTTAAGATACTTCATAACATCAAGTGCAAATGGTGTTGCCGATGGGTCTGTGTGGCTTTTGCCTGTCATATACTTTACGCACTCATAAAGGCCTGCATAGCCGAGCGAAATGGTTGAATAGCCGCCATATAGGAGCTTGTCTATGCATTCGCCCTTTTTAAGTCTTGCAAGAGCGCCGTACTGCCACAAAATCGGTGCTGCATCGGATAACGTACCTTTTAAGCGGTTATGTCGGCACATGAGCGCACGGTAGCAGAGGTCGAGCCTTTCGTCAAATATCTTCCAGAACTTGTCAAGGTTTCCGCCCGATGAAAGGGCAATATCAACGAGGTTAATGGTGACAACGCCCTGGTTGAAGCGTCCGTAATACTTCGGTTCGTTTGTTTCGGGGTCAACATACGGTGTGAGGAATGAGCGGCAACCCATGCAGGTGTAGCAGTGACCGTTGCCGTTTTTGTCAACCTTGTCGCGGAGCATGATTTTTTCTGAGATATAGTCAGGAACCATTCTGCGTGCCGTACACTTTGCGGAGAGCTTTGTGAGGTAGAAATACTGCGAATCTTCGTGTATGTTGTCTTCTTCAAGAACGTATACAAGCTTCGGGAAGGCAGGGGTAACCCATACGCCGTCTTCGTTCTTTACGCCTCTATAGCGTTGCTCGAGGGTCTCCTCGATGATAAGCGCAAGGTCGCGTTTTTCCTGTTCGTTTTTTGCCTCACCGAGATACATGAACACAGTTACAAACGGAGCCTGGCCATTTGTGGTAAGAAGTGTTACAACCTGATACTGAATAGTCTGGACACCGCGGCGGATTTCTTCGCGCAGGCGTTTTTCAACAATCTTATTAAAATCAGACTGAGGGAGATTGATGCCGATAGACTCGGTCTCGTCCTTTAAATCGCGGCGTATTTTCTCACGGCTTACGTTTACAAACGGAGCGAGGTGAGCAAGCGAAATTGACTGCCCGCCATACTGGTTTGAAGCAACCTGAGCTATAATCTGAGTTGCGATGTTGCACGCGGTCGAGAAGCTGTGCGGACGCTCAATAAGCGTGCCTGTGATAACGGTTCCGTTCTGGAGCATATCTTCGAGGTTTACAAGGTCGCAGTTGTGCATATGCTGCGCAAAATAGTCGGAATCGTGAAAGTGTATAATACCGTCGTTATGCGCGTCAACAATATCCTGCGGGAGGAGTATTCTGTTTGTAATATCGCGCGAAACCTCGCCCGCCATATAGTCGCGCTGGGTTGAGTTAATAACAGGGTTTTTGTTTGAGTTTTCCTGCTTTGCCTCTTCGTTGTTACACTCGATAAGGCTGAGTATTTTGTCATCTGTTGTGTTTGACTGACGGACAAGCGTGCGTGTGTATCGGTAGGTTATATATGATTTTGCGACCTCAAACGCACCGTGTGCCATAATCTGTTTTTCTACCATATCCTGAATCTCTTCAACAACAGGCGAGCGGCCGAGCTTTTCGCAGGCAAGAACAACACTCTCTGCAATGCGCTGAATCTGCATCGGAGTCATGCGGTCCTTTTCCTCAACTGTTTCGTTTGCTTTAGAGACAGCGACTATGATTTTGGTGATGTCAAAAACAACTTCAGAACCGTCGCGTTTTATAATCTTCATGTCTTTTCTCCCTTTTTCTAGTATTATATATGTAAAACAATATCTTGTATGTGAGTAAGAATAATATTAGCATATATCGTATTTTTTGTCAATATCGTTTAATGTGTTTTGGCATAAAAAAACCGGCTCGCCGAAGCTGTCGGAGAGCCGGAGATGTCGTGGTTTAGAGAAGGTTTCGGCGAAGCTCTTCGCCGGTTGCCTGATGGAGATATGCAGGGGGAATGTCAAATACGGTTTTTGCGCCTGATACCCCTTCTGAATTAAGGCGGTATGCTGCTCTTGCGTATGCTGTGAGAACGCTTGCGGTAAACTCGGGGTTGCTGTCGAGCTTTAGGCTGTATTCGATAACGTGTTTGTTTTTGCCGCCGTTTGTTGTACCTGTGCGGAAAACTCTGCCACCGTGGGGGATTCCTGCATGGTCACGGTTAAGCTCCTCTTGGCTTATAAAATGAACCGTTGTGTCGTAATCTGCAAAGTAGTTGGGCATATTTACAATTTCGCTCTCAATTCTTTTGAGGTCTGCACCTTCCTCTGCTACAACGAAGCATTCGCGTGTGTGCTTCTCGCGTGTTGAAAGAGACGGGTTTTCGCCGGCTCTTACACTCTCAAGTGCTGCGTTGACAGGTACGGTGTACTGTCTTGCATCGATAACACCGTCAATTCTTCTGATAGCATCAGAGTGTCCCTGGCTTACGCCTTTGCCCCAGAAGGTGTAGTCGTTGCCCTCGGGCAGAATGGCCTGGCCGTAAAGACGGTTTAAGGAGAACATACCCGGGTCCCAGCCTACGGAGATAATGCTTACTTTACCGGCATTGATACTTTCACGGTTTACCTTTTCAAAATGCTCGGGGATTTTTGCGTGAGTGTCAAAGCTGTCTATTACGTTAAAGTGCTTTGCTAGCTCGGGAGTTTGCTCAGGCAGGTCGTTTGCGCTTCCTCCGCAGAGTATGAGAACGTCGATGTCGCCTTTCATCTCTAAGGCTTTGTCCATTGAGTATACAGAAACACCCGATGCGGGGTTAACCGAGGCGGGGTCACGCCTTGTAAACAGAGCGCAAAGCTCCATGTCGGGCGCGGTAGAAACCGCACTCTCAACGCCGCGGCCGAGGTTGCCGTATCCTGCGATGGCTACTCTTATTTTCATTTTATATATCACCCTTTCAAAAGTGGATAGCAAAAAAATATGATGAAATATTAAAACATATCTTCTCTGAAAAGTCAATATCTCAAAGCGCTAATCTTGACAAAAAATATTGTAAAATATTATAATATATAATTGAATAAGTATATTAGAATTCGGTAGGTGCAGCAATGACGCTTGAGCAGTTTTTTAAAATACATAAGAAGGTAGCGGTTGCGCTTTCCGGTGGGGCAGATTCGGTGCTTCTTCTGCATATGGCCAAAAAGTACGGTGCAGATGTTCGCGCTTATTTTGCAAAAACAGAGTTCCAACCCGAGTCTGAGCTTTTAGATGCAAGGCGCGCGGCAAATGATGCGGGTGTTGATCTGTGTGTCATTGATTTTTCTGCACTCGACGATGAAAATGTACGAGAAAACGGCGAAGAGCGCTGCTATTATTGCAAAAGAGGTATTATGCAGATAATCTTAGCCACTGCAATGAGTGATGGTTATGACATAATATGTGACGGTACAAATGCATCGGATGATGTGGCTGACCGCCCTGGATACCGTGCGCTATGCGAGCTTTCGGTTCTGTCGCCCTTAAAGCTTTGCGGAATAACCAAGGACGAGGTGCGAGACCTTTCACGCAAAGAGGGGTTGTTCACATGGGACAAGCCTGCATACGCATGCCTTGCAACGCGTGTGTGCAAAGGAGAGGCGATAACCTGCGAAAAGCTAAACGCGGTTGAATGTGCAGAAGCATTTTTGGGAGGCTTAGGCTTTTCGGATTTTCGTGTAAGAATTTCGGGTGAGACTGCAAGAATTGAAATATGCTCGTACGATGTAGAAAGGCTTATAAAGCACAGAACACAAATACTGTCTGAACTTAAAAAATATTACAGCTTCGTGTTGTTGGATATGGAGGCACGGGATGAAAAGCTTTCTGACTGATATATTGTCGGCAGTCAAAAACGGCGAGATGAGCGTAAAGGATGCAGAGCTTAAGCTCAAATCAGAGCCGTTTACCGATATAGATTTCGCAAAAGTAGATACCCACCGCCACCTTCGCAACGGCGCGTGTGAGATTATCTACGGAGAAGGGAAGACTGCCGAGCAGATAAATAGAATTGTACAGGCTTTAAATGAGTCAGGCGAGAAGAACGTTCTGATAACGCGCCTTTCTCCTGAGAAGGCAAACGAGATTTCGGATATAACATATTATAAAACGGCACGGCTTGGTATATGCGGAGAGAAAAAAATGCCTGACGGAATAGGTAAAATAGTTATACTGAGCGGTGGCACGAGCGATATTCCCGTTGCTGAGGAGGCGGCGCTCACGGCAGAATTTCTCGGCAACGAGGTTGAGCGTGTATACGATGTCGGGGTTGCAGGGCTTCATAGATTGCTCTACCACCTTGATGTTATAATGAGCGCGAGCGTAATTGTTGCTGTTGCAGGGATGGAGGGCGCACTTGCCAGCGTGGTTGGAGGGCTTTGCGATTGCCCTGTAGTCGCTGTTCCCACAAGCGTCGGTTACGGCGCGGCATTTGAGGGGATGACGGCGCTTCTTTCAATGCTGAATTCCTGTGCGAGCGGTGTTTCGGTTGTCAATATAGATAACGGCTTTGGTGCGGGGTATCTTGCAAGTATGATAAACCATATGGAGGTGCGAAAATGAGTATATTATATCTCGATTGCGCTATGGGCGCGGCGGGTGATATGCTTGCTGCATCTCTTGCTGACTTGCTTGATGATAAAGACAGCTTCATAAAAGAGCTGAACCAAATGAATATACCAGGTGTTTCGGCAGAGCTTTTGCCGCTTTCGCGCGGAGGGATTATTGGCAAATCACTCTCTGTAAAAGTCAATGGTGCGATGGAAGATAAGCACAGCCACCACGGCCATTGTATGCATGATATTGAGAGTATAGTTGCCTCACTTAATACAACAGAGGATATAAAGAAAAACATCCTAGAAATATATGATATAATCGCCGCGGCAGAGAGCTGTGTTCACGGAGTGGACGTCCGCGAGGTGCATTTCCATGAGGTGGGCATGCTTGATGCCGTTGCCGATATTGCGGCGGTGAGCCTTGCTATGAAAAAACTATCACCCGATAAGGTTGTTGCATCGCCCGTGCATGTTGGGTCCGGCCAGGTGAAGTGCGCGCATGGAATACTGCCTGTACCCGCACCTGCAACGGCAGAGATCCTTAAAGGTGTGCCTATTTACGGCGGGGAAATCCGTGGAGAGCTGTGTACTCCTACGGGAGTCGCTCTGCTTAAATACTTTGTATCGGAGTTTGGAAATCTCCCGCCGCTCTCGGTGACTCATATAGGCTATGGCATGGGCAAACGCGAGTTTGATGCCGTAAATTGTGTACGCGCCCTTCTTGGAGAAACAAACGAGAACAACGACACGGTTGAGCTTCGTGCAAATATAGACGACATGACAGGTGAAGAGCTTTCATATGCGGCTGAAGTTCTGCGAGATGAGAGCGCGCTTGATGTATGGACAGAGAACATAGGAATGAAAAAATCCCGCACGGGGGTCATGCTATGTGTACTGTGCAGGGCTTGTGACTCAGAAAAAATGTCACGGCTTATGTTCCAACATACAACAACGCTGGGTGTGCGCGAAATAAAATGTACGCGCCGCACGCTAGCACGCAACATTGAAGAAGTAAAAACAAGCCTTGGTACAGTGAGAAAAAAGGTATCTCGCGGGTTTGGTGTGACTCGCGAGAAATATGAGTTTTCAGACCTTTCAAGGATTGCCTATGAAAACGATATGAGCATTTCGGACGTGCGAAAAAAGCTTTCCGAGGAGGAATAGCAGACATGTTTAATATAAAAATTGCCGACATATCAATATGTATAGAGAATAAATATGAATATATAAGGCATATGTGTCGCGACTATATAACAGATGAAGTCGCAAACTTTTCTGTCAGCGCAACAGACGAGGAGATTATGCGCGAGCAGGGCAGAGACGGGCAGGGGGGATTTCCGCCTGAATATCTTGAAACGCTTGCCATATATCGCAAGATTGCAGAAAAACTCTCTGAGTTTCATGGCTTTCTGATGCACGGCGTGCTGATGTCGGCAGAGGACCACGGTATTTTGCTGTGCGCTGAGAGCGGTACGGGAAAAACAACCCACGCGGCACTCTGGCTTAAGCTTCTCGGGGATCGGTGCGAGATAATAAACGGCGATAAGCCCCTTATCCGCATACTTGACAGTATTGCATACGCCTACGGTACACCGTGGTGCGGAAAGGAAGAGATAAATAAAAACGCGCGAGTGCGCCTTACAGACATCTGCTTTTTGGAGCGCGCAAAAGAAAACTCCGTCTGTGAGGTTGAAAAAGGCGAGGTTGTGCAGAACCTTTTGCCGAGCCTTCACCTCCCGCAGGGCAGTGGCGTTATAAATGTGCTTGATGCGCTTGATATAACTGCGAGAACCGCTAAGTTCTGGAGGTTGGCGTGCAATATGGACATCTCTGCCGCAAAGACTGCGTACAACAAAATAATAAAGGGCAAATAGAGAAAAGCATTATTTACAATTTCTTAACATTTTGATATAATAAAATTACACCAAATATTAAGGAGGTTGCTTTATGGACAGAATACAGCTCAAGTCATTGGCAAAGGAACAGATTAAGGGTAAGATTTGGAACCTGCTCGCAGTTATGCTCATTATTTATGTTATAACTTGGGCAGCTTCGCTTATACTTGGGAGAGTTCCGTATGTGGGTGCACTTATAGCCACAGTTGCAGTAATACCGTTTTCACTGAGCCTTGCACGGATTTATCTTGCCGTAGTAAACGAGGATAAAAAACCGCAGATTGTTGATGCGTTTGTCGGTTATGACGATTTGTGGAGCGCCATAAAAACATTTTTGTTGATGTATGTGCTTTTATCTCTTTGGATGCTTCTGCTAATAGTTCCGGGTATAATAAAAGCACTTTCCTATTCACAGGCATATTACATACTTGCCGAGAATAAAGGGATGTCTGCCAGAGAGGCTATCAACCGTTCTAAAGAGATGATGGAAGGTCATAAGATGGATTTGTTTATTCTCGAGCTTTCCTTTATCGGATGGGGGATTGTTGGCTTGATAACGCTTGGTGTTGCATATATTTGGATTATGCCGTATATGCAGGCTACATACGCTAACTTCTATAACAGCATAAAGCCGAAAGCATAAAGTGCTTAAAACTTGTTTTTAAAAGAACTTCCGTGAGGAAGTTCTTTTTTGCATAAAAAATAGTGTTTTTAACTATTTAACTTTTCGTATGTTTGTGATATACTGTAAATTAGGAAAATTTTTTCAGATTGTCAAGGAGATGCATTACATATGAGAAAGACAAAAATTGTCGGAACAATAGGCCCTTCCAGCTCAAGTGACGCTACCTTTGAGGCTATGTGCCGCGCAGGGCTTAATGTTGCAAGACTTAACTTTTCACATGGTACTCACTCTGAGCACCAGGAAAAGATAGATATGATAAAGAGAGTCCGCGAAAAGCTTAATATGCCGATTGCAATTATGCTCGATACAAAGGGGCCGGAATACAGAATAAAAACCTTTAAGGATGGCAAGGTTGATGTTGATACAGGTACGAAGTTTATTTTTACCACTGAAGAGGTTGAAGGAGACGAAACAAAGGTATCAGTAAACTACAAGGGCCTTGCAGACGACCTTTCTGTCGGCGACCGTGTGCTTGTAAACAACGGGCTTGTAATATTTGAGGTTTGCGAGATAAAAGGTAATGATGTTATCTGTGATGTTATTGCAGGCGGTGAGCTTTCAAACCGTAAGAGCATGAGCTTCCCGAACAAGGTTCTAAGTACAGTATATCTCAGCGAGCAGGATAAGGAAGATTTGCTTTTCGGCATCAAAAACGATGTAGACTTTATTGCAGCTTCGTTTGTTTCATCAAAGCAGGACATACTCGACCTTAAAAATTTCCTTAAAGAAAATGGCGGCGAGGGAATAGAGGTTATCTCAAAGATTGAAAATCGCTCAGGCGTTGATAATATCGAAGAAATATGCGAGGTTTGTGAGGGAATAATGGTTGCTCGAGGCGACCTCGGTGTTGAAGTTCCGTTTGCAGAGCTTCCTGCGATTCAGAAGCACCTGATTACAAAATGCCGATTGCTCGGCAAACGTGTAATTACGGCGACCGAGATGCTCGAGTCGATGATTTACAACCCGCGCCCGACCCGTGCTGAGATTTCTGACGTTGCAAATGCCGTATATGATGGCACTAGTGCAGTAATGCTTTCGGGTGAGACTGCTGCGGGCAAATATCCGGTTGCAACGGTCAAGGCAATGGCTGAGATTGTCGAGGAGACAGAGAAAAACATCAACTACGGAAAACGCTTCAAGAACAGAGATTTTAAAATAAAAAATCAGGTCGACGCAATTTCTCATGCAACCTGCGGCATGGCTATTGATATCGGTGCTAAGGCGATTGTTGTAAGCTCAATGTCGGGCATGACCGTACGAATGGTATCGCGTTTCCGTGCGCCTACAGATATTATCGGTATGGCGACTAATAAGTCGGTCTGGTATAGGCTTGCGCTTTCGTGGGGTGTTCTCCCGGTACTCAGCGAACAGTTTAATTCGTCCGACGTTTTGTTCTACCATGCAAGACGCGCCGCGAAGGAAAATCTGCCGCTTCAAGAGGGCGATGCAATAGTCCTCACCGGAGGAATTATAAACGGCAAATCCGGAAACACCAACACAATTAAGGTTGAGGTTATTTAAGGGTATAAAAAATGCTCTGACATTTATATGTCAGAGCATTTTTTGCTTGTGTTTAAAAATTGATTTCTTTGCCTTGCTTTTTCCATTCAAGGTATTCTGCTGCAGCGCAGAAGAGAACATCTCCCGAAGAATTGAGAGCAGTTTCCAAAGAGTCCTGAACTACGCCGATTATAAAGCCGACGCCTACAACCTGCATAGCGACATCCGCGCTGACACCGAGAAGCGAGCACGCCATAGGGATGAGGAGAAGTGAGCCACCCGCAACACCTGATGCTCCGCACGCGCCGAGAGTTGCGATAAAGCTTAGAAGTATTGCTACGACAATATTAACCTCAATACCTTGAGAGAACGCCGCCGCAAGCGACATTATAGTTATTGTTATTGCCGCTCCGTCCATATTTATCGTTGCGCCGAGCGGGATTGACACGGAGTAATATTCACGGTCTAAACCGAGCTTTTCGCATAGGCTCATGTTGACCGGGATGTTTGCAGCAGAGCTTCTTGTAAAGAACGCTGTTACCCCTGACTCTTTAAGACAGCGGAAAACGAGAGGATAAGGGTTTTTGCGAAGCGCAATGCCGACGACTGTCGGGCTTATAACAAGAGCCATTGTCAGCATACAACCGACAAGCAAAAGCAAAAGCTTTCCGTAATCGGTAAATATTTCAAGACCGTATTCGTTGACGGAGGAAAAGACAAGCCCCATAATGCCAAACGGCGCAAACTGTATAACCCAGGCAACGGCTGTTGAAACTGCACCGGAAATGTCTGAGAGAACCTCTTTTGTCTTGTCGCTCGCACCGCGTCGGAGCGCAAGGCCGAGAATTACAGACCATGTGAGAATACCGATGTAGTTACCGGAGGTTATCGCAGAAACAGGATTCATAACCATGTTGCCGAGAAGCGTTCTGAACACCTCACCAAGCCCTGTCGGGGCACTCTGAGAGACAGCCTCGGTAAGCGGGATTGAAACAGGGAAAGCATAGCTTGCAACAACGGCAAGAACTGCTGCAAGAAATGTTGTGAGCATATAGAAAAAGATAACCGTGCCAAAACGCTTGCCAATGCCGGTGCCCGCACTTGCAAGGGACGCAATTACGAGAACGAATACGAGGATGGGAGCGATTGCTTTCAGTGCGCCTACGAAGACATCACCGAGAATGGTGACAAATGATGCCTGCGGCACCCAAAGCCCAAGACAAATGCCTATTACAAGGCCGATTGCAATGCGAAGAATAAGGGGCGACTTTGTGTATAAACCCAAAACTTTTTTCATTTGATTTCCTCCGTTTTGCGTGTTTTCTTTTAATTAAGTATACATTATATTGTCTCTTTTTGCAATAGAAGTTATATTAGATTCCTCACCGTCACGGACACCAAACAAAAAACGCACCAACCTTGCGGATGGTACGTTATCTGTTTGGTGGAGACGGAGGGGATCTGCCCGCGGACTAAAAAGCCTGCCACCGGCAGCCTTTTTACGGCTTGCGAGCCGCCGTCCTGTTCGCTCCCTCACCGTCACGGGCACCAAACAAAAAACGCACCAACCTTGCGGATGGTACGTTATCTGTTTGGTGGAGACGGAGGGGATCGAACCCTTGACCTCTGCGTTGCGAACGCAGCGCTCTCCCAGCTGAGCTACGCCCCCGTATATTTGAATACACAATACATTATACCAAAAAAAGCCGTTGAAGTAAACCCCCCAAGGATAAAAAAGTTGATTTACATTTGAGAAAATGGTAATATGAAAAAACGAACAAATTAAGGAGGTTTATGATGAAAAAACTGGTTACTATAATGCTTGCGGCGCTGCTCGCGCTCTCGCTTTGTGCGTGCGGAGACAAGACAGGGAAGATATTAAAGGACGCTGAGGTTGGCGACATTATCACATTCGGTACATACGAGCAAGACAACGACGAGGCAAACGGCAAGGAAGCGATTGAGTGGAAGGTTCTTGCTAAGGAGGAGAACAGAGTTTTGGTTCTTTCTGAGAAGGTTATCGATTGTGTGCCTTTTAATGAGGAGATAAAATCCGGCCTTACATGGGAGAACAGTACAATCCGCAAGTGGCTTAATGCAGAGTTTATAAGCTCGGCGTTTTCTGAAAAGGAAGAAGCAAGAATCGCAGAAACCGTAAACAAAAACGCACCCGTGCGCGATTACGGTATTCCTGAAATGCCCCCTACAAGAGAAAAAGTCTTTTTAATCAGCATGGAGGAGATTTACGAATTTTTTCCGAGAGATACCGACACCGTATACCGTGAGGAAACCATAGCTTTTCCGACGGAATATGCAAAGGCAAAGGGGATAGAACTTCGCCGTGATGGTGCTGTTATGTGGTGGCTTCGTGAGAGCACTGTTGACGAGATGTTCGGAGCCTGCGCAGACGACCTCGGCAAACGCTTCCACCGTGGCCGCGAAATGAACCGCACAGATGTCGGGATAAGACCCGCTATGTGGCTCACAATTGAAACAGAGTAGAACCATGGCCGGGAGAACGATTTTTCTTCCGGTCATTTAATATGTATAAATAAAGAAAATATTTCTTGCAAAATGCCATAAAAATTGATAAAATATATTGGTATACATATGTACATCAAAAAAACAAAAGGAGGTGGATTGTTTGCGCTTAAAAAGTCTTGAACTTCAGGGGTTTAAATCGTTCCCCGACAAAACTGTTATTTCGTTTGACGACGGCATAACTGCCATTGTCGGCCCTAACGGAAGCGGTAAATCTAATATTTCAGACGCTGTGCGCTGGGTTTTGGGCGAACAGTCCACAAAAACGCTCCGCGGCAGTAATATGCAGGACGTTATATTTGCGGGTACGCAAAAACGCGGTGCTGTCGGTTTTGCTGAGGTTTCGCTCACGATTGATAATTCCGACGGCGTCTTGCCGTGTGAGTATAACGAGGTTACGGTTACCCGCCGTCTTTACCGTTCGGGCGAGAGCGAATACTATATAAACCGCAGTTCCGTAAGGCTTCGCGACATAAACGAGATGTTTATGGATACCGGCCTTGGGCGTGACGGATATTCAATCATCGGTCAGGGCAGAATTGACGAAATTCTCTCTGCAAAGAGCGGTGACCGCCGTGAGATTTTTGAAGAGGCATCGGGTATTTCAAAGTTCCGTCACCGCAAAGAGGAGTCTGAGCGCAAGCTCAATTCAACCGAGGAGAATCTTATCCGCCTTCGCGATATTCTCTCCGAGATTGAGTCGCAGGTCGGCCCGCTTAAGCATCAGGCGGAAAAGGCCCGTGAATACATAAAAATATATGATGAGCTTCGGGGCCTTGAGGTCAGTGTATGGACAGAAAACCTCGCCCGCGCAAAAGAGAATGCTCAGAAATACATAAATGATTATGAGGTGGTATGCAGTCAGTTTGCTGCCTCTAAAGCTGCGCTCGATTCGCTCTATGCAGAGGTTGAAGAACTCGCAGAGAAAATGCGCGAAAAGGATGTGCAGGCGCAGGCAGCGCGTGACGAAGAGCGTGAGGCAGAGCGTGAGATAAACGAGGTAGCAAGCGAAATAGCTGCGCTCGAGTCTACCTCCACCAACAATCTTCATAATATTGAACGTATCCGCGCAGAAATTAATGACGAAACAAACCGTGCACAGAGCATTGCCGAACAGATAAAAGCGCGAGAAAAGCGTGTGAGTGAGCTTGAGTCGGATGCCCGCACCATAGAGGAGAAGATAGAGAGCCTGCGCGAAGCCGCACTTCTTGCCTCAGGCAAGAGTGATGACGCGGCGGCAAAGCTTGACGATTTACGCCTGCGCTTCAGGATTTGCGAAGACGATATTGCAAAACTTAAAATAGCAATGTCCGCCTCTGATGCGGAGATTGCAGGTTTTGATACCCGTAAAACAGATATAGAGGCAGAGCTTGCCACTCGTGAAGCCGAGCTTTCTGAGTCAAAGCAGAAGTTTGCACTTGTTAAAGAAAACCTCGAAGAAGCCGAGGAAAAGTGTTCAAGCGCGGATAATATGCTAAACGGCTTTGAGATGAAGTATAAATCCCGTGGTGAGCGCTTTGAAAAGCTCCGCGAGCAGAGCTCAAAGCTTGAGCTTTCCCTTGAGTCGATGGAGAATAAGCTTCGTATGCTCCGTGAGATGGAGCGCGACTTGCAGGGGTATTCGTATGCAGTTAAAAATATAATGAAAGCGAAGGATAAAGGCAATCTCGGCGGCATTTACGGTACGGTTTCTCAGCTTATACGAGTTGAGGATAAGTACACAGTTGCCATTGAGACGATTCTCGGCGGGGCACTTCAGAATATAATAGTTTCAGATGAGCGCGACTCAAAAGAAGCAATCGCATTCTTAAAACGTACCGACGGCGGCAGGGCTACGTTCATGCCGCTTGATACAGTTAAGGGAAGCGAACTTGATAAACAGGGTCTTTCAAACCAGGCAGGATTTGTCGGGCTTGCATCAAACCTTGTAGGCTATGACGAGAAGTTTGCGCCTGCAATCCGCTATTTGCTTGGCAAAATAGTCGTTTGCGATAACATCAACAGCGCGTCTGCCGTTGCGAAAAAATACGGCTACAGCTTCCGTATAGTCACGCTTGACGGGCAGATAATAAACTCGGGCGGTACGTATACCGGCGGTAGTACGAACAAGACCTCCGGAATACTTACCCGTACAAATGAGATAAAGAAGCTCGAGGGCGACATTGTCGCACTTCGTGAAAAGATTGAGAAGACCAACACCGAAAAGGCAGAAGCTGAGCGCGACTATAATGCGCTTATGTATGAGATGGAGGTCTGCAGAAACGATAAGCGCAATGCCGAGGACGTTCTGCTTAAAGCCGAGACGGAAATTGAGCATTACAAGACGCTACACCGCCACTTAAACGAGCTTATAGACTCATTGAACGATGAGCTTACAGCTCTTGCGGCGAAGAAAAGCCAGTCGCTGCGCGTTAAAGAAACAACGATCGAGTGTATCGCAGATAAAGAAAAAGAGCTTAGTGCGCTTCGCGAGGAGGAAGAGGCTCTTATTGAAGGTAATTCGTCCCTTGCCGCGCAAAAGACCGAACTCGCTGAGGAGATGGCGACCGCTCAGGCAAGCCTTGCGGCAAACCTTGCTGAGTCTTCTGAGGCACGACGTGCGCTTGAAGAAATAGAAATGCTTTCATCTGCAATGGCGGGAGACCGCGCCTCAAAGGAGCAGACCATCCGCGATATTGAAAAGCAGAATGACGAACTCGCAACTGAAATTTTGGCGAAGAAGGCGGCGGCAGAAGCACGCCGCGAGAAGAAAAAACTCATAGAGCAGAGGCTTTGTGATATTGCAGAGGCGCGCATTAATCTTGAAGCGGAGCGCAGCTGCAAGGATAAAGAAAGTAAAGAAAAGAACGATGATATATTAAAGCTTGAGCGTGAGCGCTCACGCCTTGAAATGAAGAAGGAGTCTGCCGCTCGCGAGGAGGAGCAGATAACAGAAAAACTGTGGGAGTCGTATGAACTTACGATGGGTACTGCAGAAAAATACATTGTTCCGATAGAGTCTATGTCTGAGGCCACAAAGCGTATATCAGCGCTTAAGAGCGCAGTCAGAAAACTCGGAGATGTCAACGTAAATGCGATAGAAGAATATGAGCGCGTATCCGAGCGTTATGAGTTTATGACAAAGCAGTGTGGTGACCTTGAAAAGGCAAAGGCAGAGCTTGAAAAGATGATTTTTGAGATTACCGAAGAAATGCAGACTATATTTGCAGAGCAGTTCAAGGTAATCAACCGCAACTTCGGCGAGACATTTGCCGAGATATTTGGTGGCGGTAAGGCAGAACTCGTCTTAGAGGACGAGGGCGACATCTTAAATTGCGGAATAGAAATACGCGTCCAGCCCCCGGGGAAGACGCTTAAGACAATAACGCTTCTTTCTGGTGGCGAGCGCGCGCTTGTTGCTATTGCGCTGTACTTTGCAATAATGAAGATTCGCCCGACTCCGTTCTGTGTACTGGACGAAATCGAGGCTGCGCTTGACGATGTAAACGTCGCAAGGTATGCGGAGTATTTACGCCGTCTGGCAGAGACAACACAGTTCATCGTAATAACTCACCGTCGAGGAACAATGGAAGAGGCAGATGCTCTTTACGGTGTAACAATGCAGGAGAAGGGTGTATCTAAGATGCTTGCAATAAGCATTTCAGAAGTAGAGCGCTCTGTGGGAGTTAAGCTGACATAATAATATAGTTTAATTGAGGTTTAAAAATGGGATTATTTGATAAATTCAAAAAAGGTCTTGCAAAAACGCGCGATGCAGTGGGCGGGCAAATAAGCAATGTTATCCGTTCATTTTCTTCAAATCGTGATGAAATGCTCGACGAGCTTGAAGAAACTCTCATAATGGCAGACCTCGGTGTTTCTACCGCGATGAACATAACCGAGCGTTTGCGCGAGAATGTTAAGGAAAAGAAGCTCAAGACCGACGAGGAAATAATTGCAGAGCTAAAGCACATCATCCTTGATATTTTAAACCGCAACGATAAAAGTGTAAATGAGCCAAATCAGCGTGCCATTCTCATAGTTGGCGTTAATGGTGTTGGCAAAACAACTTCAATCGGAAAGCTTGCTTCAAAGTTTACATCAGAGGGCAAGCGTGTAATTCTTGCCGCAGGCGACACATTCAGAGCCGCTGCGGGCGAGCAGCTTGATATATGGGCAAAACGCTCGGGTGCGGAGATTGTGCGCCACGGTGAGGGGGCTGACCCGGCCGCGGTTGTGTTTGATGCTTCAAATGCCGCAAGAGCAAGGAAGGCTGATGTTCTTATTTGTGATACTGCAGGAAGACTCCACAACAACCAGAACCTTATGAACGAGCTTGCAAAAATCCGCAGAGTGCTTGAACGTGAGCTTCCCGACGCGGTTATTGATTCATACCTTGTGCTTGACGCAACAACAGGGCAGAACGCACTTATTCAGGCAAAGAAATTCAATGAGGTAACAAATCTTTCCGGTATAATACTTACAAAACTTGACGGTACCGCAAAGGGCGGTATCGTAATCTCAATAGCAGATGAGATGAACTTACCCATAAAATATATCGGCGTAGGTGAACAGATAGACGACCTTACCGAATTTGACGCTGTGTCGTTTGTTGATGCGCTGTTTGAATAGGGTGATTTAAATGAAATTTATCATAGCCACAAATAATAAAAAAAAGCTCCGTGAGATAGGCGCAATACTTGATAAGTTCGGCATAGAGGCGCTCTCTCTTGCAGAGGCGGGCATCGAGTCAGATGCAGAAGAGACGGGAACAACCTTTGAGGAGAACTCCCGAATAAAGGCCGTTGCGGCAATGCAGGTGTCAAACCTCCCTGCTATCGCCGACGATTCAGGCCTTGAGGTTGATGCACTTGATGGCGAACCGGGTGTTTACTCTGCCCGTTACGGCGGAGATAAATGTAAAGATGATACAGAGAGATATGAGTATCTCCTTAATAATTTGAGTAATGTTTCCCACGGCGAGAGAAGTGCTAGATTTGTTTCGGTTATAACATGTGTATTCCCTGATGGGCGCGAGTTTTCGGCGCGTGGAGAGATTGAGGGCGAGATTTTGCGTTCTCCGCATGGCGAGGGAGGCTTTGGGTATGACCCTGTGTTCTTTGTGCCGAGTGAGGGTATGACCATGGCGGAGATGTCACAGGAGAGAAAGAACGAAATATCCCACCGCGCAAAATCACTTGAAATAATGGCAAAAAAGCTTGAGGAAGTTTTGTAAATGCGTACAGGGCTTATGGGCGGCACATTCAATCCGCCGCATATGGGGCATATAAATGCAGCACGCGCTGCAAAAGTTGAGCTTGAGCTTGACAGACTTATATTTATACCTACGGGAGTTCCGCCGCATAAGCAAATGGCGGCAGGCTCACCGTCATCTCAGGACCGGCTTGAGATGACGCGGATTGCCGCAAGGCTTGTTGATGCTGAGGTAAGCGATATTGAAATCTTACGTGAGGGCAAGAGCTTTACGGTAGATACACTAAGAGAGATTAAAAGTAAGTTGCCCAAAGACGATCTGTGGCTTGTTATGGGTACAGATATGTTCCTCAGCATAGAAAGCTGGCGTGAGCCGCAGACTATTTTTGAACTTGTAAATATTGCTGCGGTTCCAAGAGATAAAAACGATTTAGAAACTCTTAGAAAACACGGCAGACTATTAAAAGAAAAGTACGGTGCAGTGTCGAGGATAATAGAAACCGAGGCGGTTACAATATCATCGTCGGAGCTTCGCCCCGATATAAACAGCAACGGTTTTTTAGAGTTTTTACCTGAAGAGGTGCGTGCTTATATAGCCAAAAATAAGCTTTACGGAATTTCGGGGAGCGATAGATTTTGACAGAAAAAGACATAATAACTCATGTAAAATCATCTATGAGCGAAAAACGGTTTCTCCATACCGAGGGCTGTGTCAAAATGGCCGAAAAGCTTGCTGTACGCTGGGGTGCGGATGTAGACCTTGCCCGCCGTGCGGCATACCTGCACGACATAGCAAAGGAAATGCCATATGAGCAGCAGTTGCAATTAGTGGATGAGCATGGTATTATATTGACCGGAACTCAGCGTTCTGAAAAAATAATTCATGCTTTCTCGGGCGCAATTATAGCCTGGGCTCGCTTTGATGAGCCTGAGGCTGTGTGCGGGGCCATACGCTGGCATACTACAGCGCATCGAGGTATGACACTTTTAGAAAAGGTTATCTGGCTTGCAGACTTAACCGAAGAGGGACGTACCTTTGACGGCGTTTCAGAAATTCGATCTCTTGCATTTAGCGATTTGTCTGCTGCGCTTATTCGCGGATTTGATACAACGCTTAGCGTTCTTATATCGCGAGGAAGCGAGATTGACGCCAACATGATAGAGGCGCGTAACTTTGAAATATCGGAGCGCGGCTGAAAGGATAAAAATACTGAAGATGAAGAAAAGATATGCTATCAGCAACAAGGCTAAATATATAATATCAATTATTCTTGTGATAGCGGCAGTTGTTATGGTTGCCGCGGCGGTGGCGATAAACCGCGTAAAGCCTCCGGCAGTGTCGAGTGCAAGCTCTCAATACAGGGGCAGCGTTATTCGCGATGAAAAAGTACCGACTATTGACCTGCGCCACCGAGAAGGCGTGTTTACGGTGCTTGTTGTAGGTAAAGATGCGGCAAGCCGGAGCACAGACACCATTATGCTTGCTATGTTCGATACGGCAAATAAAAATATGAACATACTCAGTATCCCGCGCGATACAATAGTAAACGTATCTCGCACCACAAAAAAGATAAATGCAGCATATGCTTCGTCGGGTGGGGACATATACGCCCTTTATGACGAGGTCGAGAGTATAACGGGCATACGTCCGGATAAACATGTTCTTGTTTCGGTCGAAGGTTTTGTTGATTTTATCGACGCAATCGGCGGGGTAGAGGTTGATGTTCCGATAGATATGTATTATAAAGACCCTGCTCAGGACCTTACAATTAATATTAAAAAAGGTTTGCAAACACTTGACGGATATGATTCGATGGGGTTTATGCGCTACCGTGCAACCTATGTGGATGGCGACCTTGGCAGAATAAAGGTACAGCATACTTTTGTTGAGGCACTTATAAAAAAGATGCTTACCCCTACGACTTTTTCGAGAATACCCGAACTTGCCGAGATTATTCTCGACAATATTGAGACGGATCTTTCTCTCGGGAATGAAATCTGGCTCGGCAAGCAGATGCTTACAATGAATCTTGAGACAGATGTAAATATGCATACGCTTCCGGGATATGCAGATTATTACGACAGCTTGTCATACTATTTCCCGAATGAGGAGGAAGTCCTTGCTCTTATAAACGAGTATTATAATCCGTATACAACCCAGATTGAGGAACTCAATCTGTTTCAAAAACAAAAGAGGTGAATGCGATGAATATAAACGAACAGGTTAAGCTTGCAGTGCGTGCTCTCGACGATAAAATTGCCGCAGACATAAACGTACTTAGGATTGAAGAAATAACAACCCTTGCAGAGTATTTTATAATTTGCACCGGTAATTCAAACACTCATGTCAACACACTTAAAGAGGCTGTTGAGCAGAAGTTTGATGAGGCGGGGATTGCTCCGCACCACATCGAAGGCCATGGCGGAACATGGGTGCTTATGGACTATGGAAGCATTATTATCCATATTTTCACACAAGATGGCAGAAGTTTTTATCAGCTTGACCGCGTCTGGGCGGATGCTATACCCGTACCGGTTGATGACATGCTGAGTGAATAAAAGGGGTTATATAAAATGAAGTATGATTTTGGTTTAATCGAAAAGAAATGGCAAAAACGTTGGGAGGAGAAAAAGGTTTTCCATGCCGAGAACGGCGGCGACAAGGAAAAGTTTTATGCACTTGTCGAGTTTCCTTATCCGTCCGGCAATGGCTTGCATGTAGGCCACGCACGTCCGTATACTGCGCTTGACGTTGTATCAAGAAAGCGCCGTATGGACGGCTACAATGTCCTATTCCCGATGGGGTGGGACGCATTCGGCCTTCCGACTGAAAACTTTGCTATTAAAAATAAAATTCATCCTGCCGAGGTTACTGAGAAGAACATAGCGTTTTTTAAATCTCAGCTTCAGTCTCTCGGATACTCCATCGACTGGGACCGCGAGATAAACACAACCGACCCGAGCTATTTTAAGTGGACACAGTGGATATTCTTAAAGCTGTTTGAAAAGGGCCTTGCATATAAGATGCAGATGCCGGTCAACTGGTGTACATCATGTAAGTGTGTTCTTGCAAACGAAGAGGTAGTAAACGGTGTTTGCGAGCGTTGCAGCAGCGAAGTTGTTCGTAAAGAGAAGAGCCAGTGGATGCTCAAGATTACCGAGTATGCAGAGCGCCTTATTGAAGACCTTGACGACGTTGATTTTATTGAGCGCGTAAAAATTCAGCAAAAGAACTGGATAGGTAAGTCTACAGGGGCAGAGGTTGAGTTCAAGACAACTGCAGACGATACTCTTCGCGTGTATACAACTCGCCCGGATACGCTCTTTGGTGCTACATATATGGTTATCTCGCCGGAGCACCCGTATGTAGAGAAGTGGAAAGACCTTATCAGAAACTATGATGAAGTAAAGGCATATGTTGAAACTTCATCCAAAAAGTCCGACTTTGAGCGTACAGAGCTTGCTAAAGAGAAAACAGGCGCAAAAATAGACGGTGTTTCTGCAATAAACCCCGTGAACGGAAAAGAAATACCTATATTTATTTCAGACTATGTTCTTATGTCATACGGAACAGGTGCAATTATGGCAGTTCCGGCACACGACACACGTGACTGGGACTTTGCAAAGAAGTTTAACCTTCCGATTATTGAAGTTGTAGCTGGTGGCGATGTCCAGAACGAGGCGTTTACCGATGTAGAAACAGGCAAGATGGTAAACTCGGGCTTCCTTGATGGGCTTGAAGTTTCTGAGGCTAAGAAAAAAATAATCGAGTTCCTCGAAAAAGAGGGGCTCGGAACACCAAAGACAAACTACAAGCTCCGTGACTGGGTATTCTCACGCCAGAGATACTGGGGCGAGCCGATTCCGCTCGTTTCATGCCCGCATTGTGGATGGGTTCCGATTCCCGAGAGTGAGCTTCCTCTTTGCCTCCCGGATGTAGAGTCATATGAGCCGACAGACAACGGTGAGTCGCCTATAGCCAATATTACCGAATGGGTGAACACAACTTGCCCGAAGTGTGGTGCGCCGGCAAAACGTGAAACGGACACAATGCCCCAGTGGGCAGGTTCAAGCTGGTACTTCCTGCGCTATATGGATCCGCATTGCGATACCGCTCTTGCTTCAAAAGAAGCGCTTGAATACTGGGCACCTGTAGATTGGTATAATGGCGGTATGGAGCATACAACGCTTCACCTTCTCTATTCGAGATTCTGGCATAAGTTCCTTTATGACATCGGCGTTGTTCCGACGAAAGAGCCGTATGCAAAGCGCACAAGCCACGGTATGATTCTCGGAGAAAATGGCGAGAAGATGTCAAAATCCCGCGGGAACGTCATTAACCCCAACGATATAATCAATCAGTACGGTGCTGATACAATGCGCCTGTATATCATGTATATCGGCGACTTTGAAAAGGTTGCTTCCTGGGACAGTCAGGCGGTACGCGGATGTAAGCGATTCCTTGACCGTGTGTGGAACCTTGCAGAGAATGCCGCAAATTCTGATGAGATAACAGCAAAGAACGAGGCTGCTATTCATAAGACAATAAAGAAAGTCGGCGAAGATATAGAGAACATGAAGTTCAACACCGCAATCGCGGCGATGATGGCTCTTATCAACGACTTCAGCACAAACGGCACAACCCGCGGTGAAATGAAAATACTTCTTGCTCTGCTCAATCCGTTTGCTCCGCATATGACCGAAGAAATCTGGGAGAGCTACGGTGAGGATAAAATGCTTGCCGAGAGCGCATGGCCTCAGTTTGATGATGAAAAGACAAAGGCATCCGAAGTTGAAATAGCAGTTCAGGTGTGTGGCAAGATAAAGAGCAGAATTACTATCCCGGCAGACCTTCCGGACGATGAAGTTATCAAGCTTGCATGCGATGAACCTAAGGTAAAAGAGGCACTTGATACGGGTAAACTTGTTAAGAGCATTGTAGTAAAAAACAGGCTTGTCAACCTGATAATTAAATAAAAAGTAAAATTTACCAATATTTAAACATTATTCTTGTTGACATACCGAAAGTTTTTTATTATAATAGTAATGTTAATATTTATTTTTTGGTTTTGAACGCGGAGGGAGGGATAACAATGTCAGAAATCCGTTTAAAGGAAAATGAGTCTTTGGAGAGCGCTCTCAAAAGATTCACGCGTTCCTGCGCAAAGTCAGGCGTTCTCTCCGAGCTGCGTAAGCGAGAGCATTATGAAAGCCCGAGCGTAAAGCGCCGCAAGAAGAGCGAAGCCGCCCGCGCAAAGAAAAAGAGATATTAAAAACAAAAACCGCAAGGCAATTAGCCTTGCGGTTTTTTA
>JAZNAQ010000021.1:0-18223 GCA_045586595.1 Eubacteriales bacterium | reverse complement strand
TCGGTGCCGACAGAATTCTTTTCGGCACGGATAATTCTCCGTCGGCGTGTGCGGGAAAGCTTCTCGGCGCCCGCATTTCAGACGGGGATAAAAAGACGATTCTTTCGGGGCGCGCGTTTTCGAGATTTCTTGAAAGGACGGGGAAGTAAGCTATGTTTATTGATATCAATACATATGTAGGCCACTGGCCGTTTAGGAACCTTGAATACAACACACCGGGCGGGCTTGATGAGCTTGCGCGCGAATATGATATAACGCATATGGTTGTTGCTAACTTAAACGGCCTGTTTTACAAGGATGCAAATGTTGCAAACCTTGAGCTTTTGGATGAGCTTGAGGCATATAGCGGAGAAACAAAGTTTCTTCCTCTTGCAATAGTAAACCCCACCTACCCCGAATGGGAGCGTGATGCACGAGAAATGATAGCACGCGGCTTCTGCGGCTTTGAGCTTGCTCCGCTCTATCACGGATATTCGCTTGCACCCGAGATGCTCTATGATGAGTATTTCCCTGTTCATCGTGCGGGTAAGGTTATGGAGCTCGCAGATGAGCTTGGTGTTCCCGTAAGGATATGCGCAGGCTTTGAGAACTTCCGCGGGAGAAGTCAGCATGACACGCCGAAGAACATTTCGGCTGATGACTATGTTGCCCTGATTTCAAAATACGAGAATGTCCCGTTGCTTGCGACCGGCTTCTCGCTACTTGCCGCCGGAGGAAAGCTCTCAGAGCTTGCGAAGTCGCGTAAAAACATCTTCTTTGATACCACGGTAACACCGCTGCTTGACTCAACTCTCTGCGAAAAAGCCAAATCAGCTGTTCCCGAAGAACAGATATGCTTTGGCTCGCTCTCTCCGTTTAATTACATGGAAACAAATCTTCTGAAACTTGAGCTTGCAAACCTTGACGGCGAGAGTGTAAAGTCAAACGGCTTCCATGCTTTTAAAAACTTAAGAAAGTAAGTGATTTTATGATACATAAGTTTTCAAACGGCAAAGTAATACTCGGAAACACCATTGCAGAAGGAGTGTCTGTCTACACAAAGGGCGACAGAATTATTGCAGTTACAAGCGATGTTCTCCCCTTTGATATCGAATATGACGCAGGCGGAAAATATATCTCCCCCGGTTTTATTGACATCCATGTCCACGGTGGCGGCGGTGTGTATTTCTCGGGCGGTGAGGTTGACGGTTTTTTTACCGCCGCAGAAATTCACGCAAAGCACGGCACCACCACACTTCTGCCTACAATATCAACCGCTACAACTCAGGACTACATAACAATGATAGAAAACCTCATAAAGGCTCAGCCGAAAAACACACGGGGCTCATATATGCCGGGTGTTCATCTTGAAGGTCCGTACTTCTCCCCCGCTCAGTGCGGCGGGCAGGACCCGAAGACAGTCCGCAACTTTGAGCCTGATGAGTATATGATGTTCCTCGAAAAATATAGTAAGTACATCATACGCTGGAGCGCAGCACCGGAGCTCCCCGGCGTAGAAGCTTTTGCAAAGGCAGCAAGAGACTATGGAGTTAAACTTTCTATCGGGCACTCTGATGCAGAGTACGATGAGGTAATGCGTGCATATGACATGGGGTTTGACTGCGTAACACATCTGTATTCTTGCACAAGCACGGTTCACCGCAAAAACGCCTACCGCTATGCAGGTATTATAGAGGCTGCATATATGCTTGACGGCATGGATGTTGAGATAATAGCAGACGGAAAGCACCTGCCCGCCTCACTTCTCAAATTTGTTGTAAAACACAAGGGAATAGACCGAATTTCGCTCGTTACAGATGCTATACTCGGCGCAGGTATGCCTGACGGTGCGGAGATTGACTCCGACATTCCCGGAAGCAACAGAAAGTTCATCATTGAGGACGGCGTTGCAAAGTTGCCTGACAGAAGCGCATTTGCAGGAAGTGTAGCATTCTCAAACCGATTGGTTCGTAACATGATTCAAATGGCAGATGTACCCCTGCTCGATTCAGTAAGAATGGCAACAGCCAACCCCGCACGCATGGCAGGGCTTACTGACCGCGGTGTTATACGAGAGGGCGCATATGCCGACATCATCCTCTTTGACGACAATATTGACGTTTCTCTTACCATGGTAAACGGAAATGTAGTTTTTGCGAAGTAATTTAAATGATAAGGAGAGCTTTTATGAATAAGACAATTATGCACATTAACTACGGTGAAATGACATTCAACAATTACGGAAGCAACACTATAGACGGCATATGCAAAATGGCATCTGAAACCGGATTTGACGGAATAGAGTTCCGTGGCAATCCTCCGGCAAATCTTGCGAACATGCCGTTTGAAGAATACGCAACACAGATTGCCGATTGCAAGAAGAAATACGGGCTTTCTGATATTATCTTTAATTTCCACCTCGGTCTTTGTACAAGCTCTGACAAAGAAGCTCGTCAGAACGAGATTAATACAGTTATAGAAAAGGTCAAATTTGTAAACGAGCTTTGCGGAACAACGCTATGCAACGCGATTGCCTCTAAACTCCAGTCAAAAATCCCTACAGCACCGGCTAAGGGCTACGAATTCCACGGCAGCGCAGTCGCCACCGAGCAGGATTGGGACTTGACGGTTGATGCATATCAGAAGATCGGCCGTGAGCTTGAAAAAATCGGAGTAAAGTTTGCCTTTGAAACTCATATGTTCTATATTCACGACCTGCCCTCTACAACCAAGAAGCTTGTAGACCTTATCGGAAGCCCTGCTGTCGGCGTTAATATGGACTTCGGCAACACCATGTACTTCCCCAAGCATCCGTCACTTGAAGAAACAATCGACTTGTATGGCGACAAGCTCTTCTATACACACCTTAAGAACTCAAACCCCATCCCCAACACCAATATGCGTATTGCCGCAGGTCTCGGTGAAGGTGAAATAAACCACCGCGTATACCTTAAGAAGTTAAAGGAAATAGGCTTTACAGGCCCGATAGGCATTGAGTCTCCCCGCTCCGGTGACCGTGAGTGGTATGCCAAGCAGGATTTTGCATACTTCAAGTCCGTTATGGCAGCTATTTAAAAGGCACAAAAAAAGAGGTATCGTACAAAAAGTACGATACCTCTTTTTATTATTCAAAATCAAATGAAATAACAGGAATTTTTTCATAATCTCCCCATGTGTTTGCAGGTATGAGGATAAGCTTATCAAAAGTCTGATTTATATTAATGTGATATGCTCGCTTTCGGTTGTTCGTTATGCTAAGCAGCTCATGTCTGACTCCGCCAAGCTCTCCGACAAGCTTAAAGTCTTTACATAAAGTTTTCGGCATATATGTCTGCGGGCTGTTAAGATTTGTGTTTGCGCGGGTTACATGGTTTCTCTCGACTCTCCCGCCGGAAAGTGTTTCTCGGTTTAAGTCACTGCAGAAGACTATGTGTGCAGACGAAATGTTCTGTGCAGGAAAGCTGTAGCATATCTCCTCACCCTGAGAAGCGAAATAAGAGCAGTTTTTCTCTGTTGTATTGTATATAGCGTGTGCTCTGTCCTGCCCGTTTCTTATTACTTCATTTTCAATACTGAGCTTTGCGTTCTTACATATCGTCGATATTCTTCGTGTTTTCGAGGGCAAGAAGCTGTCTTCGTTCATCAAAAGTTCTTGAAGTGTGGCCAGCTTATCAAGGTATACATCATGCGGACATATACCCTCTTTAGCTGCGATTGCCGCCGCTTTGCCGACCGCTTCACCAAGCAGAGTACAGGTTGCCATGATTCGTATACTGCTCATCGCCATATGAGTCATACTGATGTTTCTGCCCGCAAAGAACAGGTTATCTACGTTCTTTGAATACAGTGCCCTATACGGTATCGAATACGGTGCCGGGGTCTGAACGTCGGTATTTGGTACACCCTGGTGATAGAAACCGCCCGGGAAGTGGTCGTCAATCGGCCACCCGCCAAACGCTATTTCATCCGCAAACACCTTCCTGTCAGATATATCCTTTTGAGTAATCATATACTCTCCGCACATTCTCCGTGATTCGCGCTTGCCCGGCAAGAAGCCAAGAAAGTCCAAATCCCACTTTGAGCTGTCGAAGTTGCCCGAGTTCTTTATATAATCCCATGTACCTGTCGCAAGGCCGAGCAACTCGTCGCGAATAGTCTCCGTATCCGCAATGGTGTCGCGGTTTCCGCCAAGCTCAAGATACCAGAAGTTTTCTGCCTCATCATATATATCAGGAGAACTGTTTTCCCAAACCTTATCAGGAGCTCTATTCTCAAAATCCTTTTCAGTAAGTTTAGCACTCCATTCGGGAGCTATGTATTTTATATCGCGGTGGGTTTCTTTGCCCTGTATAAGGCAAGACATACCCATCGTCATTTTATCCGGCTCCGTAAGCGTTGTGGCCTCACCAAATTCCGAACCTGCTTCACGACCAATTCGGAACTCCGCACCGGTCAAGGGTGCAAGAATACTGTCGCCGGAGCTGTCGCAGAAATACTTTGCCGAAACCTCATAAAAACACTGTGTTGTCATCTGATAACCGGTAATCGTCTTAATCCGCGTGTCTCTGCTGTATTTAAAATCTCCCTTTTCGGTTTTGGCATCCATACATGTACAGTTAAGCAACAAGGTGATGTTTTTTTCTCTGCGCACAAAATCATAAAGCACAGTATCCCATATTGCATAGCTTTTTGTAGGGTTGCGATACATGCTCTCAAGATAAATCTCTTCTAATATACCCGTTTCTCGGTTATCTCTCCCCTTTGAATGGCTAATCCACATGCGTATCTCAGACGATGCGTTTCCGCCAAGCACCGGACGCTCATGCATAAGCACAACTTTCGCACCCTCACGCGCGGCGGAGATAGCTGCCGAAAGACCCGACATACCTCCACCAACTACGCACAGGTCACACTCTAAATATTTTTTATTAAGCAATTCCACTTCCTCCTTATTGACATTTTTCAATTGTAATTGTATTATATTTTTAGAGTAAATTCTTTTAAATACATGCAATAAAATATAAATAAAATGCAAGCGGAGGGGCGTTTATATGGACAAACTGCTTCATAACATAACTTCATATCTTGAGTTTCTGAAAAAAGAATGTAACTTAAGCGTCTCTGTTCATTTCGACAAAGCTAATTTGCAAGTTCTGCCACACTCTGCATTGGTTGAACTTTTGCCGTACAATTCACACGAAAACCCGTATTGTATGGCTGTCAAAAAATGCAATCATCAAAAATGCATGCAATCCCAGAAAGATGTGCGCAAAATATGTAAAGGGGGCGAAGGGTTTTGCCGCACCTGCTATGCCGGAGTTTATGAATACATATACCCAATATGCAAAAGCTCTAGCGTAATCGGATTTATCGCAGTAAGCGGATACAGGCAACCCGAAACTTCAGGACAGTGCATCGACCCCAATCTTTGGAATGAATTTCTAACTGATAACGGCATTCCCCTGAAGCTATGCGAAGCAGTCATCCCGCCGTTAAGCATCATAATAGGTCTGTTATTTACAGACTACGCAAACAAAGCTAAGGATGAATACAACCTTATACTACAATTTTTAAACGAGTACCACTCAAACATAACCGTTTCAGACCTATGCAAATATTTCGGCAGAAGCAAATCACACATAAGCCACATGTTTAAAAACAGGAGCGGTATGTCAATAAGCGAATATTGCAATAATTTGAAACTTGAGGACTCAAAGAAACTGTTGCTTTCTACCGATTTCTCCGTCACACAGATTGCTTTTGATGTTGGTTTTAACGATGTGAGCTATTTTATACATCTCTTCAACAAAAAGTTTGGCATATCACCCCTGAAATACAGAAAAGGTAAAATTTGCAAATGAGGTCTGTGAGACATCACTACGCAACATTGAAGCCCCAGCTCGGGCGATCTTGTCTGATATGCCAACAGGATTTTGCATACTTCAAGTAAGTTATGTATAAAGAAAACCACAGTGAAAATTCACTGTGGTTTTACATACCCAAAATTGTGGATATGGATGGCAGGGGCAGAAGGACTTGAAGTTGCTTCGCAACCCCGTTTGCGGTGCCCGGCGACTCGATGCTGTCGCATCTCGCTTGCCGACCGCAGCACTTCGTTACGCTCGCTTCATCCGCCACCGGCGGCGCTCGCGACCTCACCCGGCACGCTCCGCGCGCCTCGGGTTTCTTTCCTTGAAACAACAAAAAACCACCCAACGCACTATGCGATGGATGGTCTTACTATGGCAGGGGCAGAGCGCACCGTGCCATATCCACAATACAGCGCAAACGCGCATAAACACTTGGTTTATATAAGTTTCAAATACTCATCCAACTGCTTTTCTTCTAATTCTGCAATGAAATTTGCAAACGGTTCTAAATTCTTATTAACCGCGTATTCCTCTAAAGCGTTGTAGTAATCAAGTCTTTTCTCTTTATCAACAGATACCGGTAAAAAGCCTTGTATCATCAACTGATAATTCATAAGAAGTCTGCTTGTGCGACCGTTACCATCTATGAATGGATGAATGCGAACAAACTCCGCATGTGTCCATGCAGCAAGCTCTATGGGATTAAGTTCGGTTTTGTTTTTTAAATCCTCATAAAAAGCTTTAACCTGCATATACATTTCGTTCCCGCTCGGCGGAGTAAAGCCCGCACCGCTTATACGGACTTCTTGATTTCTGTATATGCCACCAACGATAATATTCTCGGTTAGTATTGCGTGTAAATCCTTTACGATGTTTTCGTCAAGAGCTTTATTTTCTGCAATACATTTTTTTACATATCCGTATGCTTTTTTATGATTTATAACCTCGTAAATCTCGCGTAGCTCTTTACCTCCGATGGAGACACCGTCTTCAAGAACAACCTTTGTTTCCATAAGAGTAAGGGTGTTTCCTTCGATTGCCGTAGAATTATGCGTGAAGCGTAGTTCGAAATCCTTTTCATATGATGAAAGAGTAACAGAATCTATTTTGGATTTGTTGCTCTCATATTTGATTTTCTTTGCGAGAATTCTTTCAAAATCCATTTCAAAACCTCTCTTTCGGGGATTTTCTATATTAAGTATATCATAATATGTATTCGTTATCAATGAAAAAATAGGACACCAGAAAGTTATGCCCGTATTTTTATTGCTTCTCTAAGGAACGTTAGCCAATTTGTTTCACATTGATAGTTATGATTAATCATGGTATAATTATAAAAAGGTTTTGGCACTAATCAATTGACAAAAATCGAGGAAGATTTCTATGCAAGATAAAGAACAAGAAAGACACGATGAACGGATTTCGCTTAAATCTGCTACAGAAGTGGAACAAGCATTAAAAGAAATAGAGAAAGATGAACAACTATATTCAATTGCACTTTTTGATATTCTTGGTTTCTCTAATTTTGTTGAAAACAGTGGCACAGCGGCCATTTTAGAGCTTTATAATAAGTTATTAGACTTAATTAACAAACAAAAATCAACACCTGAAGGAGACTCAAGTCTTGCAGGAAGTGTTGTGCCTGTCCCAACTTCACCAGACTGGAAGAATAATTCTCTAATAGCAAATGCAAATGGTTTTGTTCGGGTTTGTCATTTCAGTGATACATTTATAATCTATGTTAATTACCAACTGAGCAAACAAGGAATGTGGCTCCGAGACACAAAATACGAACCTAATCCATTACTAATTGCCCAAGCAGGTACATCATACTGTCCTATTTTCTTTCGGTCGCACGCAATTTACCTATCATATTTGCAGACATGCATGGATTTCTTCTGTCAAGCAATTCTTACGGGAATTCCTTTACGTGGGTGCTTGTCTACCGGAATGGCTCTTATGAATCAGGACAGATCTATGTATTTCGGAAATCCAATAGTTGAAGCCGCAAGAGGTGAAGCTGCTCAAGATGCGATGGGCATAGCTTTTGGTAGAAGCTTTAATAATTACCACCCTGTATACCACGACTACTTTATCCCATATTCAGGACATATGAAACCTAATTCGAACAAGACAGAATTTCTCAGTCCTATGGTACTTGACTGGCCAAGATACTGGAGACGTTCTCCTAATTTCAAGGAGTACTCCTTGCTCGAATGCATAAATAAAATGAACACTGATCCCAAGTTCTCTAAATATTATGAAAATGCAATAAAATTTGTTGAATTCTCTGAAAATCACGAGAATTGGTCTGATGAGATTAATAGAGAAGGTATGGGAGATATCCTTGATTTTTATAAGAGGACTACAGAATGGTACGAACATACTAAATAAGCAATAACCTTTAGTAGAGTAACTAAACTGTGGGTTATCGCTTTACAGAATGACTTAGTATTCACTTTTCTCTAAAAATAACACAATGAGTGAATGATTTTTTTATCAAGCTAGAATACGACATTTATGTGTTTTTAATTATATATTATATCTTTATCAATGAGTATCTGCATATGCAGATACTCATCTTTTATGCCGAAATTTACAATGTAAATTTCAGTGAAGATTGCAAATGGTAATTTCGTTGAAAAAAGTCTAAAGTTGTATAATATGAGTTGGAGGTGAAATGAAAATGGAAGCAAAAGATTTTGCAGATATTTATGAGGAAATTGCCGTTGCAGCAGGTGCAGAAACCGCTGTTGCCATACATAAATTGTTTAAAGGTCAGCAGATTTTGTTTCCTCAGAAGTTATATAAAAAGGAATACATATATAACTACATCAAACAAAACTACAACGGCAAAAACGTTCGTGAATTGTCACAGAAATTTGGCTATTCCGATAGACGAATCAGGCAAATTCTAAGTGAAGTTTAAATTAATTTTGGAGGAATGTAAAAGTGGAAGTTATATTAGTTATTGCGTATGCTGTGCTGAGTTATTGGGCAGCCGGACAAACAGTCTATGCCAACAAGATAAGAATAGGCACATTCAGTAATTTATTTTTAACCAGATTGATTGTCGGCTTTCTTTTGGGTATCGTCCTCATTCCTATTGCGATTATAAGAAAAATATTTCATATATAAAAACATTATATATTTGAAGGGAGCTATTACATATGATTTTAATTGGATTTTTAGCATTGATTATTGTTGCAGTATTATCTCAAATAGTGCTTTTTAAAGGCACGAACTTTCTCGGGAAAATCGAAAACAAATATCGTGATGGTATTGCTGTTGAATTATCGTCAGCAGAAGAACTGAAAAATAAAATTATTGAAACAAGTTCTAATGTCATAAAAGGAGCAACTATAAATACAACAGAACAAGTTGAGGTTGTGGGAAACACAGGTACACATCTTTTTTACCTTGAAAATGGTTGTGTGAAATGTGAGCTTGTTAAATATGGATTTAGAATAACGCGTATAGGTAGATTTTTAGCTTGGTTGAAAATTGTGCCTAAAATGAAAATGGCAAATGAGATTGATATAATTTTTGAGAATTTGAGTGGAAATAAAACAAATGAAGCAGAAAATGAGAAAATCATAAAATCAGTTTCCGGAAAAACAACTCTTACAAGTCTTTTAGCCATTATTTCTGTTGTATTAATAATCTTCTCAGTAACATCTATGCAGAAAGATGATATAATCTCTGTTAATTCAGATGTATATGTAGAAACAATACAAGCAACAAATTTAGAAGATAGTGAATATACATACGAAGAAATATTTAATGACTTTTTTGCTAATCCTACTTGGGAACACTTTACAAGTGAAGATGGAAAAGACGTTGTAGAGTTTACAGGTGAATGTACTTATGATGAAAGTGAAGTTAAAGTTACAATTCAATATTTAATTACAAATGAGACTGAAACTACATTAGAGTGGGAATTAGTTTATTTTGATATAGATGGCGAATCACAGGAGCTATCAATGTTTGATGGAATGGTTAAAGCTGCCATCGAAAGCTATCAGCAATAAAACTATTAAGGGTAAAATATCTCGTACGAATCAAATCGTACGAGATATTTTTATATGTATTTTAAATACTCAATGACGGCATATTTACTAATACGCCAGCGGTTGCCCAACTTAAAGGCATCTATCTGACCGGTGTGCAAAAGGTCAAGTAAAGTGTTTTTTCCGACTTTCAATAAGTCTTTACATTCATTAAAAGTCATGATTTCAGGGACATTTTTAAACATAAAATCCCGCTCCTTTCTTTTATTTTTTGTTTTATATTAGTGTTCGTCAGTTTATAACAGTTTATATTCTCCCGCTCGCAAAGTACATCTTTGTGTTTATATATTATTTCTTTGTATAAACCAATAAGGAGGATTAATATGAAATTTCAAAACAAAAGATTCGTAACAAAAGGAGTTAGTGAAAATGTAAACCCGCTACTTCAGCTTTTTATGTGGCAGTGTATTGATAATTTACCGCCACCACTTGATTATTTGCAAGTTTTCACCTTAACCGTAGATAATGACAATAAAAAAATAATACACGAGCAGGAGGAGCCTGCCTATCACGAGGAGTATCTGTTAAACATAGATATTCCTTTTTATATTGGTAAGGTTTTCGTAATTGATGATGAAACACACTCGACTATGCTATTAGCAGAGGAATATTAAGTAGAAAGGAGAAATTAATTTGAAGTTTTTTAGATTTATAATAACCGCTATTGATCTCGTTGTTGACGTGGTTTCAGAGATATATATAAAGAGAAGACGGTGAGTCGTTTTAGGTTTACCTTTATGTACTAGTAAAATATTTAAAAAATAAGGCGAAAAAGTGTCCTTTAAGGTTTGCGGTGAATTTACGGAAATATCCATAAACTCAACGACCTTTTTGGACACTTTCTTTTTTGGGAGGAAATGCAATGGATAACAAAGTTTTTTATTATGCAAGAGTTTCGAGTAAAGAGCAGAACTTAGACAGGCAGATTGAAGCATTCAAGAAACTCGGAGCAGATGAACGTGAAATAATATGTGATAAAGAGAGCGGGAAGGATTTAGAACGTGCCGGATATCAGGCATTAAAAAATGCAATGCTCCGCAGCGGTGATACTCTTGTAGTAAAATCTCTTGACAGGCTATCAAGAAACAAATCGGACATCAAGAACGAGCTTCAATATTTCAAAGATAACAATATCAGACTAAAGGTTATAGATTTACCAACTACAATGATGGACTTGCCCGAAGGTCAGGAATGGGTTTTCGAAATGGTAAACAATATTCTGATTGAGGTATTAGGTACAATAGCCGAACAGGAGTGGCAGACTATCAGGCAACGGCAACGCGAAGGCATAGATGCGGCTAAAGCTGCAGGAAAATACCTCGGTAGACCGAGAGTTACCCTACCCGATAATTGGTACGAAGTTACTGCACTTTGGAAAAGTGATAAAATTACAGCGAGAGAAGCAATCAAGCGATTAGGCATAAGCAAGAGTTCATTTTATAAATTAATCAAAACCTTGTAGCAGGCTTTACGCACTCTTGGACTTTCATAGAATTTGTTGTATAATAAAAGTACTTGCTGAGGAGGTTCTTTTATGAGTAATGAATGTATGACTTTGGACGAGTTTTTAGAGCAGTATATACTTAATGAAAAAGTGGATGCAAATGACGGTAGCTCTGATTTATTTGATTATGAAAATTGGGATACATATCTTAAAAATCAGAAAAAGCAAGAATTATTTGAAGGTTTAATTAAAAGGTTGAATTTGTTGTTTGAGATTGACCTTCCGGAGAAACAACTTGTCGAAAAGAGATTTAATCCGCTTAAAAACGAAAATATAGACTGTGAAAACTCAGATGATGATTTAATTACTGCTTTTGACAATATAACGCCTGTAGAGCAGAAGTTTTTTGCGTATTTGCTTAAAAATCTTAGCAGAAAAAACAAAGGCACAGATACACTTCATTTATTAGGAAATTACGATTGGAGACCTGTTCAAAAAGAAACCCGCGATATGCTGCAAGTATATTTAAAAAAATTAGCCGACAGTAATAGTAATTTGTTTGACACCTTAATATCATCAGAGGATTTGTTGCACTCTGCATATTTGAAATTAGAAAATCCGGAAGAATATTTTTTCAAAAGAAGCATTTTGGCTGTTTTGGATGCTCCCGAAAATATAAACAGGTATTCGGAAAAAATTAAAAAACCGTATAAAAAGGAAATTGAATCTTATTTAAAAGAGCGGGACAAGGCATTGCAGTCAATAGATCGAAAACTCAAAAAAATAATAATCGTCCACAGTAAACTGATGAGAAAGTTACGTAATGATAAGAATGAATCAATATTGCAGTTTAAAAGGTTAAAAAAACAATATTTCGCTACCAAAGATTGCGAGAAGAAAAAGCAGCTTGCAAAGCAGGCGGAAAAACTTGCAATGCTGTGGGAATTACCGGAAGACTCTGAAACAAACGAAAAACTCGATTCTATTTTAAAGCTTTTTGGGGATGAAGAATAAAATTTCAAAAGCTTAAATTCCTTGAAATTAAAAGACTTGTAGGTAATACAAATATATCAAAATAACACACCAAAGACTGATATTAGCGTTTTTGCTAACTATCAGTCTTTATACATTTATGGGGAATTATAGTAGAATATACTTGCAAGTTGCAACTGGCATAAAAATAAAATTTAAGGAGGAAACGGGATTATGCAATGCATACTTTATCTAAAGTCCTTAAGGGGCGTAAACCCCGTGACACTAAAAAATGAAAAAGAAAGATATTGTAAAGGACCTTGAGAACATCTTTAACGGTGACGATACCCTTAATCCCAAGAATGAAGGAGCTACAGAGCGGGTGGAGAGAAGCACCTCAAGCTCAAAACAAGAACTGGAAGCGATTTTACGGATGCTTCAAAAGAGATATGATTTCATCAATGTAGATGATCAACTATATATCTACAACGAGGAATTAGGATACTGGAAACTGATACCGGATTCAAACGCAAATCGTGAGATACGAAGGCTTGTATCCTCGTTGTTCTTTGCATCCATAAACAAATCAAGCTTGTCCGAGCTTTACGAGTGGTTGCTTCTTGAAGCACCTGCTAAAGATGAAAGCATATTCTTTGAAAAGACAAACTATATCAATTTCAGGGATACTGCCTACAACTGGGTGAAGGATAAGTATGTTACAGACAGAAAGAAGTTATACTTCAGGTATTGTCTTGATATTGATTTCCCAAAAGACGAATCAAGTGGAAGGTTTAAGGAATTCCTCAACGATATTTTCAAATCTGATAAGGATTCACGACGTGAATTTTCCAAGTTCATAGGACTTGCAATAAGCGACATAAGGAATCTTAAGTATATGATGTTTATGTACGGACCATCGAACACAGGAAAGACGGTGACTCAGAATCTGCTTGAATACATTGTAGGTCGCAATAATTGCGCCTCATTATCCTTTTCTCAGATGAGTAGTGAGTTCGCAATTACGCAGCTTATCGGCAAGCGCCTGTGCATATCGGGTGAGGTCAGCGGAGCTACGACTACGCGACTGGACATTATAAAAAGCATTACGGGGAATGACAAAGTAACAGCTTGCTATAAAGGCAAGGACCACTTCCAGTTCAGGAGCAATTGTCTTTTAGCCTTTGCCTGCAATTGCTTTCCCAAGATAAGCGATTTTCTCGAGGTTCAGGCTTTTCTAGAACGCGTAATAATTTTCCCGTTTGTAAATGTAAAAGACCGTAGCGAGTGGGATAAAAATCTGCTGGAAAAGCTAAAACAAGACACCGCCGGAATAATTAAATTTGCAATCAACGGTTTGCAAGCTCTGAGAGAAGACGGTTATGTTTTTAAAGAAAGCAAGGCGATGAAGGACTGCAAGAGATATTTAACTGGGATTTATGATAGCTTCTCGTTGTTTTCAGATAAGTATCTTGAAGCAAGCAAGGACAGCGTAATAAGAAGTCAGGAAATCTCTGAGATGTATCGTAAATTCTGCGATAAGAACGATTACCACATGCTTGCAGACAATCAATGGTCGCAAATTTTAAAGCGCAACTTCGTCTGCTATTCAACCACTTCATCCGTCAAAAACGGAAGCTTTACGTCTCGCGTACGCTCGTATAGCGGGATTAAGTTCAAAGATACAATATCTGAGCTTTCCGACAATGCAGAAACTGAGGACGAGGCAATAACTGAAATTCCCGAAGGGTTCTTTAATAACAAATAGGAGGAAGTATTATGAGTAAAGATTTTATCGAATTAGTGTTAGAGGCGGTATTTGATATCATTACCGCCGAAGAATCAAACTAAAAACAGCTGACTGATTTTTTCTGAAAGGAGGTGCAGAGTATGGCTGTGAATCTACGTGCAGTAGCTTACACACGCTTTTCGTCTGACGGCCAACGCGAAGAGTCGATTGAAGCACAAGTGCGTGCTATAAGTGAGTTTGCAGAGCGAAACGGTTATGCTCTGCACCACATATATACAGACAGAGCACTGAGCGGCACATCGGATAACAGACCGGACTTCCAGCGTATGATTGACGATGCGAAAACCGGAGCATTTGATGTAATTCTCGTACATAAACTGGATAGATTTGCGCGAAACCGTGCTGATTCAGCGATATATCGTCAGGAACTGGCAAAGAACAATGTGAAGCTTGTTTCTGTGCTTGAAAACTTCGATGACAGTCCCGAGTCTATAATTCTTCAGAGCGTAATCGAGGGCTATAACGAATATTATTCCAAAAATCTCCGTCGTGAGGTAATGAAAGGTTTGCGCGAGAACGCACTTTCGTGCAGATTTACAGGCGGTATTCCGTGTCTTGGTTATGACATTGATAAGGAAACACTTAAATATGTTATTAACCCGTTTGAAGCCGAAGCTGTTAAACTTATTTTCAAGATGTATCTTGATGGAAATGGTTACACTTCTATTATAGATGAACTTAATCATAGAGGTTTTAAAACAAAACGTGGTGCAAGCTTTGGGAAGAATAGCCTATATGAAATTTTGCGTAACGAAAAATATTCGGGTGTTTATGTATATAACAAGTCCGTTTCTCCCGATAGCACGGGGAAATGGAATCGACATATGACAAAATCTGATGATGAAATCATCCGTATAGACGGCGGTATTCCTCAGATTATATCTAAAGAAGATTTTCAAAAGGTGCAAGCAAAAATGGCTGCGCGAAAACATAGCACAGCAGCATTCAAAGCGAAACAAGAGTATCTTCTGTCCGGGAAAATAAAGTGCGGGGAGTGCGGTAGCACTTATGCCGGAAACTCGCGCAAGGCTGCCGGCAAAAACCCGCTCTATATTTCATATAGCTGTGTCAAGAAAAACGGCAGTGTTAAGTGCAAAAATCCGGGTATCAACAGGGAGGAGTTGGAAGGTTTAGTGCTAAACAGACTTTCAGAATCTGTGTTTAGCAAAGATGTGTTTCCGATAATACTGGAAAGGTATAACGAATATGCTCTGAGTCGCAACAGCGAATATATCACCGCGAGACAGGAACTAAAACGAAAGCTTTCGGATACGGAGAAAAG
Source organism: Eubacteriales bacterium (assembly GCA_045586595.1). Lineage (GTDB taxonomy): Bacteria > Bacillota > Clostridia > Oscillospirales > JAAYXM01 > SIG480. Next base: position 2,799 of record JAZNAQ010000021.1, on the reverse strand, counting down.
AATATCCAATATAGTTGATATTGTCGTTTCTACCGGTTCTGCGGCTCTTTCTGATAAACTTAAGGAGCTTGAATCAACGAAGGTTCAGTTGGAGCATGCACTGACTGAGGCAGAACGCAAAGTATCTGATCTTAAAATTGATAAAAAAAGACTCGGGTCTGCATTTCAAAAGGCAAAGCAAATGTTGAAGAGCGGGACACTCAAAAACCGCAAAGCGATAGTTGAAAGATATGTGAAACAAATAACTATCTACAAAGACAAAATCGAAATCGAGTACATAGTATCTGATTCATTCAGCTTTAAGGAAGAAATGATACGTTAAAACATAAATAAAAACACAGTGAAAAATCACTGTGTTTTTATTTTGCACGACTTCTATAAAATACTTTCATTGTAGAACTGTCCGCAACCGGCATTTATATCAGTTCCGTCACTATTAAATACTTCAACATTGCTCATGCGACTCATAATTTGCTTAGAAAACGAATCAAAAACTTTACTCGGGATTAGAATGGCTTCATTTATTTCACACATTTTGCTTAATTTAAGAACTGCGTTCTTTGTCGTTTTCATTAACTCAACTAATTCTTCTATATTTTCAATTTTATCATTAACTTTGTCAAAAGGAATATAGTTAATTTTGTAAACATCATTCAATATAGTGGAAATATAGTCCAAGTTATTTATTGCATCAGCTATTTTCATCAATTGTGGGTAAAGAAACTCATGTCTTTGGTCATCACTTGTAAAGTGTAGTGAGTATTGAAAATGCAAAAAATTCTTGTACTTTTGCCACTCTATCTCTTCAAAGAATTCTTTTGCACAGCTAGGGCAAGTCGTAGAGATATTGACTTTGCACAAGTTAGAAAAGTTATTACGAAGACAATCTATTGAACTAAATACATTTTGATAGTTACATAAAGGTTCACCAGAACCCATATAGGTAACTTGGAACTTTTTATTCTTTAATTCTGTGTTATCTTCTACAATCAAGCTAACCTGTTCTTCGATTTCTTTCACTGACAGATTACGTAAAAAGCCATTATTTCCAGCTGCACAGAATTTGCATTTTTGAGAACAACCAATCTGCGAAGATACACAAATTATGTAGCCGTACTTTGATAAATTTAATAAGCACGCCTCTATGTGTGTTGAACACCCATTTACACTAAAAAAATATTTTTTTGTGTTATCGTTGCTGGTAGTTATTTTAATTATTTTCATATATTACTCCTATTCATCATCACCAAGCTTAGGTAATGATAAATCAAACACATAGTCTCTTTCCAGAAATGACGTGATGATTAAGTCGATTTCGTCGCAAGTCAAATGCGAAACAAAAAATGCTTTTTTCCAATTGTTCCAATCTTTCGTATTTTTAAAACCTTGTTGCAATTTAAAGGATTCAAATATTGGAGATTCCAACATTTTGCAAAATTTGTCATATGACTTGTTGTTATCAACAAATTTTGAATTCGATTGTAAGATTTGCCAAATTTGTTCTATCTTACAAGAAGAGGTATGGTTCGATATTTTTATCAAATCATTGTCATAAAATTCATTTTTAAAATCCCAACAACGATCAATCGCTTCTTTTACTATCGGTTCGATTTCAAGCAACGGAATTTCATGTTTTAGAATTGTAGAATCAATCGTACTATATTCTTTATTTTCTAATCTATGCAAATTGTAATCAATAAATCGCTCAATTAGCGTAGCTGTTCTTAAACTGGTAGTTTTTCCTACGATTCCATTTAACGGAAAGTCTTTATTGGTATCGTTCTCTGCTAAATCCGAAAGGCATCGACTATATCTATTTTTTGTTTGTTCATTAAAAATTCCTGTTGACTCAAAATCACTTATATCTTGTATTAAATATGCAATATTATCAGCATAATTTACAACTTGCCCTTCCAATGTATCGGCATTATAAGATGTGCCATGCTTGACTACTCCATCTATAACTTCGGGTGACATACAAACATAGTATATGTTATCTTTGAAAGAATAGACTTCCAAAAAGTATGGGTATTCATTAATTTCAATTATATGCGTAACTGAATCGTTGGTAGCTATTGTTTTTTTTGCAATATCATAATACTTATCCGGTATTGTACGTGAAGCACATACTTTTAACATTAACGCACTTGCCTGTTCGTGTCTAAAATTGTTCTTGGTAGTTTCTTTAAGAAAATCATCTACAGGCTTTCCATAAGCAACATTCCCAAAATCGTGTGCCAAAGCAATTGCTTCTGTTAGCTCAGAGTTTAAACCTATTTTTTCGCTAATTTCTTTTGCAATACGAACAACCTCAAAAGTATGTATTAATCGGGAACGCGATACGGGGTCGTGAATTGATAGCAATTGTGACTTGCGTTGCATTTTTCTAAACATATTCGAATATATGATAATATCAATATCATGTTGATACCATCGCCTACTGCTTTTCTTTGTTTCAAAGTGAGGAAAATACAGTTCTTCTCCACGTTTTTTCATTAATTCGCTATATTCCATTATTGCGTTCCTCTTTTTGTTTATAATAGCACTCATATAATATCATACTTGCCGAAAAAAAGCAATCTTACAGTTCAGTATACCTATTTCATTATGTTAACAAGTTTTACCGTTTTGTAAAAGTGCCAAATTGGTTAGTCATTTTACAATAATGATCCCCCCGTGTAACGGGGGGTATTTCATTTTCGGGCATAGCCCTAACTGTTACTGGCGACGCACAAGTGCGTTTTAGGTTGGCCTGCCAGCCACGCAACTGTTACTTATTACCCATAAATGGGTCCCGCG
>JAZNAQ010000020.1:0-94055 GCA_045586595.1 Eubacteriales bacterium | reverse complement strand
TTTGTACGACCCGCGGGACCCATTTATGGGTAATAAGTAACAGTTGCGTGGCTGGCAGGCCAACCTAAAACGCACTTGTGCGTCGCCAGTAACAGTTAGGGCTATGCCCGAAAATGAAATACCCCCCGTTACACGGGGGGATCATTATTCTAAAAATATTACAATACATTTTTGAGATAATGACCGGTATATGAGTCTTTTACTCTTGCAACCTCCTCGGGAGTTCCGGTTGCTACTATCATACCGCCGCCGTCGCCGCCCTCCGGGCCGAGGTCTATGATATGGTCGGCAGTTTTTATGACATCAAGGTTATGCTCAATGACAACAACCGTATTGCCTGCGTCTGTAAGCCGTGAGAGCATGTCTATGAGCTTATGAACATCTGCAACGTGGAGTCCGGTGGTAGGCTCGTCGAGAATATATATGGTCTTGCCGGTGCTCCTTTTTGATAGCTCCGTGGCAAGCTTTACGCGCTGCGCCTCGCCACCCGAGAGCGTTGTAGATGCCTGCCCGAGCTTTATATAGCCGAGCCCAACGTCGTTTAATGTCTCTATTTTGCGTGCAATCTTAGGGACGTTTTTAAAAAACTCATACGCCTCCTCGCATGTCATGTCAAGTACGTCAAAAATGTTTTTGCCCTTGTACTTCACCTCGAGTGTTTCGCGGTTATAACGCTTTCCGTGGCACACATCGCAGGTAACATATATGTCAGGCAAAAAATGCATTTCAATCTTGTTCACGCCGTCGCCACTGCACGCCTCACACCTTCCGCCCTTAACATTGAAGGAAAAGCGGCTGCTTGTATATCCGCGCATTTTTGCATCGGGGCTCATGGCAAACAGGTTGCGTATGTCGTTAAACACACCTGTATATGTTGCAGGGTTAGAGCGCGGTGTGCGTCCGATTGGTGACTGGTCAATATCTATTATCTTGTCTAGGTGCTCAATGCCTTCGAATCTGCCAAACTTGCCGGGGTGGGTCTTTGCTCCGTTGAGTTTTGCGGCGAGATATTTATACAAGATCTCGTTTGTGAGTGACGACTTGCCGGAGCCAGAAACGCCTGTTATGCAGGTGAACTTACCGAGCGGAATTTCAACGTCAATGTTTTTCAGGTTGTTCTCACAAGCTCCAAATATTCTTATAGACTTTCCGTTGCCGTGTCTCCGCTCTGTCGGAACCAGAATTTTTTTCTTGCCGGAGAGATACTGGCCTGTGATAGACGTTTTTTCTGCGATTATATCTGAAATTGAGCCCTTTGCGACTATCTCTCCGCCGTGGACGCCTGCACCCGGGCCTACGTCTACTATATAGTCGGCCGCACGCATGGTGTCCTCGTCGTGTTCTACTACAATAAGTGTGTTGCCGAGGTCACGAAGTGCTTTGAGTGTTGCGAGAAGCTTGTCGTTGTCGCGCTGGTGCAGGCCGATAGACGGCTCATCAAGAATATACAGAACTCCCATGAGCGACGCTCCTATTTGTGTTGCAAGGCGAATTCTCTGGCTCTCACCGCCTGAAAGAGTGCCTGCCGAGCGTGAAAGCGTAAGATATGAAAGCCCGACACTCTGCAAGAAACCGAGGCGAGCCTTTATTTCGCGGAGAATAAGCTCTGCAATCCTTTTTTCGCGCGGGGTGAGTGTATCCTCTACGTTGTTTATAAATCCGAGAGCTTCTTCAACCGACATGTCGCACATTTCGGCGATGTTTATGCCACCAACGGTGACTGCAAGAGCTTCTCGGCGAAGCCTTTTTCCGCCGCAGGTATTACACGGGGTATTGATCATACATTCCTCGATTTCAGCCTTTGAGTATTCACTTGCCGTTTCGTGGTATCTGCGTTCAAGGTTTGCAATAAGCCCTTCCCAGGCCTGAGTGTAATCACCCTTGCCATATGATTTATCGTAGTGTAGTGGAATCTTTTCACCGCCCGTTCCGTAAAGCAGGGCGTTATAAGCCTCTTTCGGTATGTCTGAAACGGGCAGGGTAAGGTCAAAGTTATAGTGCTTTGCAAGACCGTCATAATACATCCTAGAAATTGAGCCGGGTATAGGGTTGCCCCAGCCCGAGGCGTGAATTGCGCCGTTAAGGACGGACTTTGACTTGTCGGGGATTATCATGTCGGGGTCTACCTTAAGATGCGTACCGAGCCCTGTGCAGTCAGGGCATGCGCCATGAGGGTTGTTGAATGAGAACATTCGCGGCGTAAGCTCCTCAATGCTTATTCCGCAGTCATCACACGCGTAGTTCTGCGAGAACATAAGCTCGTCCCCGCCAATAATATCAACAATTACAAGCCCACCTGAGAGCCCTGATGCTGTTTCTATAGAGTCTGCAAGGCGTGTTTCAATGCCGCTTTTAATAACAAGACGGTCAATTACAATTTCTATGTTGTGCTTCTTATTTTTCTCAAGCTTTATATCCTCGGAGAGGTCATACATATTCCCGTCAACCCTTGCACGTACAAAGCCTGACTTCTTGGCATTTTCAAAAACCTTTTCATGCTCTCCTTTGCGACTTCTGACAACAGGGGCGAGTATCTGGAACTTCGTCCCCTCTGAAAGCGCAAGAACACGGTCACATATCTGGTCTACCGTCTGCTGCTCTATAACCTTGCCGCAGACAGGGCAGTGCGGGGTGCCAACACGCGCCCATAAAAGGCGCAGATAGTCATAAATCTCAGTAACCGTGCCGACAGTAGAACGCGGGTTTTTGGAGGTTGTTTTCTGATCTATGGAAATAGCAGGAGAAAGCCCTTCGATATAATCAACATCGGGCTTCTCCATACGTCCGAGAAACATTCGGGCATATGACGAGAGAGACTCGACATACCGCCTTTGGCCCTCGGCATAGATTGTATCGAACGCAAGGCTTGACTTGCCGGAGCCTGAAAGCCCGGTGACGACCACAAGGCTGTCACGTGGAATTTCAATGTCTATATTTTTCAGGTTGTGCTCTCTTGCACCTTTTACAAAAATTGACTTGTTCATAACATCAATTACCTCTAAGCTCTATTATGCGGTCACGGAGTATTGCCGCATACTCAAACTCAAGCATCTTGGATGCTTCTCTCATGTCTCGCTCGAGCTTCTTAATCATTTCGTCGCGTTCGGCTCTTGTAAGCTTTTCGCGTTTTATATCTGTTGCATCTTTCGATATTTCAAGAAGCTCAGCAACATCCTTCTTTATCGTTTTGGGAACAATTCCATGCTCCTCATTATACTTTGCCTGCAGCGTGCGGCGGCGCAGTGTTTCGTCTATTGCGCGTTGCATAGAGCCCGTGACTGAATCTGCATACATTATAACCTTGCCGTGGTCGTTTCTTGCGGCACGCCCCATCGTCTGGATAAGTGAGGTTTCGCTTCTGAGAAAGCCTTCTTTGTCGGCATCCAGTATGGCTACAAGCGAGACTTCGGGGATGTCGAGCCCCTCACGCAGAAGGTTTATACCAACAAGTACATCAAACGTACCAAGGCGCAGGTCGCGTATTATCTCCATACGCTCAATCGTTTCAACATTGTGGTGAAGATACTTTACCTTTATCCCGGCACCCTCAAGATATGCGGTGAGGTCCTCGGCCATCTTTTTTGTAAGTGTTGTGACAAGCACACGCTCGCGTTTTTTTACTCTCGCATTTATCTCACCTATAAGGTCGTCTATCTGCCCATCTGTCGGGCGGACCTCGACCTCCGGGTCAAGAAGCCCCGTCGGGCGTATCAACTGCTCAACTATCTGTGCTGAGCGCTCGCGCTCATAATCTCCGGGTGTTGCAGACACATATAGTACCTGGTTTATGTGTTCTTCAAACTCAGTAAAATTGAGCGGCCTGTTGTCAAATGCGCTCGGGAGTCTGAATCCGTATTTTACAAGAGTTTCTTTCCTTGCCCGGTCGCCGGCATACATTCCGCGTACCTGCGGAAGCGTAACGTGTGACTCGTCCACTATCAGCAGAAAATCATCGGGGAAGTAGTCCATAAGGGTAAATGGCGCAGACCCCGGCTCTCTGCCGCTTATGATACGTGAGTAGTTCTCGATTCCTGTGCAGTAGCCAAGCTCTTCTATCATTTCAACATCATACTGCGTGCGCTGCCGCAGTCTCTGTGCCTCCAGGAGCTTCCCATCGTCCTCAAAAGCTTTGACACAGTATTCCATCTCATCAATTATTTCATTGCAGGCTTTAGACATCTTTTCAGGGGTTGAAACATAGTGTGATGCGGGGTATATTGCAATATGAGAGAGCTCACGCTTTACTGAGCCGGTAACGATGTTTATCTCAGTTATTCTGTCAATCTCGTCTCCGAAAAACTCAACCCTTATACCTGTGTCGTTTGAATAGACAGGGAAAATCTCTATAGTGTCGCCGCGCACTCTGAACTTATTTCGCTCAAACGCGACGTCGTTTCGCTCATAGCGTATTTCTACGAGCTTGCGTATAACATCATCGCGCTCGCGCACCATTCCGGGACGGAGCGAGATAACCATGCTTGAATAATCTATAGGGTCGCCAAGGCCGTATATGCACGATACACTGGCAACAATTATAACGTCACGTCTTTCGCCGAGCGACGCGGTAGCGCTGTGGCGCAACCTGTCAATCTCCTCGTTTGTTGAGGAGTCTTTTTCTATATAGGTGTCTGTGTGCGGTATATATGCCTCGGGTTGGTAATAGTCAAAGTAAGAGACAAAATACTCAACGGCGTTCTCGGGGAAGAATGCGCGGAGCTCTGAGCAGAGCTGGGCGGCAAGTGTCTTGTTATGGGCGAGCACAAGTGTCGGCTTTTGCACACGCTCGATTATATTTGCCATTGTAAATGTCTTTCCTGAGCCGGTAACGCCGAGAAGCGTCTGTTCTGAAAGGCCCAGCTCTATTCCGCGCGAGAGCGCATCAATGGCATTGGGCTGGTCGCCCGCGGGCTTGTATTCTGAAGCTATTTTGAATTTTCTATTTTCATCCACCTGGGCGCACCTCGCTTTCTTGGAGAAGTTTATATTTATATTAAATACATAAACCCTGTGAGTATAAACAAAAACCCGAAATTAAAGGCTGAAAACATCATAACATAATACTTAGTTTTGCCCGGATTATGCTTTAAGTACTCGCGGAAGGTTATGAGGCTTGCAAGAGATGCAATCAGCGTTCCTGCACCGCCTATATTTACTCCGACAAGAAGATTTGCATAATCGCTTGTAAACTGCGAGAGAAGAATTGACGAGGGCACATTGCTTATAAACTGGCACGAAATAACGCTGAACAAAAGCGTGCTTTTGTCAAGCAGTGCGGAGAACAGGTTGTTTACTGCGGGGATTCTTGCCATGTTTCCTGCAAAGATAAAGAAGAATACAAATGTCAGAAGTAAGGGGTAGTCAACCGCTTTAAGTGCGTTTCTGTCTGCAAAGAAGAGCACCGCGGGGATAACAACAAGCCCGACCTGATACGGTATTGTGCGAAAAACTATAACTATTGAGAGCGCAAAAAGCGCAAGATAAAGCAACGTTCTTTTTGGATTGAGCTTTATTCTCTCATCACTGAGTGTAAGGGGTTCTGGCTTTACAAATATAACGCAACACAACGTTATTAGAAGCACCGACAGAAGAAACGGCGGTGCCATTATTTTCATAAACTCGAGTGTGGGGATGTTGAACTTTGTGTAAAGATACAAGTTCTGAGGGTTGCCAAACGGTGTAAGCATACCGCCGAGATTAGCCGCGATATTCTGCATAATAAATGTAAATGCCATGTACTTACGCTTATCTGTTGACGCGAGAACAAAATATCCGAGCGGGAGAAAAGTGAGCAGCGCCATGTCGTTTGCAATAAGCATTGAGCCGATAAACGTGATATATACAAGCGCTAGTACGCTCATTCGTGCAGTTTTAAAAATCTGAACAACACGCCGTGCGAGCATATAGAAAAAGTTAATCTCTCGCAGAGCGCAAACAACAGCAAGAACACAAAAAAGACATGTTAGAGTTTTAAAATCAAAATACCCTAAATACTTGCTGTCAAGTGGAACTACTATACTGGTCAAAATCGCGGCGAAAAGCGCGATAAACATAACAATATTATCTTTTATAAACGAAAGAAAATGTGTGGCATGAGAATGTTTAAGAGCGATTGTTGTCATTATCTCAATACTTCCTTTGTAATGGTGTATTATCTGCTGAGTACGGCTTCTGCAACACGGATTCCGTCAACTGCTGATGAGAGAATGCCGCCTGCATAGCCGGCACCCTCGCCGCATGGGTACAGACCCGAAAGCGATGACATAAGTTTTTCGTTTCTTTCAATCCTTACAGGTGAGGATGAGCGCGTTTCCGGTGCGGTCATTACCGCGTCACCGTCGCGGAAGGCAGGTATCAGCCTTGAAAAGCCTGAAAGCCCTGCGCGTAGTGTTTCTGTTATATATTCGGGAAACAGCTCTGAAATGTTGCACTCACGCACTCCGGGGAGAAAGGAGGGCTTAATGCGAGAAAAACCTGTTTTCCTGCCTGTCAGAAAGCCCTCAACTGTTTGCGCCGGCGCGCAGTAGTTACTGCCGCCGAGTGTAAACGCTGCGCGCTCAATACCACGCTGCAACTCAACTCCTGCAAGGGGAGACGTGTCGGCAAAGTCTTCAGGTGAGACGTTTACAAGCATCGCGCTGTTTGCGTTTTGCTTGTTTCGGGCATAAAGACTCATACCGTTTGTTACAAGCGCACACTCCTCACTTGAAGCGTTTATGACCTCGCCTCCCGGGCACATACAGAACGTATAGACAGCACGGCCGTTAGGGTACCTGTTGGATAACTTATAATCAGCCGCACCCAGAGCGGGGTGTGAGGCAAACTCACCGTAGCGGCATCTGTCAATATCGCTCTGTAAATGCTCTATGCGTACACCCATTGAAAACGGTTTTTGCGTGAGTTTTACGCCCATATCAAGCAGCATTGAAAAAACATCTCTTGCCGAATGGCCTACCGCAAGAACAACATCATCTGTCTCAAAGGTGACCTCGTCTCCGGCTTTGGTTTTACAAGTAACCGCAGCTACACTTCCGTCTCTAACCGAGATGTTGCAGAGTGTATGGTTAAAGAACACCTCTCCACCGAGAACTTTTATTTTTTCGCGTATTCCGGATACAACCTTCGGGAGGTTGTCTGAGCCTATATGCGGGTTTCTTATATACATGATTTCTGAAGGCGCGCCGTGTTCTACAAATGTGCGGAACACCTCAAATCTGCGTCTGTCATGCGTACCTGAGTTCAACTTGCCGTCAGAGAACGTGCCTGCGCCGCCCTCGCCAAACTGGACGTTTGACGATGTGTCAAGTTTGCCTTCTGTGCGGAAGCGCTCAACTGTCTTTGCGCGCTCCTCCACAGCTTCTCCGCGCTCAATAAGAATGGGGCGTGCGCCTGCTTTGGCAAGAGTAAGCGCTGCAAAAAGCCCTGCGGGGCCTGCGCCGACAACAACGGGGCGTTTTTTTGGAAGAGTTACGCATGGTGTGTTGATTTCTGTCTCACACGGCTTTATGGATACGTCTCCGCGCCGTATGCGTGCTACTGCTTTTTGCTCATTGCCGTTTATTGTAACGTCTACAGAATATACAAAATGCACATTCTTCTTGTCCCTTGCGTCAACCGCTTTTTTAACTATATGGAGCGACGTTATATCTCGTGGATTAATACCAAGTGCTTTCGCCGCCTTTTTTTGAAGAGCAGCCTCGTGCTCATCGAGCCCGAGCTTTAAATTTCCTATTCTTATCATAAGCTCAATTCCTTTTATGTCGGAAATTATTACAACTTATTATTATAGCAAAAAACAATTTAAATGTAAATAAAAAGCCTTTTCCACGTGGAAAAGGCTTTTTCGTTGGATTAATCTGGGTTTGAAAACGTAATGTTCGGGACATGCCCGCCTTGTGCCATTGATTCGTATTCATCGTCACAAACTATGATGTGGTCATCAAGATGAATCCCTGCAAAGCTCAGTGCGTTATAGATGGTTCTGGTTGATTCACGGTCAGCCTCAGATGGAGAGGTGCCGCCGTGTAAATGGTTATGCGCAATAATAACGCGTGCGGCATTTGAGGCAATGGCAAAGTCCATAATCTTGCGTATACTTATGTCTACAGAATTTATTGAGCCTTGAAAAATTGCCTTGCAAGACAGAAGCTTGCCGCTTGCATCAAGGCACATGGCAATAACCACTTCTTCTTTATAACCTATAAAACGGTCTGTAAGATACTGCGCAGCATCGTCTGCGTTTTTGAATATTACAGTTCCGGCCCAATCGCTCTCACGATACTTTCTGTAGAATAACGGAATCAGTTTGATAAAAGACGCGGCCGCTTGCCCGATACCGCGGATTTTGCGTAATTCATAGATGGGTGCGTCGATAACTCCCGCAAGAGAACCAAATTCTTTCATAAGGTCTCTTGCGGCCTGGGCTGTATCGCCTCTTGAAATAACTCCGTGAAGAATCTTCTCAAGTACTATATGTTCGGGTATGGTATCTATGTTTTCTGCATAGAACCGGTCTCGCATCCTGCGGCGATGTCCTTCAGCCACCTGTATACTACTCCCTTTCTTTTACTTTTTTCTTACAATCTGTGCACATGCGCAAGGCATTAGAATCAAAAATGCAAGCTGGGGCAGAAATTCGCGAATCTTTGCTGTGTCAAATACTGAGAGCTCTTTCAGTAAGAATGGTGAAAGTAGCTCAGTGAGAATGAAAAACAGACCCAGGAAGCACGCGAAAACTGCTACATGCTTTTTGTTCTTGCCAAGAATGTGTGCCGCCATTGCGTAGGTAAAGAAAAGAATGCATATATATGAGAATATAAGAGGAACATAGTTTGAGATAACCGGGTCAGAAATTTTTTCGCGGAATGTGAGGATGAGCAAGAAGCATGCCCAGAATACCGGCACTGCAGAAAAAACGCAATAAACTGTGCTGTTTCGTTCTGCCATACGGTATTTTCCCATAACAAGAAGTGATACCGCACAGTATACGGAAAAAAGGGAAAGAATAAGCTGCGTCAAATCAAACTCGTCGCGAAGAGAAAAAAGAATTATGCCCGCATGCGCGAGTATAACGACTGCTGAAACCGACATTGCGGCAGTGAGTACACTCTCGAATTTATTTGATTTTATTTCAAGGCCGCTCTTTAACAGAAAAGCTGCGATAACTGCCATGAGTGCGGCTATTATGCATACTGCGATGAATCCGTAAGTGGTAGGCTCTCCGCTTTTTAAAATGCCTGTTTGCGGGTCAAAAGCGTTCCTGAACTGATATGCACGCAGTATAGCTCCGCAAATACCTGTGGTTACGGGGAAAGCGAATAAAATTGGAAACAGCTTGTTTTTTATCATAAAACAACAACCCTTATCTTGAAATTAAAGGTGTATACTCTGTGTGACGGGAAATGCACTTGTATGCAGGACGTATTATGCGCCCGCCTGTCATTGCTTCTTCTATGCGGTGTGCGCACAGACCTGCAACACGCGCTATAGCAAAGAGCGGGGTGTAAAGGTCGAGTGGGATGCCGAGCATTTCATATACAAGACCTGAGTACATATCAACATTTGCACAAAGCGGTTTGTCGTTACCCTTTACTGCAAGAAAAACCTCGGGGGTAAGACGCTCTACGGCTTCGATAAGTTCAAAACGCTCGAGGTAGCCGTGCTTTTCTGCAAGAGCCTTTGCGTGTTTTTTGAGCATAATGGCACGGGGGTCTGACTTGGTGTATATAGCATGCCCCATACCGTAAATTTTACCACTCTTATCTCCGACTTCCTTACGGATTATTTTTGCGAGATATTCACTAATTTCGTCGTCATTCTTCCAGTTCTTGACGTTTGCCTCAATGTGTTTGAACATATCGACAACCTGCTTGTTTGCACCGCCGTGGAGCGGGCCTTTGAGCGAACATAATGATGCAGCGACTGCCGAGTATGTATCAGTGCCGGAGGACGAGAGTACGCGGCAGGTAAATGCCGAGTTGTTACCTCCACCGTGCTCCGCGTGGAGAATGAGGCATTTATCAAGGAGCTTTGCCTCTTCATCAGTATACTTGCGGTCTGAACGCATGCAATAAAGGAAAATTTCTGCCGTTGAAAGGTTGTCAGGCGGAATGTGAAGATGCATGCTCTTGTTTTCGTAGTAATGACGTTTTACCTGATATGCCTGTGCCGCAATAATTGGGAACTGTGCGATAAGGTCAAACGACTGGCGCATCATATTCTCAAGCGAGGTATCATCGGGGTTAGGGTCAAACGAATATAGAGCCAGAACGGAGCGCGCGAGCTTATTCATAATGTTTGCACTCGGTGCCTTGATAATCATATCCTCCGTGAAGTTTGGAGGGAGGTTGCGATGGTGTGCGAGCATATAGTTGAATTCTTCAAGCTCGCTCTTTGACGGAAGCTTTCCTATAAGAAGGAGATATACAACCTCCTCAAAACCGAAGCGGTTGTCGTTTGTAATGCTTTCAATGATATTGGAGACGTCTACTCCACGATAGGTGAGCATACCGTCTATCGAGACTCTTTCGTTGTCTATGATGTTGTAACCGCGTACATTACCTATTTTTGTAACGCCGGCAACAACTCCTGTACCGTCCTGATTACGCAGACCGCGTCTTACGCTCGGGTGGTTGAGTATTTCGGGGCTTATTCTGTTATTATTTCTGACGTCCTCGCATATGCTTTTTATAAAGCCTTCGCTGCTTCGGACCATTGTTTCGGACATGTCTGGGCCCTCCTAAGTACTATTGTATTAAATCTATTTTATAATATTTGAAAATATTAGTCAATGCCTTATTTGGTAGAACAGGAAAGGAAGTACGGTTAATGAAAAGGTTTTTTATACTTTGCATGATGTTGTGGGCGGCTGTTTTTATAACCCCTCTTATAATTCTCGGGGGCGGGGATGACGAAGTGCCGACTTTGCCTATTCCTACAGTTGAACAATCAACTGAGAAAAGCAGTAAGACCTCAGACGAAAATGTTATGGTGTCTCTTAACTATAACGGCACGGTTGAAAGCATACCCCTGAATGAATATCTGCAAGGTGTTGTTGCAGCTGAAATGCCGGCACTTTTTCCCGATGAAGCGCTGAAAGCACAGGCCGTTGCAGCCCGTACATATACAATGAAAAAAATAGCATCTGCACCGGCGGCAGAGCATGGCGGAGCCGCGGTGTGCAACAACCCGTCGCACTGCAAGGCATATGAACCGATAGCGAGCTTCGCCGCGGGCTGGAGTAGCGCGGCAGAAGAGTATACAGAAAAAATTTTGCGTGCAGTGAGCGAAACGGACGGCGAAATACTGATTTATAACGGAGAGCCGATAACCGCGGTGTTTCACTCAACCTCAGCAGGCAAAACTGAGAACGCCGAGGATGTTTGGGGGAGTGCAGTTCCGTATCTTGTGAGTGTGGAAAGTGCAGGCGAGAGTGATTCACCGCGCTATGAAGAAGAAAAAATGCTGACTCCCGATGAGTTTAAAACAAAATTTTCTGAAAAATATAAGAATGCCGTCTTTGATGCAAACCCTGAGAATTGGATAACAAACATCTCGCGCTCAGACGCGGGAGGGGTAAAAAAACTGACTGTGGCAGGCGTTGGGGTTAATGGGAGTGATATGCGCTCAATTTTCGGGCTGAATTCTACGAACTTTACTGTATCATATGCCGACGGTATAATAAAAATTAAAACGCGCGGTTACGGACACGGTGTAGGGATGAGCCAGTATGGTGCGCGGGCAATGGCTCTTGATGGTAAAAACTATGATGAGATACTTAAGTCATATTATACAGGGGTAACTCTTGCGAAAATAAGTGAAAAAGCATCTTCATAAAAGAGGAAAAATGTGCTATACTTATTCTGTTGTAAACTTTGCAGAAGAGGAAGTGCAGCCTTGGATATACTTTCAATTATAAATAAGCTTTCCGAGCATCCGTCTCCGTCAGGGTTTGAGCACTCTGCATCGAAGCGGATAGAAAACCTTATATCACGATTTGTCGATAAGACAGAAACTGATGCTTTCGGGAATGTATACGGAATAAAAAAATGCGGCAAGAAGGGAGCAAAGTGTTTGCTTCTTGATGCGCATATTGATGAGATAGGCCTTGTGGTAACAGGTGAAAAGAACGGTTTTCTGACCTTCTCTGCTCTGGGCGGAGTAGACCCGCGCATTTTGCCTGCGCGTGAGGTCGTTGTTTTGTGTGACCCTCCGAAATACGGCGTTGTAACTGCATCGCCGCCTCATCTTCAGACGGCAAGCGAGATGGAAAATGCACTTAAAATTGAAGATTTATATATTGATATAGGCGCAGAAAACACCACAGGTGTTGAGATTGGCACTCCCGTTGTGTTTGATTCCTCTCCGGTGAGCCTTCACGATAAATATATATCTGCCCGTGCGCTTGATGACCGCGCGAGCCTCGCGGCGATTCTGCGCGCAATCTCTATGCTCAAAGGTAAAAAGCTCGCGTTTGATATAGTTGTTGTTGCAAGTGCGCAGGAGGAGCTCGGTTGTCGAGGTGCGCGTGTTGCCGGGTATACAGTAAACCCCGATTGGGCGATAGTTGTTGATGTTACCCATGCAACGACTCACGGTGTGGACAAGTCTTTGACGTTTGATGCAGGCAGCGGTGCCGCAATCGGTGTCGGCCCGAATATGACAAAGAAAATGTCAGATGCTTTGATTGGCATAGCGAAGGACAAGAAAATTCCTCATACTGTTGAAGTATGTGCGGGTGATTCGGGAACAAATGCATGGTCTGTCCAGATTGTGCGTCAGGGCATCGCTACAGCGCTGCTCTCTATTCCGCTTAAGTATATGCATACTCCCGTGGAAACAGTAAAGAAAAGCGACGTTGAAGCTGTTTCGAAGCTAATATATGAATTTGCGCTTCATTTGTCTGCAGGAGGTGCGAAGTTATGATAGAACTGCTTAAAAAGCTCTGTGTAATTGACGGGGTGTCGGGCAGAGAAGAAAAGGTGCGCGAGTATATTCGTGAGTATGCTTCTGCATATGCCGACGATATAAAAGAGGATTCCATCGGCAATTTGATAGTTTTCAAAAAAGGCAAAAAGAGAAGAAAACACAAGCTTATGGTGTGCGCTCATATGGATGAGGTCGGCATGATTATAAAAGAAATCACCGCCGACGGTTACCTTAAGTTTGATTTCGCAGGCGGTGTTGACAGGCGTGTTGCAATAGGAAAGCGCGTTCTTGTGGGCGAAAAAGGGCTTCCTGGTATAATCGGGCTCAAAGCCGTCCATCTTACCACTAAGGAAGAAAGAAAAAAAACCCCCAAGCTCTCTGAGCTTTGTATAGACATCGGCTGTGAGAAAAAGTCTGCGGCTGAAAGGCTTATACATCTTGGGGATTATGCCGTTTTTGATAGCGATGTAAAATTTCTTGGCGAGCATAGAATAAAGGCACGCGCAATAGATGACCGCTTCGGTTGCGCCGTTATGCTGACTCTGCTTTCTGAAAAACTTATTTATGATACCTATTTTGTGTTTACCGTGCAGGAAGAAGTCGGCTGTCGTGGTGCGGTGACAGCTTCGTACAGTGTAGAACCTGATTTTGCACTTGTTATAGAGGGGACAACCGCGGCAGACATTCCGTCGTCTGAGGAAGCATCACGCGTATGCGAACTTGGTGGGGGTGCCGTAATCGGTTATATGGACGGCGGCGCAATATATGATAAAAGGTTTTTTGAGCTTTTGCGCCGAGTGGCGGAGGAAAACGGAATTGCCTGGCAGATGAAATCACGCGTGGCGGGCGGCACCGATGCAAAGAGCATTCATGTGTCCCGCGAAGGTGTGCGCACAACATCATTGTCCGTTCCGACAAGATACATTCACTCGCCATCATGTGTTGCGGATATGCGCGATATGGATTCGGTACTTGAGCTTGCACGTTTGTTTGTAAACTGTGAGGAGGAAAAACTCGATGCTTAATTTAATTGATATTCTCAAAAAGTTATATGAGGTAAAGTCACCGTCAGGGTTTGAAAGCAAAATGGCAGCCGCCATTGCGGAAATCGCACAGAAGGCAGGGCTTTCTCACTCTACAGATGCGCTTGGCAATCTTATAGTCCGCCGTCCGGGTGTGGGCAAGCGTGTGCTTCTTGATGCCCATATGGACACAACGGGCCTTCTTGCGACATATATTGACGAGAATGGGTTTGTGCGTTTTGATGCGCTGGGCGGGCTGTCTCCGGCAGAGCTTCATAATACCCCTGTCGAGTTTTTAAATGGTGTACGCGGAACGGTCTCATATGAGCAGAAAACTGAGATTAAAGACAGAAAGATAAGCTCTTTCTTTATAGACATCGGTGCAAAGGATAAGGAAAGCGCGAAGAAGCTTATTCTCCCGGGTGATGCGGCGGTCTTTGCAGGCGAGTTGCACGAGCTTTCAAACGGAAGGATTTGTGCGCCGTATCTTGATAACCGCATTGGGTGTGCTGTTGCGCTGTATACGTTGATGTCGCTTAAAAACTGTGAGTATGATGTTTATGCTGTATTCTCCGTACAAGAGGAGGTTGGTTGCCGAGGTGCAAAGACCGCGGCGTATGCTACCGAGGCGGATTTTGCAATCGTTTTAGACGTCACCGACTCATGCGACAGCCCGGGCTTTGATGGCTTTGGTGAGACAAAGCTCTCAGGCGGGGCGGCGATAAAAATTATGGACAAGGCAGCAATTGCACATCCGACTATAATATCGGCGCTTATCGCATCGGCAGAAAAAAGAAAAATTCCGTATCAGCGCGATGTTATAACTGCGGGCGGCACTGATGCCGGCAGCATCCACCTCACAAGAAACGGAATACCGACGGGCGGAATAAGCGTGCCTGTAAGATATATGCACTCACCCTGTGAGATAGCAGATACAGCTGATATCAAAGCTGCGGCAAAGCTTCTTATAGAAGTTCTGGAAACACAGGCGATTATACTGTAATAGTGGAGAGACCTTGATTATGAAAAATTTATTTGACCTTACAGGCAAGGTTGCGCTCGTAACCGGTGCATCCCACGGGATAGGTTTTGCCATAGCAAAGGGGCTGGCGCAGGCAGGTGCCAGGGTTGCGTTTAACGTAAGACGTGCAGAGGTGCTTGACCGCGCTGTCGAAGATTATAAAGAAGCTGGGATTGATGCAAAGGGCTATGTGTGTGACGTTACGGACGAAAGTGCTGTAAGTGCGCTTGTAAAACAGATAGAGAGCGACATTGGCGCAGTTGATATACTTGTAAACAATGCAGGAATCATAAAGAGAATACCAATGTGCGAGATGAAGACGGATGAATTTCGCGAGGTTGTGGATATTGACCTTGTAGCACCGTTTATCTGCGCGAAGACAGTTATTCCTTCAATGATAGAGCGTGGTGGCGGTAAGATTATCAATGTATGCTCAATGATGAGTGAACTCGGGCGAGAAACTGTATCGGCATACGCTGCAGCAAAGGGCGGGCTTAAAATGCTCACAAAGAACATCGCCGCGGAGTACGGCGAGTATAACATTCAGTGCAACGGTATCGGTCCGGGCTACATAGCAACCCCACAGACCGCGCCGCTTCGTGAACGGCAGGCAGATGGCTCACGACACCCGTTTGATTCTTTTATTCTGGCTAAAACACCTGCAGCTCGTTGGGGAACACCTGATGACCTCATCGGCCCGGCAGTCTTTCTTGCGTCAGGCGCAAGCGATTTTGTAAACGGCCATGTGCTGTATGTAGATGGTGGCATTCTTGCCTATATCGGCAAACAACCTAAGTAAAAGAAAAATCCTTGCTTTTTGCAAGGATTTTCCTGTTTTTATATTGATAAAAAATTTTCTTGGTGGTAAAATATTCTTAATATCGCATACAGGAGATAAGGATATGAAAAGAAACATAAATCTTACCATGCTCATGGATTTTTATGAGCTTACAATGGCTAAGGGGTATTTTAACAACGGCATGAAAGATACGATAACATATTTTGATATGTTCTTCCGTAAAATACCCGACGGCGGCGGCTTCGCCATTATGGCTGGCGTGCAGCAGCTTGTAGAGTATTTGCGTGAGCTGTCGTTTGACGATGAAGATATTGAGTTTCTGCGCAGCAAAAAGATTTTTGATGAGCCGTTCCTTGAATACCTGAGAAACTTTAAGTTTTCAAGTGATGTATGGGCTGTACCTGAGGGGACTCCGATTTTCCCGAGTGAGCCGATTGTGGTTGTTCGCGGGCCTGCTATTGAGGCACAGCTTATTGAGACTATGGTGCTTCTTACAATAAACCACCAGAGCCTTATCGCGACAAAGTCAAACCGAATTGTCCGCGCGGCTCAGGGCAGACCTGTTATGGAGTTCGGCTCACGCCGCGCCCAGGGCTATGACGGCGCGATATACGGTGCGCGTGCGGCTTATATCGGCGGTTGCGTCGGTACGGCTTGCACGATATCCGAGCGTGACTACGGGGTCCCGGCAACGGGTACAATGGCGCATAGCTGGGTGCAGATGTTTCCGACAGAGCTTGATGCGTTCCGCGCATATGCGCGCACATATCCCGGCAACTGCTCACTCCTTGTAGATACCTACAACGTACTCAAGTCAGGCATCCCGAATGCCATAAAGGTGTTCAATGAAGAGCTTTTGCCTAAGGGTTACCGACCGAAGAGCATCAGAATCGATAGCGGTGATATGACATATCTCTCTCGCAAGGCACGCAAGATGCTTGATGATGCAGGATATCCTGACTGTAAGATTATTGCATCAAACGCACTTGATGAATACATCATCCGCGACATAATAATGCAGGGTGCGCAGATAGATATTTTTGGCGTAGGTGAGAGGCTTATCACCTCTAGAAGCGAGCCGGTTTTCGGCGGTGTGTATAAGCTTGTCGGAGTTGAAAAAGACGGTGAGATAATTCCTAAGATTAAGCTGTCTGAAAATGTAGAGAAGATTACAATTCCGGGATTCAAACAGGTATGGAGGCTTTTTGATAACGAGAGCGGCAAGGCTATGGCAGATGTTATCACACTTCATGACGAAATTATTGAGAGCGGTAAACCGTATGAACTGTTCCACCCCGAGCACACATGGAAGCGTAAGACAATAGAAGATTTTACCGCACGTCCGCTTCTTGAGCAGATATTTAAAAAGGGCGAGTGTGTCTTTAGGGAACGCTCAATAGATGAAATTCGAGACTTCTGCGCAAAATCTACAAACCAGCTGTGGGCCGAGGTGTGCCGTTTTGAAAACCCGCATAAATATTATGTTGACCTGTCTGAAAAACTCTGGACAGTCCGCAAGAATCTCCTTGATTCGCATTGAGTTATATAATAAAAAAGAAGTCATGACTACCGGAAAACCCGTGGTCATGATTTCTTTGGCATGGGGGTCGAATCGTTTGTACGACCGAGGATGTAATCTGTTGATGTATTATATATATCGGCAAGAGCAATTAAAATGTCAGTTGGCAAATCTCTGTAACCCTGTTCATATCTAAAATACTCCGGTTGTGTGATGTTGAGTTTTTCTGCTAGCTGGCGTTGTGTCATATCATGGTCTTCTCTTAAATCACGAATACGTTTATAATATCCCATATAGCACCTCACTTCAAGATATCCGTTTGGATATCTTGACAATACACTAAAGTGGTGGTAAAATCATTGTATGATATCCGTTTGGATATCATACAATGATTTCTATATATGGGACAAAACGATGCTTTTAATAAATATTACCACGCTTGTGTTATTTACATTTATATTGGTTTCTGCTTTTGCTTTGTACCGCGAAAGCAGAATTTTTCATACTGTTCATCAGTTGCTGATTTCATCAACCTCTAATTCGGAGAGTTTTGATAAGGCTCTGAATATTGTCAGAGGCAAATTCTATGCCAGAGAGCTTTTGTTTATAAGTTGTGATGGTAGTGATTATGCGCTGTATCCCAATGACTCTGGAAATTCACTTTGCAGAGATATAAAGCAAGATAAAAATCTCATGTGTGAGCTAATAAAATATTCACACTCGCGCAGGGTGAGTGTTTGGGTTAAATACGGGCAGGTCTCACAAAAGTCATGTTCTATTATTCGTTTTCTGCATCAAAATGGTATTAAGCAAATGCTGGTGGTGTCAATGGATGAATTTGAACATACTTCGAATGGGGTTTTAATTCTTATTGATCCGTATATAAGACTGGGGGCAAAAAGAATTCTGCGAAAACTTGCATATTCCTTTTTTGTTGCGGAAAAAAATTTAAGATACATGCACGAAATTGAAGTTAACAGCCAGACTGATGCGCTTACAGGTCTTTTAAACCGAGGAAGCTATAATCGGCGAATAAGTGAATTAGGGAAATATCCACTAAAAAAGTTTGGGTGCATTTATATTGATGTAAATGGTTTGCATTATGTAAATAATATGTATGGGCATGAACGCGGAGACCGTATGTTGCGCTTTATTGCGGATACTTTGAAAGAAGTATTTGGTTCATCATCTGTATTTCGCATAGGCGGAGACGAGTTTGTTGTTTTAAGTAAGGATACAGAAGAGACAGAGCTTATAAATCAAGTTGAAGAAACAAGATTAAGGCTTGAAAGGTGCAATTATGATATTGCTGCGGGAGTAGAATATTGCAATGATTTTGGAAATATCCATGATATGTTGAGTGCTGCGGAAAAGAAAATGTATGAAGACAAAAAAACTTTCTATAGTACGCACATAACCACTCCGAGAGATTAAAGAAAGCACACTGAAAATTTTCAGTGTGCTTTTCACTATATTTTTGTTATAAACTTTGCTGCAGTCTTGTAAAGAAGCCGCTTTGTTCCGACTGTGTCAAATGCAATTTCGAGAAGGATGTCACCGCCTACGGGCTGTGCCGATATAACAAGCCCTTCTTTAAAGGCTTTGTGCATTATGCGGTCTCCTGCAGTAAGTGACACACTCGGTGCAGAGTCGCTTTGTGAAGCTGCTGCCGTAATAGAAGATGCCATGCCGTACGACGATTTTGCCCGTGGTTTGATTTCGGATTGTGTATATCCGGTACGGCGTTTTGCTTGGTCTGGCATCGAAGATGCGTAGTCGCGCTGGCTGTCGTGTCCCCAGGAATCTGTAAATATCGGTTCAATAGACTTTTCATCAACAAGCCCCTCTGGTATTTCGGATAGAAAACGTGACATTTTCCCGTATTTTGTCTGACCGAACATCATGCGGGAACGTGCATATGTCATATGTAAAGCGAATTTTGCGCGGGTTGCAGCAACATAGAACAGCCTGCGTTCTTCTTCTATATCGGCTTCAAAGTCCATTGAGCGAAGGCTTGGGAACATGCCTTCCTCAAGCCCGCAAACAAATACGCGCGGAAACTCAAGACCTTTGGCGCTGTGGATTGTCATCATTGTTACACAGTCTTCGTCTGCGTTATAACGGTCAAGGTCGGTAAAGAGTGAAACTTCTTCTAAAAATCCGGTAAGAGTAGCGCCCTCGTTGTTGGTTTGATACTCGACAAGGTTTGACTTGAACTCCATAATGTTTTCAAATCTTGTCTGCTCTTTTCCGTCCTTCTCAGAGAGGATTGCATTTGCATATCCTGTCTTTTCAAGCAACGCGTCATATAACTCACCGAGTGAGGTGTTTGCGGATTTTTCGTGAAGCTCTTCAATTATTGCGGAAAAGGCTGTGAGAGCTGATGCGTTTCGCGAAAGCTCCGGAAACTCACCTGCACGCCTTACTATATCGTAAGGGAATGTACCCTCGCGTGCGGCTATAAATTCAATCGCTTCAACTGTTTTATCACCAATTTTTCTTGCGGGTACATTTATAATACGTTTGAGCCTCAAAGTATCTGTAGGGTTTGCGATTACGCAGAGATAAGATAGAATATCTTTGATTTCGGCGCGTTCAAAGAAGCGCATCCCGCCGATTATGCGATAGGGGATGGCGTTGCGCTGAAAGGTGTTTTCGATTTGCATCGACTGCGCATTTATACGGTAAAGCACCGCACAGTCTGAAAACTTTACACCGTCTGCCTTAGCCGCAAGAATCTGGTCTGCGATGTAGGCGGCCTCTTCTCGTTCATTTCCTGCGCGGAATACAACAGGCAACGGGCCGTCGTTATTGTCTGTCCAGAGATTTTTGCCCTTGCGGCCTGCGTTGTTTTTAATAACGCTGTTTGCAACGTTCAGTATATTTGTGGTAGAGCGATAGTTGCGCTCAAGGCGGATTACCTCTGCGTTTTTGAACTGTTCTTCAAAGTTCAGTATGTTTTCAATCGTTGCGCCACGGAAACGGTATATGCTCTGGTCATCGACGCCGACAACGCAGATGTTTCCGCTGCCTCCTGCAAGCAGAGCTGCGAGCAGGTACTGTGCATGGTTTGTGTCCTGATACTCGTCTATGAGAACATATTTGAACTTTTTGCGGTAGTAGTCGAGAACGTCGGGGTTGTCTGACAAAAGGTTTACGGTAAGCATTATGATATCGTCAAAGTCAAGTGCATTTGCCGACTTGAGCCTCGCCTGATACTTTTTATAAATCTCTGAGATTTTTTCGAGCCTGAAGTTTCCTGCTGCTTCTTTTTCGAATGTGGCGGGTGAATGCATGGAGTCCTTAGCGCGGCTAATAACCGTCTGTACTGCGCGCGGGGGAAATGCTTTGCTGTCAATGTTAAGCTCGCCGAGAATGTCCTTTATAACTCGCTCAGAATCTGCAGCGTCATAAATTGTGAATGACGAGGTATATCCCAGCCTGTCTATGTTACGGCGCAAAATTCTCACACAAGCCGCATGAAAGGTTGCGGCCCAGATGTCGTCAGCTCTCTCGCCGACAGCACGTTCTAAACGTTCTTTGAGCTCGTTTGCCGCCTTGTTTGTAAAGGTTATTGCAATAATCGACCACGGTGGGGCGGGGTTTAAGGCGCATATGCTTTCTGCGCTTTCGCGTAGAAAATCGTCCCCTGATTTTAAATATTCGCGCAGAATCTCTACATCCATATCTGTGAGCTTGGAGGGAATATCAGTAGAGTTGTAAGCATTGCCGTATTTTATTATGTTTGCAATACGGTTTATAATAACGGTTGTCTTTCCGCTTCCCGCACCTGCAAGCAAAAGAAGCGGGCCTTCAGTTTTGAAGACCGCGCGTCTTTGTGTGTCGTTTAAAAAGTTAAACTCACGCTCTATATGCTCGCGCCGCAGTGCGAGGAACGCCTCTTTGTTGTGTTCAGAAATCATAATTAATTATTCTCCTAAGAATGCTGCACCTATAATGCCCGCATCATTACCGAGCTCGGCAATTAAGAATTCGGTCAGCCTTCCGTAGTCAGAGTAGCACTCTTTTTTTACAATTTCGCGTATGGGGCCAAGAAGTGTTTCGCCCTCTTTTGCAATTCCGCCACCGAATATGATTGCTTCGGGGCAGAGAAGATTTATTATGTCGACAACGCCTATAGAAAGGTATCGTATATATTGGTTTACGACATCGGTGCCGACCTTATCTCCCAGACGCATTGCATCAAACGCTGTTTTGCCGTTCACTTCGTCCGGGGTTTTTGCAAGCTCCCACAGCTTGCTTTCGGGGTGCTTTTCCATTGCTTCGCGGGTCTGATTCTTCAGTGCGGTTGCGGAGCCGTAAAGCTCATAACACCCGCGTCTTCCGCAGTTGCAATCTATACCGTCGGGGTAAAGACATATGTGTCCGAGCTCACCCGCAGCCCCGTTACAGCCTGCAAAAATTTTTTTGCTGAATACAATGCCAGAGCCGATGCCTGTGCCGAGCGTGATCATAATGGCGTTATCAAACTCTTTTGCTGAACCAAAGAGCACTTCGGCAAGCGCGGCGGCATTTGCATCATTTCCGATATAACATGGAAGACCGGTTTCGTTTGTTATATAAGAGGCAAGTTCGGTGTTTACAAACGGTATGTTGTTGCAGTATACAACAACGCCTGTTTTGTCATCTGTATGTCCCGGTACGCCGATTCCGATATATGAAATCGGGTCTCCGCTTGCCTTGTCAATAAGGTGGTCTATAACACCGACAATAGCTTCGAGAAGCCCTTGCTCCCCCTTATCAACAACAGTTGGTACACTTGTTTTATATATTAACTCGCCTGCATCTGAAACAAGCCCGCCGGCTATATTTGTTCCACCCAAATCAATGCCTATTCTCAAAGTAAATCCTCCACAATTTGCTGTTTAATCATAAAAGTTATCGCTGATGCGTGCTGAAAGCTCTTCGGCCGCGTTGTAGCCCATTTTTTTGTGTCTGTTATTCATTGCAGCAACCTCAAGAATGACGGCGAGGTTACGGCCCGGCTTTACGGGTACGGTAAGACACGGTATGTTAATGCCGAGAATGTCCATGTATTGGGTTTCAGCACCGAAACGGTCATACTGCTTGCCCTCTTTCCAGAGCTCAAGGTTTATGACAAGGTCAATTTTCTCGGTGAGCTTAACTGAGCCCATACCAAATATTCTGCGCACGTCTACAACGCCTATACCGCGAAGTTCGATAAAGTGGCGTATGATTTCAGGAGCTGAGCCTATGATACTCTTTGATGAAACTCTTTTGAGCTCTACTGCATCGTCAGCGATAAGGCGGTGACCGCGCTTTACGAGCTCTATCGCGGTTTCGCTCTTACCTATACCGCTCTCTCCGAGAAGAAGCACGCCTTCACCGTATACTTCTACAAGAACGCCGTGGCGTGTAATGCGCGGTGCAAGCTGGACGTTGAGGTATGATATTAGCGCCGCCATGAAGTTTGATGTAATGGCGGGAGTCCGGAAAATCGGAGTATTGTATTTTTTTGCAACTTCAATAACCTCAGGAAAGACCTCAAGGTTTCTCGTGAACACAAGAAGCGGGATGTTCTTGGAAAGAAGTGCATCAAAGCGTTTTTTGCGCTCCTCGGCAGTCAGGGTATTCAAAAATCGTGTTTCGACTCTGCCTATAACCCCTGTGCGGGTGTTGTCAAATTGGTCGAAGAATCCAGAAAGCTGCAGCCCCGGACGGTTTATGTCCGTAGAAGCAAGCTCCATGTTTTCATACCCTTCGGGGCCATATATCACCTCAAGCGAAAACTCTTTAATTACTTCTTTAAGTTTTATGGTGTAGTTGCCGACGTTAGTGTCCAAACCTTGCCACCTCCAAGTGCATAATTAATTACTATAATTATAACTGTATTTTATAAAAATTTCAATACACTATTATGCATAAACGTAGGGCGTAAATATTTGCGCCCTACGTTTACTAAATGTATTTTATTTAAAGCAAAAATCTTACGGCCAGTGCCGCCGCAATAAAGCCTGAAAGGTCTGCACAGAGAGCGGCGGGGACGGCGTGTCGTGTACGGTTAAGCCCTATTGCGCCAAAGTATACAGTTATTGTATAAAAGGTTGTTTCGGATGCGCCCAACATAACTGCAGCAACGCGGCCTGCATATGAGTCAACGCCGCAGGTCTTCATAATATCGCTACCAAATGCGAGCGCGCCGCTTCCTGAGAGCGGGCGCAAGAGCATAAGCGGAGTACATTCTTGAGGTATCCCCATAAGGTCGGTGACAGGGGATAGAAGCGAACATATAAAATCCAGTGCGCCGGATGCGCGAAGCATATATATAGCACAAAAAAGCGCGGTAACGCTCGGCAATATTTTAAAAAGAAGCTTCAAACCGTCGCTCGCGCCATGTATTAGGCAGGCGTATATATCTGTTTTTTTATAAAGTCCGTAGCCTCCGACAAGAAGGAGTGTTATCGGGATTGTAAGAGCGGTTGCGTAATTCAAGCTCTGCTCCTTTTCCAGAATCGTGAGAGGAATTTTGCGGCGAGTATTCCACAGGTCTGTGAAATTATCGATGCGACCCATACAGCAGGAAGAATATCAAGCGGGTTTGCCGCGCCAAGACCTGCGCGTACAGCTGCAACTGTTGAGGGGATAAGCTGTAGGGAGGCGGTGTTTATTATAACAAGCATGCACAGGTCGTTTGACGCGTCGCGCCCGCCATCAAGGCGATATAAACCTTCGGCGGCGCGTATGCCTGCAGGCGTTGCGGCATTGCCTAACCCTAAAAGGTTTGCCGACACGTTTGCCGAAATGTCGCCCATAACTGCTTTGTCGTGCTTCGCGCTCGGAAAAAGACGTTTGAGAACGGGCATCAGAAGGCGGGTGAGCCTGTCAGAAAGCCCGCATCTTCGCATAATTTCCATGACGCCGCTCCAAAGAAGAATCATACCTCCTATTGATATTATAAGGTCAATGCTTGCGGCGGCGCCGTCAGCCACCGCGCCTGACAACTCCTGGACCCGCCCGTTTGCTATTGCGCTTATAATGGAAACAAGCACTATAGCAACCCAGATTTTTCCCATCATAATAAAACCCTCCGATAAATTTTTGTTTTTTTCGATAAAAATATATTGACAAAAAATGACATTTTTGTTATCCTATAAACCGAAGGTTTGATAAGAAGGTGAAATGATGAAATCTACCGGAATTATACGTAAAATCGACGATTTGGGGAGAATAGTTCTCCCGATAGAGCTTCGCAAAAAAATGGGGATTGAACAGCGCGACCCCATTGAAATCTATGTTGACGGTGATACGATTATTCTTAAGAAATACGAGTCTGAATGTATATTCTGCGGCAATCGCAAAAATCTTACACAGTATAAGGATAAGCACGTTTGTGACTCATGCGCAAAAAATCTTTCAAAGTAATGTAAAACCCCGATTGTTTTTTAACAATCGGGGTTTTTATATCAGTTCTGCTTTCGTACTATGGTATATTCATCTCCGGGGTGATAATACGGGCAACCACGCTTTGAGAAAAGGTCAAATCTGCCTGCGTCGTCCTCGTCCATATCTATAATGCAGTAGTAGTCGCCATACTCATCGTCGTACTCATAATTCAGACAGAATTCGCACATAGAGCCGTCCATAACACACCTCCTGGATATATTAAAAGACACCAAGCCAAAGGCTTGGTGTCTTTGGTGCCGGCGGTGGGACTTGAACCCACACGGTGTCGCCACCAACGGATTTTGAGTCCGTCACGTCTGCCATTCCATCACGCCGGCAAGTAACTCTGTCATTATACAATAAAAAGTCTCATTTGACAAGTGTATTTTGTAATTATTTTGAAACGTCGCTCTCCTTGACTTCGACAAAAACATATGGCATAATTAAAAAAGCAAAAACAGAAAAGGGTGGTTCGCGTGGAGCAGAAGGCTATTCGCCAGCTTGCAAAAAACCGCAAGGCATGGCACGATTATAATATAGAAGACTCGTATGAGGCGGGCATTGCTCTGTGCGGGACAGAAGTAAAATCTCTCCGACAGGGCGCGGTTAATTTAAAGGACTCGTTCTGCTCAGTGAAAGACGGCGAGCTGATTGTTCACGGTATGCACATCAGCCCATATGAAAAAGGAAATATTTTCAATAAAGAGCCGCTTCGCAACCGCAAGCTCCTGATGCATAAGTCAGAGATTCGTAAGCTTGCAGCAGCTCAGGCGCAGGAAGGATATACGATTATTCCGCTCTCTGTTTATCTTAAAGGCTCGCTTGTTAAGGTCCAAGTAGGCCTTGCCAAGGGTAAAAAGCTTCACGATAAGCGCGATGCCGCGGCGGCACGCGATGCAAAACGCGAGATGGACAGGGCTATGAAAGAGCAACACAGATAAAAGGAATATGACAAAATGATTTACGAAAAGATATTTTTAAAAGATATTTTTAAAGGTATAAAGTCAGATGCATCAATTACGGCATATGTGCGCTCAATAAGTTCTGAGATTGCTTCGTTCCCGCGGGCAAGCATCCTTATCTGCCCCGGTGGAGGATATGGTAGTGTGAGTAAGCGTGAGGCAGAACCGGTGGCTCTTGCGTTTGTGGCAAAGGGTTTTAACGCGTTTGTGCTTGATTATTCTACTGCAGACAGAACAGACCCCAGGTATCCTAAACAGCTTTTAGAGGCAAGTGCGGCGCTTGCATATATCAGAAGAAACAGTGAACAATATAATGTAAAGAAAGATGCTGTGTCGGTGTGTGGCTTTTCTGCAGGCGGTCACCTCGCGGCAAGCCTCGGCACGCTCTGGAACGAGAGTGTTGTGGAGCAGACACTTGGTATAGAGCATGGTGAGAATAGCCCTGACGGTATGATTCTCTGCTATCCGGTAATTTCGGGAGGGGAGTTTGCACACCGTGGCTCGTTTGATAACCTTATCGGAGAACAGAGTGACGAGCAACTTCTGTATAAGCTCTCGCTTGAGAACTCGGTAGGTGAGCATACACCGCCTGCGTTTATCTGGCATACTTTGACGGATGCTACAGTTTCGGTTGAAAACTCTTTTCTTTTTGCAAATGCACTCAAAAAGGCAAATATACCGTTTGAGCTTCATATTTATCCTGAGGGCGTTCACGGTCTTTCGCTCGGAACGCGCGAGACCGATTCGAGCAACCCCGAAAAGGATAGGATAAATCTGCATATCGGGTCATGGTTTGAGCTTTGCTCGGCATGGCTTTCACGATATATTAATAATGAGGGGGCGTAAAGGCTTCGACGGGGGTGTTGAAGCACGGGTAGCGGGCAGAGGCGCAGAGCCGCTTTAAAATCTGCAACTTAATTTTTATAAATTAAATAACAACAATAAACTTATTGCTGCTTAATTTATAAGCGGCCATCTTCCCCGGGAGGACCACGGCCCGGGAGTAAGGTGTCACACAGTGGTGAACGTGACCGCGCAAAGCTTTGAGCGCGGCATGTAAAATGAAGCTACCAAGCGCGGAAGCCCGCCTGTCGGCGTCCGCGCGAGGGAAAGTAAACATCAGGCTGCGCCCGGAGAAACTTATGTGAATGCATTTTCGGACGGGGGTTCGACTCCCCCCGCCTCCACCAAAGCGAAATAGCACCAACCTTGGGTTGGTGCTATTTTGTTTTGGTGCAAGTGGCGGTGAGGTGTTAAACAGTATACAGTTTATCGCTCAATCAGCCCATACTTTACCTTAATTCTCTCAAGCTTGTCTATCATAGGTGTTGATATGAACCACAGGAAAAAGACAGTTGAAAACGCGTGAACTAAGTCAAACGGTATCCCCATAATGTAGGCAGATGCAATCATTTCCCATGTAATTGTATTTTGCCACATAATGACGGATGCGGGGTTCATAATGCCGCCATAGATAATGAAGGTTGCTAAAAAGCCGAATATGCATAGCGGAACTTTGGCTTTTCTAAGGATACCTTTTTTAAAAAGTATGCCCGCGATAAATCCGATAATGCCAAAGGCAAACATTTGCCACGGTGCCCACGGGCCTTGCCCAAAGAACAGGTTTGAAACAAAGCCGCAAACCGCGCCGACCAGGAATCCTGTTTCGCCGCCAAAGCATACGCCTGCAATAATCACAAGTGCAACAACGGGTTTGAATTGGGGGAGCATAAAGAAAGCAGCCCTGCCTGCAACTGCGATGGCACATAAAACACTTATCACTATAAGCTCTCGCGCTTTTGGCTTTCTTGACTCAAACACCATACAAAACGGTATCATTGTTTCAAGCATGATGAGCAGGCTTATGAAATAGTATTTTCTATCCCCGAAAAAGAAGACACCCGCATAAATCGTAAGCGGTATTAAAAACAGTATTAAAGCTGTTGCTATGAGAGTTCTTTTTGTCAGCTTCCTGTCCGGTATGGAAGCTGATTTTATTATTTTTTCTTTTTGCGGTTTGTTTTCGCTTTCAGCTTTATGTAATTTTGTTTTGCGAACCTGCTTTTTTTTATTTTTTACCGTGCCGCCGCAAGCAAGGATTATATCCTCCACCAAAACAGCATCGGGAAGCCTTGTTCTTGCCATACGGTTTGCCGATGTAGTGTAAAAATTCTTGCCCTTGAAAAACTCTCTCGGAGTGCCTTGCGATGTTATACTGCCGTCGAACATAAGCGCGCATCTGTCGGCATATTCTGAGCAAAACTCAATATCGTGAGATACCATAACAATGGTGACGGCATTCGCCTTTAATGCACCAAGAATATCTGCAAATTCTTCTTTGAAATGTGCGTCCATGCCTTTTGTCGGCTCGTCTAAGAGTAGTATTTCAGGCTCCATAAGGAGTGTTTTTGCTAGTGCCGCCCGCTGCTGTTCGCCGCCCGACAAATCATAGGGATGAATCTCTAAAAGGTTTTCGATTCTGCAAAGCGTTGCAAGGTCCTGTATCCTTTGCTCTTTTTCTTCTTTTGACAGCTTTTTTTCAGAAAGAATCTCCATTAAATCAAGATAAACGGTCTTCTTAACAAACACGCTCTGCGGGTTTTGGGGGAGAACACCCAAAAGCCCGTCATACAGATTATGAATTTTCTTAACGCTTTGCCCTGATATCTGCACATCGCCTCTATATGGTGTGTTAAGACCTGATATAAGCGAAAGAGCTGTCGTCTTTCCGGTTCCGTTTCCGCCGACAATGCAAAAGAGTTCACCTTTTTTGACGCTCATATTGAGCCCCTTCACAACATCCGGCAAGTCCTTTTCGTACCGGAACCAAGCATCTTTTATTTCAATTATTGTATCAGCGTTATCCGATAAATTATCTTTTGGGATTGCATCGGGGTTTAAAGTGTTTCCTTTTGAATGTTCTTCGAGCCACGCTCTGCCGTCCCTGACGGTTAGCGGGCAGGGGAGAGGGTTTTCAACTTCGCCATAAACTCGCATCGGGGTAGGGAGAGCTTTGTACATATCGTGATTTATGTTTTTAAGAAATCCCCCGACTTCTCTTGGCGTTTCATCTGCAATTATTCTGCCATCATCAATAACAATAACTCTGTCTGCTATCGGGAAAGCATCTTCAAGCCGGTGCTCGGTGAGAATTACGGTTGTACCGAGCTCGCGATTGATTTTTTCAAGTGTTCTTAAAAACTCCTGTGCAGCTATTGGGTCAAGCTGGCTTGTGGGCTCATCAAGTATCAAAACAGACGGTTGCATTACCATAACAGACGCAAGGTTCAGAAGCTGCTTTTGGCCGCCTGAGAGCTCTGTCACATTTTTATAAAACCAATTCTGTATGCCAAAAAATGATGCCATTTCAGATACTCTTGCCCTTATTTCGGGTGTCTTGTACCCAAGACTTTCAAGCCCGAACGCAAGCTCATGCCATACTTTATCGGTTACAATCTGATTGTCAGGATTTTGCATTACAAAGCCGATACCTGCCGCTTGCTCTTTGGTATTGTAATCTGCAAGAGGGTTTTCGCAAAAATGTATACTTCCGCTTATTTCTCCGAAAGGGGATAGAGAGGACTTTAAAAGCCTTAGAAGTGTTGTTTTACCGCATCCGGATTTTCCGCAAAGGAGAACAAACTCGCCTTGCTTAATCGTAAAACTTATATTATCAAGAGTCTTGTCCGTTCTGTCAGGATAAGTAAAGCTTAAATTTTCGACCTTAAAGCTTTCCACTTTCTCGCCTCCCTAATTTCAATTATGATAGGACATATACAAAGTAGTAAGTATGCCAAAAACACGCTTATGCCAAAGAAAGAAACATCTGCCGCTTGTATTGACGGAAAATATATAAATGACATTCTGCCCATTAAATTTCCAATAAGTGTATATGCGCCTGAAAGTAAAATGCAAATAAGTGCTTTTTTATCTCTCTTATCAAATGTAAATATAGAAAACGCCGTTCTTCCGGGGATGCCGTAACCGCGGGATTTCATACTGTCTGCCGTTTCAATAGCATTCTCAAGCGACCATGTCGCCATGATTGATAAGATGTTAAGCCCGTGCTTTGCCCGCTTTATGATGCTTCCGCTGCTCACATCGCGCCCCATACACCTTTGAGCATTCGTCACTACTTTAAGTTGCGCGGCAAACTTCGGCACAAACCTAAGTGTCATGCAGATGATAAGAGATAGCGCGGGTATGATTCTGCCGAACAGATATATAAACTTATCGCTTGTCATAACCTCGTTGTAGCACGAGAAATGGCACATGACGCTCACAATCATTACGGCCGCACACAATCCGTAAATAATCGATTCCAGTGTGAGCGGGTTTCCGCTTGGCAGGTACGCTATTACGGTAATGCCCTGGTGATTAAAGGCGGGGTTTATAAGCGCCATCATAACGAGCATCGGCAGCATGTATATTAAACTTGTCTTGATTGCCTGCTTGCCCTTTAACATCACGGAATATGTGAATCCGCAAATGAGAGATATGCCGAGGCACACCGGATGCATAAAGAAGCAAGAAAATCCGATGACAAATACAAAATATGTAAAATTTACAATCGGGTGATATGTTTTAAATTCGCTCATTTTAACCAGCCACTTTTCTTTACCGCAGTAAATAAAAAACTGCGGCAATTTTTCTTTTGAAAAAATTACCACAGCTGAGTTTTTCTGTGATGAATCACAATTTGTTTGCCTATGCCTAAATGAGCCCTTGCCATAATTGGCTAAGTGCAAACAAAAACATTACCTCTATGCGAACAAGCACTTGCGAGATAACATCAAAGCAGGTCTTGTGACTCGCACCATATAGACAAAAGCCCGCGTTTTCTCATCCTGCCTTCTCGGTTTCCCAATGACCAGCTTTCGCTGACGGATACAAAAACTTCGATGCACACACCGACAGTTATCGCAGGGGATTCTCACCCCATTCCCTTTTCACCGATTATGCCTTGCAGATAAGCCTTTATAGCATAACCGACACTCTGTGTGAATGTATTAAATTAAAAATATTATGCAATAAAGTTTACCACAAATTTAAAACTAAATCAATGCGTGAAACAAATATTTATCGCCGCGAGAAAACCACCGCCGTACGGCGGGGGTTCGTCAATCTTTATTACTTTTTAACAGGTCTGCTCATGTGCTGTATCTGGTCGATAGTGAACAGAGTTTCAAGCTCTCTTTCGCCGTTGTTGTACTTTACAATATCTTCGCAAAGCTTGATTACACAATACTGTCTTCTGTCTATTGTCGGCCCGCCCATGTGCGGGATTGCGGTGACGTTTTCAAGGTGTCTGAGCGGCGAATCTTCAGCAGGCGGCTCGTTTTCATATACGTCAAGAACTGCGTGGATTCTGCCTGTTTTAAGAACATCAATAAGCGCATCCTGGTCTATAACGGCGCCTCTTGCTGTGTTTATGAGAAGAGCACCGTCCTTCATTTTGTCGAGCTGTTCTCTGCCAATCATGTGATATGTCTTTTCGCTGAGGCCCTGATGCACAGAAACAACATCGCTTTTTTCAAAAACTTCGTCAAACTCAGCCTTTGTAACGCCGTATTTTGAAGCTTCTTCTTCTGTAAGGTGTCTTGAGCTTACAAGGATATTTACGTTAAACGGCTTTAAGAAGTTGACAAACTTCTGAGCGATTGCGCCAAAGCCAATAAGGCCGATTGTTCTGTTCATTACGCCTTCGGTGGTAAAATCCAGCGGCTTCCAGCCACCATTTTCCATAAGCTTTGCATATTTGAATATTCTGCGAAGGCCTACCATTGTATAGCAGAGGCAACTCTCGGCAACAGATTCTGCGAATACGCAGTTTGCGCCCAGTACCGTGATACCCTTGTTAAAGATAGTTTCATCAACAACCTGAGCAAGGCTACCTGCTGTGTATGCCAAAATCTTAAGGCTGTCTGCGCCTTCTAAAACTTCTTCATCGTAGAATGTGCTGCGCCAGCCGCAGAAGACAACATCAATCCCTTTAAGGGCTTCTTTTAGCTCTGCCTTAGTGTAGTCTCTGTCGAGTGGGTTGTATGTAACATTGCCCAATGCTTCGAGATACTTTTTTGATAATGGAGTAAAGAATGTGTCTCTGACCTGTCCTTCAGGCATTGTGACGAGTATATTCATAACAACAGCATCCTCCATAATGTTTTTTATCGTTTTTAAAGACTGCTTGTATCAATGAATTGATTGAGCTGGACATGGAAAATATATTTATCACCACGTACAATGGATTTTGTATACTCGATGAGCATGTCATCCTCAAAGCTGAAACGCTCAAGAAGAATACAGGGTGTATTGGAGTGTATTTTAAGAAGTTTTTTTTCTTCAGGGAGTGGGAGTACAGGTTGAAATGTCTCCTCGGCGTTGTCTGCGTGAAAGCTGTATTTTTCTTTAAGAAATTCATACAAAGAGCCTTTAGACAAAGCATCCAAATCAAGTTTCAGAAACCGTGCACACGGTAAATAGGTTGTCTCTAACATCAAAGGGTAGTCTTTTGCCGAGCGCAGGCGCACTATTTTGTGAAATGCGGAATTTGCAGGATAGCCTGTTTTTTTGACCATTGTTGAATCTGCAAATATTTTGTCATATTGAATAATTTTGTTTTGTATTATGATGTCGCTTCTTTTGAGAGTATCTGTGAATGAATAAAAATTAGTCAGTGGTTGTGTAAAGACTTGGGGCTTCACAAAGGTTCCGTTTCCTTGGACAGTATAAACAATATCTGCTTCGCGCAGAAGGGTGATGGCCTGTCGGACAGTAGAACGGCTTACATGATATTTGTCACACAGAAACCGCTCCGATGGCAAAGGAGTGTTTTCAGCGTATTCACCTTGCTTAATTGAATTCAAAAGTTTTGTGTAAATTTCTAAATATAACGCATTGTTGCTCATGACCATCACACCTTTTCCTACATTTTATTTATATTTTAACAAATATCGTGGACTACCGCAAGAAGCTACTAAAAAAATACCACTCCTGTTTCTGGTATGACAAATAATTATATACCACGGTGGTTATTGGGTGGAAAAACTCTTGTGTTATTGAAAAAAACTTACAGTACATATATAATCGAAAGCGATTAAAACGTACTTGTTTGTTAGGAGGGAAGGAAACGTATGCAGTGGTTTATCGGGATCGACGGAGGCGGAACGAAAACATCTTTTGCTATTGGAAGAACTGACGCCGTTCCGGTCAATATCATCGTGCGTTCAGGCTGCTCCTACCAAGAAATTGGTGCTGAAAATGTTGTCAGTCTTATCCTTGAAGGCGTTGAAGAACTTATCAAGTCAGTTGGGGCAACACCCGAGGAGTGTGCAGGATGTTGCATTGGGCTACCGTGTTTTGGTGAAAATAAAAATATGGATATAGCTGTTGCAAATGAACTTAAAGAGAAGCTTAACCCTATTCCCATAAAGATTGTCAATGATGGTATAGTAGGCTGGGCGGGATCCCTGGAGTGTAGTGAGGGTATTCATCTCGTTTCAGGTACAGGTTCTATTGCTTTTGGATGCAATGCAAGTGGCGAAATCGCGCGTGCCGGCGGCTGGAATGAGTTTTTTGATGATAACGGCTCTTGCTATTGGATAGGCCGTGAGGCTATGAATTTGTTTTCAAAACAGGCTGACGGGCGTGCGCCGAAGGGTGCGTTGTATGATTTAATATACAGAGATTTGCAACTGACTGAAGATTTTGAGTTTATCAAAGCGGTTTTAAAAGATATTGCACCGCACCGTGACAGGGTGGCAAAGTTTCAGATATATGCTTTTGAAGCAGCAAAGTCCGGCGATGAGAGTGCGGCAGCTCTTTATCCGAGAGCGGCAAAAGAACTGGCACTTTTGGTATCAGGTGTAAAACAGCAGCTTTCTTGGTCGGTAGAGCCTGTAAAAGTATCATACTTCGGAGGTCTTTTTAATACGGGCGATATGATTCTAAAGCCTCTGAGTGAGGAGTTAGATAAACTTGGATGCGTGTTGCAGGCTCCTGCGCACACTGCAACGGAAGGCGCTCTACGTTTGGCAATTAAAGAATATTCTAAGGAGGAATAATTATGTTTTTAACAGAAAAAGAAATTTTGGACACACCGGCGGCTCTTAAGAAAACCTGTGGTTACTTTCACGAGCAGCAGGCAAACATTTTAGATTTTTTTGCAAACCATAAAGAAAGAAAGTTTGTGTTTTTAGGTTGTGGCTCCAGCTATATGCTGTCAAAAAGTGCAGCAACTATATTTGGTGCATTTGAGAACACTACAGCTTCCGCTATTGCGGCAGGTGATTACATAGCAAACACAGAGTTTTGGAAAGAAACTGTAAGGGGAAGCATTGTAGTTACCATATCGCGTTCGGGAAAAACATCTGAAATGGTACGTGCTGTAAAGCACATGAAGGAACATTTTGGTTGTGCTGTTATTTCGCTTTCAATGAAAGATGAAAACGACATTATGCCTATGAGTGATTTGGACTTCACCATGGATTGGTGTTACGACAACAGTGTTTGCCAGACCCGTACGGTAGCAAATCTTTATGCAGCGATTCTGCTTGTGGCATCTGTATATTCCAATAATGAAAAGCTCGCCGCATCGGTGGAAGCTGTTGCTGAGTGCAATGCCGAGTTCCAGTCAAAGTACCGCTCTGTATTGGAAACAGTCGGTAAGATGGATTGGGAAAATGTCACGGTCTTGGCGGACGGTCCGGTCTGCGGCATAGCAGAAGAAGCGGCTCTTGCTTTTACAGAAATAGCAGTTCTTACAGGTCGCTATTTCCATATGCTTGACTATCGTCACGGGCCTATGGTAATCGGAGACAAGAATACATTGACTCTTATGCTTCTTAATCCGTCTGAGAGTGCTTTGCAGAACGACATGGTAAAGGACATAATATCTCGTGGAGGACCTGTAGTGACGGTTTCTAAAGAGAAAGAAAATATCTACGGTTCAACCGCGCATATTATGATTGATAATATAGAGGAATTTTCTGCATGGGGAATACCGTTTATATATCTTGCACAGATGCTTGCGTTTGTCAAGTCTGTTGCGACGGGCGGCAATCCGGATGCCCCGCAGGGATTGGATGCGTATATTATACTTAAATAGTGATTTTGAATCCGACGTTTAAATGGAGGTTTTTATGAAAACGGCAATATGCACAGAGAATCCAATAAGCCGCATTTTGCACGACCGCAACGGTTCGAGAGAAAAGGGTATATACTCTTGCTGTAGCGCTAACGAATTTGTTATAAGAGCAGCACTTCGCAGGGCAAAAGAAAACTCAACCGTTGTGTTGGTAGAATCTACCGCAAACCAGGTTAACCAGGAGGGCGGATATACGGGGATGACTCCTGCGGATTTTAGAGACTTCCTTAACCGTCTTGCCGATGAGGAGGATTTTCCGAAGGATAAGCTATTGTGCGGTGGTGACCATTTAGGCCCGCTGACATGGCAGCATTTGCCGGCAAAAGAGGCAATGGAGCGCGCGAAAGAGCTTGTGCGTGCATATGTTTTGGCGGGTTTTTCCAAGATACATATAGATACAAGCATGCGCCTTGCGGATGATAGCCGCGATGCACGTTTGCCGGATGAAGTAATCGCCCGCCGAGGTTCGGAACTATGCCTTGAGGCAGAAACGGCGTTTGAGCAATATAAGTTGGATAATCCGGAGGCACCGGCGCCGGTATATGTAATAGGAAGTGAGGTTCCTATACCCGGCGGCGCACAGGAAAATGAGGATAGTGTTGCTGTTACAACAACCGATGACTGCGAGGCAACCATAAAGGCTTTTGAAAACGCCTTTGCTTCAAAAGGCCTTGATGAAGCATGGAAGCGGGTAATTGCAGTTGTTGTTCAGCCTGGTGTAGAGTTTGCGGATGAGAGTGTTATAGAGTATAACCGAGCCGCAGCGTCAGAGCTTACAGCAGGTCTTTTGAAACACCCGGGGCTTGTTTTTGAGGGGCATTCCACAGACTATCAGCCAAAAGAAAAGCTTAAGGAAATGGTAGAAGACGGAATTGCAATTCTGAAAGTGGGTCCTGCGCTCACATTTGCTCTTAGAGAAGGCTTGTTTGCACTTGAGCAGATTGAGCAGGAAATGAGTTGCCTAAACCGCTTTGCACCCTCAAGGTTCAGGTGGATATTGGAGCAGGTAATGCAAGAGGATAAGAAATACTGGGATAAGTATTACCACGGAGATTTTCGAAAAAGAAATTATGCCAGAGCCTATAGTTTCTCGGACCGTGCACGCTATTATCTGACAAATAACGAAGTTCTTTACGCGATAGAGAAACTGCTTAATAACCTTAATGAATGTAAAATTCCGTTGGCACTTGTCAGCCAGTATCTTCCTAAACAATATGCAAGAGTACGTTCGAGAGAGCTTGAAAACACGGCAACTAATTTGCTTATTGACCGTGTGGGCGATTGTATAGACGATTACCTGTACGCCATTCTCGATTAAAATTGTTGAAAATCACACGAAGGAGCAGAAACTGTTCTTGCTCTTTCGTGTGATTTTAATATATCTTGAGTGCGAATTCACAAATGGAATTCAAAGTTTATCAAAAGGAGCTTGAGCTCCAATTCCGAGGGTGGGTCCCGACCTTCCACGACGTTTCTAAGGAGATAATGGAGATTGTTAAGGAGATTGGAGTTAAGAACGGTACTGTATGCATCGCTTCTCACCACATAACATGCTCGGTTATGATTCAGGAAAGTTCGCATGACCTGACAATAAGACTCGGTTCGCTTTTTCCAAGCTCAAGTCTGATACAATATGGGGAATTTGCTGTGCATACATGGCTCCACATATGGATAAATGTAGGAGGTAACGAGTAGTTTGCAAACATACCGCGTTTCTTGTTTTCTTTGTTTTGTGGAAATAATCAACCTTATTAGGCACGGCAGAGGTTTGACTTTTGGGAGTATATTAGTTATAATCGGATATGAATTATAATTGAAGGTGGAAAGTTGTAGTGCTTGATATAATTGTTTCTGAGATAAGTAATGCGCTATATAGCTATGTTCTTATCATTCTTCTTGTTGCAGGTGGGCTCTACTTTACAATAAGAACAAGGTTCGTTCAGTTTCGGCTTTTTGGTGAGCAGATACGGGCCGTGACTGAAAAACCAAAGGACGGTAAAGGGGTCTCGTCATTTCAGGCTCTGATGGTTTCAACTGCTTCACGCGTTGGTACGGGCAATATCATCGGTGTTTCAACAGCTCTGTGCCTTGGCGGTTTTGGTTCGGTTTTCTGGATGTGGCTTATTGCGATAATAGGTGGAGCCTCGGCGTTTGTCGAGAGCACGCTTGCACAAATTTATAAGAAAAAAGGGAAGGGTGAGAGCTTCGGCGGGCCTGCATATTATATAGAGGCGGCGTTGCACAGCCGTCCGCTCGCTCTTGCGTTCTCCGTATTTCTTATTCTGACATACGGTTTCGGGTTTAATATGCTTGCATCATACAATCTGCAATCCACTTTTTCTGCATATAGCTTTTATGACCCGATATATTCGCCATGGGTTATAGGGTTTGTTCTCGCGGCAATCGTTGCTTATTGCCTTATGGGCGGAGGCTCACGCATAATTAAGATTACAAGCCTGCTTGTTCCGTTTATGGGTGTTGCATATATTATTGTTGCGATTATTGTTGTTGTGCTTAACATCACAACACTTCCTGTGGTGTTTGAGCGTATTTTCTCTGATGCGTTTAACTTTGAGGCAATCTTCGGCGGATTTTCGGGCTCGTGTGTAATGTATGGCATCAAGCGAGGGCTTTTCAGTAATGAGGCAGGGGTGGGCTCTGCACCGAATGCATCTGCATCAGCTGAGGTTTCTCATCCTGCAAAGCAGGGGCTTGTTCAGATATTGTCGGTGTTTATTGATACTGTTCTTGTATGTACAGCTACGGCGTTTATGTGTATGTGCTCAGGCATTGAACCGACAGCGGAGATGTCAGGCGCACCGTATGTCCAGGCAGCGCTTACCGAAGTTTTTGGTGCATTCGGGCCGATATTCATAACCATAGCAATGATGCTGTTTGCGTTCACAACTCTTCTTGGTAATCTTTATTATGTAGATAAATGTTTGATATATATGCTCGGAAGGATCCCGGGAAAGAGATTTATGCGTGTATATCACATTCTTGCGGCACTTGTTATATTTGTAGGCGCAGGGCTTTCGGCAGACCTTCTTTGGAATATTGCAGATATTACTATGGGAGGTATGACGATAATCAATATGCCTGTCATTCTCATACTGTCAAAATACGCAATTCGTGCGCTTAAGGACTATGATGAGCAACGCAAAGAGGGGAAAGAGCCTGCATTCCGTGTGAAGGATATAGGCTTGCCTCACGAGGTGGATTATTGGGATTGAAATATATAATAAAAAACGCAGTAGTTGGAGATTCAACTACTGCATTTTTGTTATTTGCTGATTTTGCCGCAAGCAATCTTCATTCCGGAATTGCCTGAGGGTTGAGAAGAAAAGTCGTCCGGCTCGGAGTGAATAACCACGGTCTTGCCGATAACATCACTGACAGAGAATCTGTCTGTCAGAAATGCGAGGAAAGCATTTCCGTGCACACCGAACAGCGGCGGCATATCTCCCGCATGGTATGGGTGAGGGCAGTCATCGGGATTATAATGGCTTAACGTATCCGCAAATTCATCTTCGCTGTTTCCGGTACATGAATCCCCCTCGTGGATATGGAAACCGAAAATAGGAGCTATGCACGGGTCTGAGTCTTGCGGCAACCCTGATGCCTGAACGAGTACAAAAACGCCGATTTGGGTTTGGTAAAACCATATGCTTCCGTTTATCGCAGGGTACTGCGAACTTCCGCGAAGAACTGCCGAGGCGTTTGGACGTTTACGCAGAAGCATTAAAGGGTTTACGGAATTCCCATTTCCTTTTTGCATATAAAAAACCTCCGTAAGTCACAAATAACATCTCTTTATTATATGCGACATACGGAGGTGAGGTTACTTTTATCAGTTGAATATTCCTAAAGCGAAGAAAGAGTCAAGCTGCCCCAGGAGGATGAGAAGCATAACCGGTGGAACAATAAAGCGTATGCAGAACGTGAAGAAGCCGTTAACTCTTGAGGGCTTTCCGCCGTTTATTTCTTCAAGCAGTGTTTTCGGTTTGATTTCCCAGGCGACCATTATGCTCATCATAAGTGCTCCGAGCGGCATTGCGATGCCCTCTGCAAGTGTATCGATAAAGTCGAGCCAGTTGTCGTTAAATGAACCGATTACACCGAGTGAGTTCTGGAAGGGCACCCACAAACCGTTTGCACCGAGACCGTCGATGGCAACGATTGCAGACTCTGCCATGACGGCAAGACATACAAATGTGATAATTTTTCTGCGGTTGGGGGTTTTGCCGCGGTCTATGTCACGGTCAATAAAGTATGCTGCGACAACCTCTATAAGCGAGATGGTAGAGGTGGATGCTGCAATGAATACGAGAAGGTAAAAAATTGTCCCAAAGAGCGGGCCGATTATCCCCATAGAGTTAAATACGTCTTGAAGTGTAACAAAAAGGAGATTCGGGCCGCCGAGCTGTATATCACCTACAGGGATACCCTGAGATATGCCCGTTGCCACCGCTGCGGGGAGAACTGCAAGGCCTGCCATAACGGCAACAATGGTATCGCACACTGCAATTATACAGCTGTTTTTCACAAGGCTTTCGCTTTTGCTTAAGTAAGAACCATAGGTAATCATAATACCCATAGCAAGTGAAAGCGAAAAGAAAACCTGTCCGCCTGCCGTTGCGAGAACAGTAATAAAGCTCGGAGCTTTTTCAACAAAGCCTGCGCTTACCGCATAGCCGGGGACAAACATATATTTAAGACCTTCGATTGCGTTTGGAAGCGTAACAGAACGTATGATTATGACTACAAGCATAAAGAACAGAGCGGGCATACCGATTTTATTAAACTTCTCAATACCGTCCGAAACGCCGCCGCAGTTGATTAAATAGCAGATTAATATGAAGATAATTGTGAAGACGAGTGCGCCCAGCGGATTTGTGAGCATAGATGTAAAAAGTTCAGAACCTGATATGGCCCCACCCATTCCGAATGCGAGGTTTGAGAGGTTGAGTGACATATACTCAATGCAGTATGCGCCGAGGACCGTATAGAAACTCATTATAGCAAAAGGTGCAAAAACAGCAAGCCAGCCAACCCATTTAAATCTTTTGGAAAGCTTATTGTATGCGCCTATTGCTCCCTTGCCAGTCTTTCGGCCCATGGCAAGCTCTGCGAGCATGATTGAAAAACCTACAAAAATAGACATTAGTATATAAATGACCAGGAATGAAAAGCCTCCTGAGCGCCCCATTTTATATGGGAAGCCCCAAATGTTGCCGAGGCCTACCGCCGAGCCGATGGCTGACATAAGAAAACCAAAATTGCTTTTCCATGAGCCGCGATTAGTGTTATCCAAAACTATATCCCCTTTACTCTTTAATTCACTGATAATTTATTAGAATACTATATTATGCCAATAAAGTCAAGTTAAAATGCACATATAAGGTGCATACTGATATTAAATACAATACACCTTTTCTTTTATTTGTATTTGTGGTATACTAATAAATTAGAAAAGAGGGTAAATGCTATGAATCTTGATGCGCTTGTTATGAACATAATAAAAGGTGCGGCGCCGTGTATACTTGGGCTTGATATAGGCGCAGGCGAGCTTCCCGACGAGTTTTTAAAGGATAAGGCGGATGCGCCTGAGGCCGTACAGGCATATAACCGCGCTGTAATTGATGC
Source organism: Eubacteriales bacterium (assembly GCA_045586595.1). Classification (GTDB taxonomy): domain Bacteria; phylum Bacillota; class Clostridia; order Oscillospirales; family JAAYXM01; genus SIG480. The sequence continues at coordinate 53,592 of JAZNAQ010000020.1, read as the reverse complement.
GGTTTGCGGCATTGTGCCGGCGATTGCGGTAAACACAGCGGCACTTTTGCCGTATGGGCAGAAGACAATAGCTGATGCGATTTCCTACGCAAGAGAAAAGGGGATGTATACAATAGCCGATGCAAAATGCAGCGGCGACCCGGTTGCTTCAAAAGTTGAGGCAGAGTTCTATTTTGATACACTCGGCGCAGATTGTGTTACTGTCAGCCCATATTACGGTTCGGCAGGGCTTATACCGTTTTTTGAAAAATGCGGTACAGATAATAAAAACGTTTTTGTTATCTCTCATACTGCAGAGGGGACCCCGCAGGACCTGCAAGAACTCATGGCAGGTATTCGCCCTGTATACCGCGCAGTGTGCGAAAAGGTTCATATATGGGGTGAGAAGCATCTTGGCGGTATGGGGTACTCAAACATAGGCATTGCCTTGGGTGGACTTCCGAACAGTGTGCTTCGTGAATTTCGCCGCACTTTCAAAAAAACTGTGTTTATTCTTACCGGATACGACGGAAAGAAAACAACCGCTCACGACCTGAACGGTGCGTTTGATATGCGTGGCTTAGGTGGGCTTGTATACGTCACCCGCCCGATAACACTGCCTGAGGGCGACGGGGATTTTTCTGACAGAGTAAAAAATGCAGCAGAAGAAGTAGCTCGAGATTTAAAACTTTGCTTTTAAGACCTGCTATGTAAAAAGGGGGCGGACGGTATAACCGAAATATATTTAATTCGCCATGCCGAGTCTTTCGGAAACCTTACCAGGCGTGCGTACGGCTGGTATGACGGTCTCGTTACACCGAAGGGATATGAACAGATAAAGTGTCTCGAGAAGCGTTTTGAAAATATAAAAATAGACGTGGTATATTCGAGCGACCTTATTCGCACCTGTGAAACCGCAGGCGCAATATATAAGCCAAAGGGTCTCAAGCTTAATAAGGACTCAGCTTTTCGCGAAATTTTTCTGGGAGAGTGGGAAGACCTGCCGTGGGGAGAGATACCTGCGCTTTTTCCTGATGCCTATGAGAATTGGACTAACAATCCGATTAAGTTTAAGCTCTCTGAGAGTGAAAGCTATGCAGATGTTTACGCAAGAGCCAAAACCGCACTCGACAGAGTAGTATCAGAAAACGAAGGGAAGACAATAGCGATTGTCAGCCACGGTGCGACAATACGCTTGCTGATGCACGGCATAACTCATGGAGGAGACCTTTCAGGGGTTGAAAAGGGCGATTGGGGCGATAATACCTGTGTAAGCTGTTTTCGATGGAAAAACGGCGAGTATACAGAGGTTTTCAGAAATGATAACTCACACCTTCGCGCAATGCCCGGTTTTGGCGAGAATATGCGTTGGGTACGAGAAGGTGGCGGTAAGAACGTTTGGTTTGAGTTTGCGCGTCTCCCGAGAGATAAAGAGAAAATCCGCGACTACCATCTTGAGGCGTGGCTTGATATATTCGGCGACGAGCCGGTCGGTATGAAAGCTGTTGATGCAAAGGCTAAGCGAGTTTTGCGTCAGGATGAGAGAAATATAGCTTTTGGGTATTGCGCTGAGGGTGAAATTGGAATGATAGAGCTTGATGATGATATAACGCTCTATCCTTGCGCAGGCCATATACCACTTGTTTATTTAAAGCCAGAGTACAGGCGCATGAGATACGGAATACAGCTTATTGGTCATGCAATAAGCAAGTACCGCGCCATGGGCAAAAAACACATCAGTGTGCGCGTGGCTGAGAAAAACGCCGCCGCATATGACTTCTATAAAAAATATGGTTTCTATGAAGTTTTTCGAGAGACAGAGGACAGAATTCGTCAGATTGTAATGATTCTTGATATTATACAGTAACACAGATAAAAGGGTGAAAGAATTGTCTAATAAAAAAGAAGCATCATTCGTAAAGGGTGCGATTATTCTTGCGGCATCAAGTATTATAGTTAAGATTATTGGCGCGGTTTTCCGCATACCGCTCACCAATCTCGTCGGAGAGTATACCATGGGACTGTACAGTATGGCGTACAGATACTATTCTATACTGCTTACGATTGCCACAGCAGGTATCCCGATAGCTATATCCAAGATGATATCCGAAAGCCGCGCGCTTGACAGACCGCGTGAGACGAACAAGATTTTCAAGACCGCAATGGGGCTCTGTCTTACCATCGGTCTTGTGGGGATGCTTACGCTCATTATCTTTGCTAAGCCTTTGGCTCTCGCAACAAATGACATTAACGCAGTACCGAGCATAATTGCACTTGCGCCTGCGGTGCTTTTTATGGCGTGCACCGCGGCGTTTCGAGGGTATTTTCAAGGCCACGAGAACATGGTGCCGACCGGCATTTCTCAGATAATAGAGGCGCTCTCAAGGCTTTTTATAGGACTCCTGCTCGCATGGCTTCTTCTCTCTCGTGGTTTTAGCGGCAAGTACATATCGGCGGGAATTATAACGGGAATAACCGTAGGAACTGTACTAACGGTGCTGTTGATGATATTCTTTGCCGTCCACAAGCGACGTGTTGAGGGGAGGCTTTCAGATAACGGCGGGGAAGTAAGAAAAAGCTCACAAATTCTATCGGCACTTTTGAAGATTGCCGTTCCTGTAACACTCGGCTCTCTTGTTATGAACATCACAAGCACGATAGATATGTTCCTCATAACAAATCGTCTGGCGTTGCTTGGATATGATTCAGAAATGACGACATCGCTTTTTGGCATTTATGAGAATTATGCACTTCCTCTGTTTAACCTTGTTCCGTCAATTATAATATCGCTTAATGTCAGCGTAACGCCGACGATATCGGCGGCGTACGCGGTAGGAGACCGCGAAAAGCTTCACAAAACGCTGCTTTCTGCTCTGCGGATAGTCATCATATTCACACTTCCTGCATCTGTAGGAATTTCAGTTCTCGCAAAGCCGATACTTTCAATCCTGTTCAAATCTGCAGCTGATGTTGCAATAGCGGCACCGGTGCTCTCAATACTCGGTATAGCCTCTTTCTTCTTGTGTGCATCGTCGCTCACGTCAACCTCAATGCAGGCATTGGGTCGCGCTACCGTTCCGCTTTTGACCATGCTTTGCGGTGCAGTGTTAAAAATCGTTGCAAACTATATACTCATTGCGATTCCTGGCGTTGAGCTCTCGGGTGCGGCAGTGGGAACTGTTCTGTGCTATGTTCTTATAACGGTGCTTAATATGTTCTTCCTTGCGCGTACTGTAGGGTTTAAACCGAAGTTTGTTGAGACGTATATACGCCCGATAATCTCTTGCGCACTTATGGGTGTCGCTGTATATCTCGTATATTCTCTTGCACTTCCGTTTGTCGGAAATCTTGTATCTGTTGCGGCTTCTATCACATCGGGTGTTGTAGTGTACTTTGCAGCAATGATACTTCTTCGCGGAATAACAAAGGACGATGTGTTAGGACTTCCTAAGGGTGAAAAAATCGCGGCAAAACTTTTCCCTGATAAGTAATAACAGAAATAAAAAACAGGCTGTGCTTTTGGCACAGCCTGTTTTTCTAAACATTATACATATTATAAAGGTTAAAGTATAAGCCCTGTTTTTTCATAAGGTCGTCGTGACTTCCGCTTTCAGCTATTCCGTCCTCTGTCAGAACGAGTATTGCTGTCGCATTTCTTATGGTTGTAAGCCTGTGCGCAATGGTGAGTGTGGTGCGCCCTTTTGCAAGCTCTGCGAGTGAGCGTTGGACAATGTGTTCGCTCTCGTTATCGAGTGCGCTTGTCGCTTCGTCAAGAATTAGTACGGGCGGGTTTTTGAGAAATACACGCGCTATGCTGATTCTCTGTTTCTGCCCCCCTGAGAGCTTTACACCGCGCTCGCCGACAAATGTTTCATAACCGTCGGGAAGTTGGGTGATAAACTCGTGTGCGCCGGCAAGGCGTGCGGCATTCTCGATTTCCTCGCGTGTTGCCCCGGGCTTACCGTATTCAATGTTGTCATATACCGTGCCTGCAAAGAGGTATACATCCTGCTGAACAATGCCTATCTGTGAACGCAGAGATTTTGTGGTAACAGAGCGGATGTCTGTGCCGTCTATTGATATAGAGCCCTCGGTAACATCATAAAAACGGGGGATGAGGTTGCATAGCGTTGTTTTGCCGGCACCCGATGGGCCTACGAGCGCAACGTTCTCGCCGCGTTTTATGTGAAGGTTTATGTTTGAGAGAACAGCAGCTTCACCGTCAGAGTAGCGAAAACTTACATCCTTAAAGTCAATATCTCCTGAAATATCAGAAAGCTCGGTTGCGTTTTCACAGTCTTTAATTTCTACAGGTTCGTCAAGAACCTCAACAAATCGCTCAATGCCTGTCATGCCGCGTTGAAACTGCTCGGTAAACTCAACAATTCTGCGTATTGATGTAAGAAGTGTTGTGACATACAGAAGATATGCCATAAAGTCGGCAGGTGTAATGCGACCGTACATCATAAAGAATGAGCCTGCAACAACTACAACGATATACATAAGCCCGTCAAAGAAGCGGTTAGAACTCCCAAAGCCCGCCATATACTTATAGGTTTCTTTCTTTGTGTCAAGAAACTCTGCGTTTCCGCTTTCAAACTTTTCTTTTTCGATGTCCTCGTTTGCAAAGGACTTTACAACGCGTATACCTAAAAGCGAATCTTCTACCTGAGCATTAATCTCTCCCAGCTGGTTGCGTGAGCGCTTAAACGCACGGCGCATCCGGCGGTTAAATCTGGTAGAACAGAATATCATAACGGGGATAATTGCAAAGATGATGAGTGTAAGCCATACATCTGTTGAGCACAGTATTACAAACGAAAGCACTATTTTTATTCCCGCAATAAAAAATTCTTCGGGGCAGTGGTGGGCAAATTCCGTCACATCAAATAGGTCGCTTGTAATCCTCGCCATAAGCTGGCCGACCTTTGTGTTGCTGTAGTATGAGTATGAAAGCTCTTGCAGATGTGAGAACAGGTCTCGGCGCATATCCGTCTCAATTTTTGCGCCCATAACGTGGCCGACATCCTGCATGAAGTAATTTGCAAGAACATCTATAATGCGAAGACCCAGATAGAGCGCCCCCGCAGAGAGTATAACGCGGGCGTTCAATGCACCTATATCATTCATTCCAAGTGTTGTCAGGTGTCTGACAATAAGCGGAAGAATGATGTCGCAAAGTGTTGTGAGCATGGCACAGAAAAGGTCGAGCACAAGCACAAGTTTGTACTTTTTAAAATAGGGCACAAAGCGCGACATGAGGTATCGCGTGCTTTTTCCTTGAACGTGGGTTTTCATTTGCGTATCACCTCGGGGATTTCGTTTTAAGTCTATTGCGCTGATGCATAGTCGCAGATATATGTAAGTGAAATGATGTCACCGTTTTCTATTATATACTGGCTGCAGTCAACAAGCGGCATCTCGCCGTTTACAGTATAGCTCCAGCCGGAAAGTGCTCCGCAATCAAATTCATACAGGTTTGCTATGCCTTTGATATAAGTTGAGTTATATATCGGAGACTTTGCAAATTCGATATGTATTTTGCGAGCCTGAGCCTCGCGTAGTAGAATGTCGAGAATAGACGCTCCCTCTGTAAACTGTATATCACATTTTGAAATAATTGCACCATCTTCAGGTAGGTTTTCCCGTTTTTCGTCCGAGAGCAATTCGTGGTTGAGGGCATCGTCACAGCGCACTTCAAGCGAGCATGTAAGACCTTCCTTCTTGGTATCATCTAAAACCGTGTAGGTGTAATCGTTTTTCGCCTCCGGCAAAATCAAGTCCTTCTGCGAGCTGTCGCCACATGCTGAAAAAATAGAGAAAGTTATAAATGCGGCAAGTAATATACAAGTTTTTTTCATATGAAACCTCCGTTATATTTCATAAATAATATGGTCATTTACTATGAATTTCGTTTTGGGTTTTTAACAAGGGCACCAATAAACATAAGAACTCCGAATACAATAAGATACCATATACATTCAGCACCGTGGGCGAGGATTGTGGCATAAATCATAAATATTGACGCGCCTATCGCTATAATGGGAATTATAAAACGGCGTATAATGTTTTCTTCTTTTGATTTAGCAATCCACGCAACGAATATTGGTATATAAAGTGCGTACATAGTCAGAATGGGCAACTCTGTCGGGTCAAAGACAAACACACCCGACCATGTTCCGGCAAGGTTTGAAAAAAAGAAATATACAAGCCATACAGCACAGGTTATAAGACCGAATACGGCTGAGTTTGTAGCCATGTTTGTGTTTTGGTCGATGGTTCCGAATATCTCCGGCTTCGGCCCTTCGTTTCTTGCGGCGAGCGAGTATACGCCGCGGCTGCACCCGAGCATAAGCCCGTTGAGTGTACCGATACAAGAAACGGCAATAAACAGATTTAGTATATTGCCCAATACGTTGCCGAAAAGATTTGTAAAGGCAACCGTTGCGCCGTGGTCAATAAGCTCCTGGTTTGATGCGCCGCCTGCCACACCGATAAAGTAGAGGACGTATACCGCAATAATTATAAAACAGCCCGATATAAGAGCTATGGGGAGATTTCGCTTTGAGTTTTTAAGCTCGGCGTTGATTGAGGTGGCTATAATCCAGCCCTCATATGCAAAAGCTGTTGCACAGACCGAGGAGAGTAGGGGATTACGAACAATGTTGTGCACAGTTGCGGGCGTGGTGAAGTTGTGTGCAAGCCCTCCGCTTGCTATACCGTATACTATCCCGCCGACCGCCATAACACTAAGGGGGATAAGCTTTATGATTGTTGTGCTTACCTGGAGCTTTCCTGCAAGGCGAGGGGAGAGCGCGTTTGTTGAAAATGCGAGCACCATATAAAGAAGTGCGAGCACCATGCACTCGGGGCCGACTGCGCACCCGCCCTCGGCGGCGGGGATGAGTAGCGGAAAATCGGGGTTTACCGATGTGATAAATACGAGCGTGTATCTTGCAGAAAGCCATGAAAGAGCCATTGTGAGTGTGGGGTAGTAGAAAACCGTCATAAACCAACCTAAAAAATACGCATAGCTTTTGCCGAGTGTAGCCTCTGCATAGTCAACCACTCCGTTTACCTTTTCATACTTCTGCGCCATAAGTGAAAAGGCGAGAACACAGGAAAGCATAACTAACCCGCCGATTATCCATGCGATAATTCCGAGGGGCATATTGCCACCGGTCTTTTCTAAAATTTCCTGCGCTTTAAAAAATACACCGCTGCCGATAACAATTCCGACAACCAGACATATGGCGGTGAAAAGCCCATACCTTCTTTCAAACTTACTTTCCATATCTTACACATCCTAAATTATATTAAAAAAGAAAAACACCCTTGAAACAGTCCAAGGGTGTGGTGGAGATGAACAGGCTTTATACGAACACGCAGAGGAGAGGTCGTCTGAAGAAATATCGAGGGGTAAAGTGACACTGTTTTTCTTCCCGCTAAAGCCAAATACTATTTTCAGTTCGTTATCGAACAGATATACAGCAACAAGAAAAGTGTCGAAAAGCTTAGCTTGATATTTCTTGTCGTGAACATCTCCATCGCGGAACATTGAAAGTCCTGCGATAACATCCTTGCGCGAAACGGTTATGATGTCAGCTTTTGCGGCCGATATTTGTGCCGCGATGTTTGACTGCTCGGCTTCCAACTCCATCAGCCGCGCTTTTGTTGTAGCTGTTATAATGCCCTGCTCTATGGCAGTCATCATGTTTTTAATAGATTTTTTTGTTTCGGATAATTGGGTTTCCAATATGCCTATATGTGAGGATTCTTCTTGCTTCTTATTATATGCTACTGTGCTGTCAGCAATCCACTCAATTACATCAGATTGCAGGGCATAATCTTTTATAGCCTGAGCAACAGCCAGCTCAATTTCATCACGGCGAACATTCTTTTTGTTACATAGATGTTCAGTTCTCTTTTTTTTGCATACATAGTAATGGTGCAAAAGACTGTTTCTCGATGTCCCGGAAACACCGACCATAGGAGATTTACAGTTGCCGCAATAGAGTTTTCCGGTTAAAAGATAATCTCCATATACTCGATGTCTACCCTGTGCATTTTTCTTCGTTTTCAACACCTCCTGCACACCAAAAAACAATTCATCACTTACAATTCGAGGGATACCCCCCTCAACTCTTATGTCATCGAAAATATAGATACCTCGGTATCTCTCGTTTTTTAATATTGAATCGAAACTGTTTTTGTGCCACTCATTCCCGCGAGAGGTTTTTATGCCGCGTCTATTTAAGTCGCTGTAAATATCAGCGAAAGGCTCGCCACAAAGCACCCGCGAAAAAATCTCACGAACGATAGCAGCTTTAGGCTCATCTACTACATACTTCAAATTTTCGTCTGCCTTATATCCGAAAGGAAGTGTGCCGTTTGTCACTTTGCAGTTGAGAGCATTGTCTTTCATTCCTCGGCGGATATCTTCCGCCATGTTTTCCGAATAGAATTGGTTGACATTCATCATGGAACGGAGAGCAAATCGACCAGCAGCTGTATCATCGAAATCCTCTTCGACATAAAGAATTCGTATTCCCCAAGATTGAAGCTTTGCTTCGTTCATCATAGCCTCAAGCATATTTCTGCCCATGCGGTTTGATTTCCAAGCTATGACATATGCAAATTTACCCTTTTCAGCATCTCGCATCATTCTTTGGAAGCTGGGCCTTTTGTCTGTTCTTCCGGATACGGCACGGTCCTCATATGACTCTATTAAAGATATCTCGAGTTCTTGGGCCTTCTTCTGACAAGCCGCTACCTGCTGTTCGATGCTCGCATCCTTTTGGTTATGACTGCTGTAACGAGCGTAGCAGACACCGATGTTTTTCAACAGCGGGTTTGTTTCTGTTTTCTTTGCCATCGGCGCCGGCTCCTTTCTTGAAAGTTTTATTCTTCTGCGGCATAGAGTTTTGCAGCAGGGAAAAGGGTAAACAGGTCCTCTTTGCTGTTAATGGTTTTGGCTTCAACAGAGCCACTTCGTGAATCTGTTATGATACCGCGTAGTTCATCATTTCCCGCGATATAATAGAGGCTGTTGAATGTGATTGCATCAACATTTTCTGTGCCGCTATGGATAAAACATAGCAATTCAAAGCTTCCTTGTTCACTATCGGGCAAAAGGTCTATAAAAATGTTGTGAATGTCTAAAACATAGTTGCCGAAAGAGGCTATGTCATCGGATGTATGGTATGTGGCTGTTAAAGAATATACTCCATCCTTGTAAGTTACATCGGCAAGTGCGGGAGTTTTTTCGGCAATAGCTGTGGATAATTCGTTAGCTAAAGGCGGCAGGGGGGCGGCTTCTTCCGTTTCTGATGTGGCATTATTCGGAGCGGGAGCAGACAGTTTGCTATCTATCCAAATCATACCCAAAAGGATAATTAGTGCTATTGCTACTCCTGATAGTATCTTCTTCATTTAAAATCACGTCCGTAAAAATTTTGAATTCAGAGGAGAGCGGGAACTCTCCTTTTTCTATAATGTAATTATAAAAATAGACGGCTTTGCGATAATACATACTGGGTTGCGCTATTTGGGCATACATATAGGGCAGGGAGCGTATTTCATTTCTTTTGCTTTCTGTTCAGTGGTTGCAATATACGGCGTGGAAATAGTTTTAAAATCTTTGGTAAAATGCGGAGCGCAAGCTTCGTCTGTGTGGTGATACAACTTTGTGACTGGGTCTGCTAGGCGTATATCATATTTGGCTGCATCACATTCGGCACATTCTTCTAATGAGGAATATAAGAAAATATCAACAATTTGCAAATTTGAAGAATTTGCTTTTTTGCAATAGAAATCAGTATGATAAATCAAAGCACCCGGCTCAACATAATAATAATCACTGTCGTATGCTTGTTCGTAAGTTAAAAATCCATATTCTTTGCAAAGCAATTCATAATACTCTATTATGCCGGCATAATTCTCCGAAACTTCTTCAGTCCGTGCTTTTTGATTTAGATAATCCTCTTCTAATTTGTTATAGTCGCTCTCTAATTCGTCATAAAGCATCTCATAGTTACTATAGGTCGTACAAGAGGATAAGGAAAGACAAAGGGTCAGTGACAGAATAGTTGAGATGATAAGTTTGGAAATTTCCATGGGGGAACTCCTTGTTATTGTTGATTTCTAACTGTATATCGGAACTGTTGTTAAGCTTCATACCATAGCGTATATATCAAGCGAGAGATTCCGTCGGTATATCCGAGGGTTTTGAGCTGTTTCACAGTATAGTTTTTATTACCTTGTTTTGAAAATACATTTTTTATAATTTCGAATTTTATTCGACCAATTTCAGGGAACCTGTTATGTATTAACTCATAGCGGCGTTCCATCTTTTGGTCTGATGCGTGTTTTAAATCTTTGTACATCTCTAACGCATCAGAGAATTCGGTTTCATAAGTGGCAAAAGTCTTTTCGGCGGATTTCAATTCTATATAGAATGAAACGACGAAGAAAGAGGAAAAGGCAAGCGCAATCGAGAGAATTGCAGAAAGGTATATGAAAAAATGTTTTTTACAACGTTCTTTGATTTTCGCAAAAGTCAACTTTATTCTTGATTGATTGTGTTTTTCCTTGTCAACCTTCTTTTGTTGTGGTGCCGAGTGGGACTTCAGCTCAAGTGATGAGTGTTCTGTTGAAGGCTGTTCAGGGAGAGACCTCATTATGCTTTTGCACATTTTTCGAGATTCCCATCTATCACTGAAAAATTTAGAAATTAAATAAATGACAATATAGAGAAACACAGGGCCCATTTGAAACCCAGCAAGTAATCCAAATAAGGAATTTAGAAGAAAAACAACGAAAGTTGTTATTAGAAAAATTATAATTTTCATAAACTACAGCCTCCTTTTGCGTTTTCAACATGTCGGCAAACCGCGACCTGCTGATGTCTTATTTCTTTATAATGTCAATTTGCGGGGTGCATACCTTACACGGAGTGTGGGTATGTAATACTTCGCTCAGCGAGACTTTTTTTGCGTTAGCGTTTCCTGAGACGAACTGACAATTTGCCGTGTGATACTTACTGCCGGATGGGGTTACATACACCACGGCAGTTTCTTGTATTGGCTTCTGCAGAGGTTCTAATTTTTGAGAAAATAAAAAGCTCCGAGAAATCAGAGCACCTGCTAAAAACGCTATTAAAACAAGAAAGGCTGAAAGTAGTTTAGGAGAAATGCCGCTCTTATGATGCAATACCTCATAGGCGAATGCGTCAGCTTCCATTTCACAGTTAAAGCTATCTTTTACGGAAGTCTGTGAGGTGTGCCCCAAGAGAACATGACCGAGCTCATGCAACAAGAGAAATATCTTTTCATATTCTGTTGCAGCTGAGGTAATAAAAATGAATTTCACTTTAGAATCAAAGGTGAAAGCCCTTCGTTTAGCGGCAAGCTCCTGCAGATTATAAGCTTCAATCTCTATTTTCCCTTCGGGAGAATCATACATCAAAACTGAATAACCCGAGCGCTCGGCGTAATCTTTGACAGCCTCAAAGGTTATGCCGTTTTTCTTTATCCTCCGATACAAAGTTTTTGCTTTATGTTTAACCAAACAAACCACTCCTTTTTACATTTACAAGGCGCGGAATGCCGGCATGTCTTTTTAGTCGGGGATTTTCGGTTTTTCGAGAGGCTCGTTGACGAGGATATCTCCGCCATGGGCGACGGCCTTAAAGCGGGGTAGCTCGTGAACGGACACATTATCGACATCAGAGCGGGAACGCTCATAGCTCTTTTCTATAATTGAAGCGACAAGCTCGCGGTCACGCTCGTCGAGGAAGGCGAGCTTGTCTATATGAGATTCGGGGTCGTCGGTTCTGCCGAGGAGATAATCAACGGAACAGCCGAGATAGTCTGCTATTTTTGCAAGGCTATCGGACTGAATCCATGAGCCTCTTGAGGTCATAGAAGAAAGCGTGTTTTTATTTAGTTCGCAATTTGAAAGTAATGTTGCAATAGAAATATTTTTGTTTTTAGCTACTTTTTTTATAAGCTCTACTGTGTTCGTCGAATTATACAAGTTTTTCACCTTCTTTTTGTGCAAATATACAAAAGCAAACAATAGATGGAAATACCGATTGACATTCCAACAATTGTGGGATATAATACACTCACAAGGTTGAATTTAATTCAAGTATAACACACAGAAAGTCGAAAAGCAATGAAAAAGGAGATGAGGATATGAGTATAGGAGAGAAGCTGAGAGAGCTGAGAGAGGCGCGAGGGCTTACGCAGCGCGAGGTTGCGAACAAGGTTTTTATAACGGTTTCGATGTACAGCGGAATTGAAACAGGGGTAAAACAACCGTCGCTTAATGTTGCGCTCGCTCTGGCACACTTTTTTGAAACAGACGTAGAAACCCTTGCAGGGGTTAAATAGGAAGGGGGTGATAGGAAGTGGCGAAATGTAAGATTTGCGGAAAGGATGTTATAGTCGGCGAGGTTATTCATTCTGCATGCAGAGAAAGCAGAACTTATAAGGTTTTGAGTACTGTATGTGACAAATACTGCAAATACCCGGACATATGCAGTGCTACGGATGAGCTTGAGAAGCACTGCGATGTATGTAAGGTAGCGCATCTTCTCGGATGCAAATAAAAAGAGCGGCTGTCCCGGGGGGAGCCGGAATCAGCCGCAAAGGAATATTGTGTACATTTATATTAACACAAGAGAAAAAGGAAATCAAGTTTATGTTTTGATGAAGGGAACGGTATATGGATACGGTCGGTAATTGCGTACATATCGACGTCAGTCAGATATCCCGATATCAGAGAGAGGTTCTGGCTGCCGCGACGATGGATTTTATCAATAGAATTTTAGCACAACCGGGAGGAAGAGAACTCCTGGAAAAGAAAAAAGCCGAGCTCAGATGGCGGAAAGAGACAGGTGAGGATGTATGACATTTTGGGAATGTTTTATAAAGTGCGTGCCTTTTGTGCTTGGATTTATGTCTATTTTCGGAGTGTTTTATCCTGCCATAATGGTTATGTGGTACAAGCTCTCGGGTAGCAGGCTTTCTGTGAGAGAAATCCTGCGGAGGATTTAAGATGATACATAAAGTAGGCGCCGAGCTTTGCGTGATGTGCGAATATCGCACACGGGAGAGCGCGTTCATGGTCCATCACTGCGATTATGCGAGCATTACGGGAAAGTGCAGGAAGGACCCGCCGGGGACATGCTCCCATTACAAGAAGGACGAGGAGTATGACCCGAACAGGGAGAAAATAAAAAAGGCTATAGCACGGGAAAGGCAGAGAAAATACAAAGAGGAGCATAAGAAGAAAAGTGTACGCCCCAGAGGGAGACCGAAAGGGAAGGGATAAAGACATATGGCAATACCAAAGAAAAAAGAAAAAGACTACCATGTTTGCGAGTTCTGCAAAATGCATCCGTGTATGTACACGATTTGCGGGGATGTTGAATACAAAACGCATTGCCGCAGCTACCGCGCCGACACGAAGAAGATAGCAAACGACAAGCTGAAGGCAAAGCCGAGAGTCTTTGTTTTTAATTAGCTGTTAGGAGAGTGAAACAAATGTTAAATAAAGTAATTCTAATGGGACGGCTGACGAGAGACCCGGAGCTTAGGCATACACAGTCTGACATTCCGGTAACATCATTTACTCTCGCAGTTGACCGCGGATTTAAAGACGGGCAGAATACGGATTTTATAAACATTGTCGCGTGGCGCGCAACAGCTGAATTTGTTGCTAAGTGGTTTGTAAAGGGTCAGCTTGTCGCTGTAAGCGGAAAGCTGCAGGTGCGGACATATAAAGACAGAGACGGAAACACAAGAACGGCAACAGAAGTAGTCGCAGACGAGGTTTTCTTTGCCGAGAGGAAGAGTAGGGGAGTGGAACCGGACGAGGGTAGAGAACTCCCGCCGCCTGCGTCTTCTGACTTTGAGGAGCTTGTCGGGGACAATGAGCCCTTGCCATTTTAGAGAGCGAGCTCTCGGTGAGAGAGATATTAAAACAAATATAGAGGAACTCCAACAAAGCCTGCTTTGTTGGAAAGAGGAGATGTAGCCGGCAAAGCGATATTTTTTGTTGAAGGCGAAAATGAGCCAAGAGGCACACATCGACGAGAGGAGGATATGATATGCCAGATAACGAGATTATAAAGGCTTTGGAAGAAACTCTCCAGTTAATGTGTTGTGAGGGCGACTTACAAAAAGCATCTATTATTAGTAATACGCTCGACCTTATCAACCGCCAAAAGGCAGAGATTGAGAGATTTCAGAAAGCGTGGGAAATGTTTTCGTATTTAAATGAAGCTGTACACTATGTTGAAATTGGCGGCAAAGTAGAAACAGTAGAATTTGTAAGCGCAGAAGCGAAACAAAAGGCAATTAACAAGAAGCTCGATTTGCTTTGCAACGCGAGAAAAGCCAAATCCGAAGCACAAAAAGAGCTTGCGGAGAGGTTGAAAACCAGACATCACATATTTAAGACTGCGGATAATATTTGTATCAAGTGTATTCCACTTGATTATATCGACAGCACTTTGGCAGAAATGGAGAGTGAGCGGAAATGAAGATGGAGAAGGCAAAACGATTGCTTGAAGAACAATACGAAAGAGCCAAGAAACTCAAATTTGTACACAATCCCCTTGCTTATGCTCTTTATCAAGTGTGGAAAATGGCAGATGCAGACCACCCAACCGAGAAAGGCGGCGCATCCGAATGAAATCTGTACTGATAAGCATACAGCCGAGGTGGTGTGAGCTGATTGCAAACGGGAAAAAGACGGTTGAGGTCAGGAAGACAAAACCGAAGATAGATGTGCCTTTTAAGTGCTATATCTACGAAACAAAAGGCAAAAAGAAGTATTTTTCACAACCGATGCCGATTCCGTACAACGAAGGAAAAGGAAAAGTCATAGGCGAGTTTGTTTGCGATAACATAGCAAAAGGCAATTCACAACTTGGCTCTTGTTTGACAATGCCAGAAATAAGCGAATATGCAAACAGAAAAGCCGTTTACGGCTGGCACATATCAAACCTTGTAATCTATGACAAGCCGAAAGAGTTGAGCGAGTTTGTAAATTATGACAGATGTCCTTATGGTGGTTTAGTGGACTGCCAGAAATGCGGAGAGCATCATTGCTTAACAAGACCGCCGCAGAGTTGGTGCTATGTAGAGGAAGAAGGTGCGAAATAGTGGGGAAATATGCAGCAAACACAAGTGTATCAAGTGAACTGTCAAGACTTGAAATCGAAAAAACACTTATAAGATACGGCGCTGATAATTTCGCATATGCGACCTCTGCAGGAAAAGCTTTGATAGGATTTACAATGTATGAAAGACAAATTAAATTCATCTTACCTCTTCCGGATAAAAACGACTTTAGACTCACTCCAACTGGCAGAACGCGAACAGAAAATAGTCAATATGAAGCATGGGAACAGGCGTGCCGTCAGCGATGGAGAGCATTAAACCTTGTAATAAAAGCAAAACTTGAAGCTGTTGAGTGCGGAATTTCGGTATTTGAGGATGAATTTATGTCAAACATTGTTCTTCCTGGCGGACAAACTGTTGGCGATTTTATGAAGCCACAAATAGCGCAGGCGTATATAAGCGGAGAAATGCCAAAGTTGTTACCGATGTTAGAAGGAGATATGCAGTTATGAGCAATATTGAAATTGAGGATGTTATAGCCGATTTAATTTTTATTCGTTCAAAGTTATACAATGGTATTTTTGGGGAAAGAACAACACCTGCCTTGACAAATGCAATATGTTTGTTGCGCGAACTCCAATCAGTAAAAACATCAACGGAAGTAAATGAAGGACAGTGAGGGATGAAGAAAATGACCAGAGAACAACTCAATATGATTGTCGTTTGCCCTGTATGCAAACAGCTACGCAGACAAGGTGAAATGATGTGCGGAACAGATAAACCCATATGTGTACATTGCTACAAGAAGAAAGGCGGTGGCTCTGATGCGTGATAGATTGATTGAGCAGATAAACCAAGCGCGCAAAGAATGTGCAACATCCAAAAACTGTAAGAAGTGCAGCGGATACGGCAAAGAAGGCTCAGGGTGTATAAGTGCTCTTATTGCTGATTTTATCCTTGCCGATGGGTGGATGAGACCGCCTTGTAGAGTGGGTGATACAGTGTATGAGGTTGATTCGCCCGAATATGGAATTATCATTTGTAAAGTAACAAGAGTATTTTACGATAGTGAAGAGGTTGTCGTAAATGTAATAGACGGACACGGCAAAGGTAGTGAATATTATTTTGATTTTGACGATTTTGGCAAAACAGTATTCCTCACCCGCGAAGAAGCAGAAGCGGCATTGAAAGGCGGCGTGGAATAATGAATGGTGTTTATGCTGCTTTGCTTGCTATATACTTTTTAATTCTTGCGGTAAAGCTTGACAACAAACGCGATTTTTTGTGTTTTTTAAAAGGGCTATTTTTTATTATTTCTTTTGTGACTTTGATTGTATCAGTCCCGGTACAAATTTGTTTGTGAAAGGCGGTGCGGAGTAATGGCAAGGTATATTGATGCGGATAAGGCATTGAAAAAAATAAAAGAGTTACAAGAAACCGACCCTGCAACAGTGGGGAAAAAGCAATTTGCAGAAGGTTTTTTCTGCGGACTTGACGAGGCGGAGGTTGTTTTGTTGCAAGCTCCCACAGCCGATGTTGCGGAAGTGAAGCACGGAGAGTGGGCGTGGATTGCAGGTGATAGTCCGATGTGTACTCGTTGCGGAAAGGTTTTTGATACGAACGATAACGCGGACGCGGGTATAACGTGGATGTATTGCCCGAACTGCGGCGCGAAAATGGATTTGCGTCTTTGTTCTGACGCTGAATGTGCGCCACCTTGCGGTGATAAAAGTGATTGTGAACTATACAAAAATGGGTACTGCGGCGCAAAAATGGACGGAGGTAAGGCAGAATGACTTGCAAGGATTGTGTTCACTTTGATGTGTGCAGAGATGCAACCATTCCAAATACCGAATACAAAGGACCTGTGTCGGATAAAAGCAAAGAATGCCGACATTTCAAAAACAAAGCTGACTTTGTGGAAGTGTGCCGATGTGAAAAATGTAAACACAGCATAAAATCTTGGATTACTCCGTCATACGATAAAAAGCAATATTTATGCAAAAGAACGGATGATTACCACAAGCCCGATTACTTTTGCAGTTATGGAGAAAGGAGAGATACATAATGGGAACAGGGAGTAAACCGATTTTATAAAGAAGGAGCGACATAGAGTGATGAACACCTGTAACACTTGTGCTTGTGACAAAGTGTGCGACCATGACAAGTTCGGCTTTGAAAATTGCAACAATTATATTCCCGCTGACTTTGTGGAAGTGGTAAGGTGCAAGGATTGCGATGTTCCGCACAACGCGTGGACAGGCTGTCCGAAACTAAACGGACTGATACCGCCTCCCGATTTCTACTGTGCATACGGAAAGCGGAAGTAAAAAACTCACAGAAATATTTAAGGAAAAGAGGTGAGGAAAGGTGAAGAGAGTTAAGAGGACGGTATTTGCCGGGGCGGTATGCGAACAGATTGTATACACCGTTGCTGACAACATGAGAAATTTTAAGAACTCAAAGCCGAAGCCGAGATTTAAGACGGACGAGGAGCGGGAGCGGCACAAAACGGAGATTGCGCGACGGCATCATGCGCAGATGTTTAACGAGGCATTCACAGCGGGAAACTCTCTTTACTCAACGCTTACCTTTGATGATGAACACGAGGTACATACTTGGCCTGAAGCGGAAAGAGTAAAAGATGCATACATAAGAAGACTGAGGCGCCGCTTTCCTGATGCGCGGATTTTTTTCTATAAAGGAAGAGGCAAGTCGACGGAGCGAATACATTTTCATATGGTATCGGACGGAATACCTGAGAACATCATCCGGGAGCAATGGATATATGGTGGCACAGGGCGGATTGTTAAGCTCCGAGAGCACAACAAATACAACGGAGAAGATTACGGCGCAGACTTTACAGGTCTTGCAAATTACTTATTTAATCACTGGACACCGGAACAGGGCGGACACAGGTATTACAAAACACGGAACATAAAAGCACCTAAAAAAGAGCGCACGACACTTATAATGCGCGATTACAGCGTGGACAAGCCGCCGAGAGCTCCGAAGGGGTATAAACTCGTAGAGCGGGAGAGCAACGAGTTCGGGTACCTATATTTTAAATATGTTAAAATTCCCGAAAAGGAAAAGAGACATCTACAATGTTGATAACACCCATCCGACGGCTACGCCGCCACCTTCCCCTCGAGGGGAAGGCTTTGTAGGTAAGAGGAGAGGCCCATATAAAGCGAGGCCTTGACGTGAACTTGTAAATGTGTAAAGTTTTACGACCACAAACGATAAATAGAAAGAGGGGAAGGAATGGTGAAAAAGAAATGCATTATGTGCGGCCGTGAGTTCGAGGCAGTGCGGGCAAATAGTATTCTTTGTTCTGATGAGTGCAGAAGACTAAGAGTCAATGCGTTGTACCGAAAACAGAGAGAACTCGACAAAGAAGCCAGAGCGGGAACAAGAACAAAGAAAAAGAATGTAAAGCTCGGCATAGAAAAGATAATGAAAATTGCAAAGGATAATAATATAAGCTATGGCAAGGCTGTCGAATACATAAGCACCGGAAAAATAAGTTGAAAAATGTTGAGTGTTCTCGCGCGGAGGGGTGCACGCGCGGTTTATTCTTCGCGCGCGATAGAACAACAGGGCTCCCGCAAAGCCTGCTTTGTGGGAAAGAGGAGGAGCAGGCGACAAGGCGAGGTTTCCAAGCGGAGCAAGGAAGTGAGCATAAGCCTTGCTCTGACGATAAGTTGACAGAAAATAAGGAAAATGCAATAATATCTTATGGATTGCGGACATAAAGGAGTGAAAAAGGGCGAAATGGATTACAGATTGCTGGCCGCTGATGAGCTGAGGAAGCTTAACCACAATTACACAGCGGAAAAGGTCATAAAACTTCGGATTATTGAGCTTGACAACATACTTAAGTCAAGCGGCGGAGGAACAGGCGGAGCAACTCCGAACAGTGGCGGAGGAAACAAAACAGAACACAAACGGTTAAGCCTTATTTCGAGTATCGATGACGAGAAAAGAAGGCTTAAAACTGTTACCCGCGCTATAAGACGAGTTGAGCTTGCGCTTTCTGCCGTCTCAGAGGAAGAAGCGCGCGTTTTACGCTCCGCGTATATAGAAAATCGAAATATGGACGATATTGCAGGGTGTGAACATGTGAGCCGCGCAACGGCGTATCGTTTGCGTGACAGCGCCCTTATAAACTTTACAAGGGCTTTTTACGGCGCTGTTGTCACATAAAATGAGACAAAAATGAGACACACAAACGTAAAAAGTGTGCTATAATGGTTATGATAGATAAGACTGACGGCGGAAACAGCTTCCGCGGTCGGTCTTTTTATATAAGCTAAAAAAGACTCCGGCAAAGCCTGCTTTGACGGAAAGAGGAGAGACCGCCGATAAAGCGAAGCTTCTTGCGAACAGCAGGAACGAGCCAAGAGGCGAGGCACGACGAGGGAGCGAATGGAAAAAGAAAAGCTGCTCCGGCTTTCGGAGCTTGAAAAGAAAATTTCGCCGAAGGAGCGGCGGTTTATAGAGGAGCTTGAGGTTGACGGGAACAAAGCGGCAGCTGCACTCCGTGCGGGATATGGAAAGGGCAAGAACAGCCGAAGCGCGGCAACTCAGGCATCAAGGATACTTGCGAAAGAAGATGTCAAAGAATACCGTGCGCTCCGTGCGGTGCTGATATATGAGGAGCTCGGACTTTCGGCGCATTCTATTATGAGCGAGACGGCGCAAGTTTACAGAAAATGCTGTGCAAAGGAGCCTGTTCTCGAATGGAACCCTGACACAAGAGACTGGGAAGAGAGTGGCGAGTGGAAATTTGACAGCAAGGGCGCACTCAAGGCTTTGGAGCTCATGGGCGAGCATCTCGGCGTATTTGAGAAGGAGAAGGATTCTTCGGAAAACAAGATTGATGTCAACATCAATGTTGTTGATAAAATCGAGAAAACATAAGGGAAGAAACTCGAGGAAAGCCTGCTTTTCGCGAAAGAGGAGAGACCGCCGGTAAAGCGAAGCTTTTTGCGGGTAGCAAAAACGAGCTAAAAGGCGAGGCTTGACGAGGTATATTGCGCGAGACCAGCGCTTTATATAAAAATTTTTTACAAAGGAGCATTTACCATGTTGTTTGAAGAAACCAATCAGACGATGGAAGAAGGCTTGGAAAATCTTCCGGAAAACCTTTTTGACGATGAGGAAGTGGATGCAGAGTCTACGCCCGCATCGGAAGAAGGGGAAAGCGGGGATAATTCCAATAATGCGCAGAGCGCGGAGAAGAGCGGGAAAAACGGCGAAAACCACGCCGAAGGAAACGCTATTAACGGCGGCTCTACGCTTCGTGTTAAGTACAACGGTGAGGAGCGGGATTTAAGCCTTGAAGAAGCGAGGACGCTTGCTCAGAAGGGACTTAATTACGACCACGTTGTAGCGGAACGCGACCAGAACCGAAATGCTTTTAACTTTTTGCTGGAGCGTGCGAAGAGTGAGGGAATAACGGTTGAGCAGCTTATCGAGAGGGAGCGCGGACAGGCGGAAAACCAACGCCTTGAGGCTAAAATGTCGGAGATACGGACGCGTGATGACGACGCATCCGAGGAAACGGTAAAAAGCCTTGCGAGACTTGAGCTTGAGGCTGAAAAAAACAGAGCCGAGCAGGAAAAGGCAAAGGCTCTTGAAGACAAAAACAAAGCAGAAATCGAAGGATGGAACAGACTGTTTCGAGAACACCCTGAGCTTATAGCTTCAGACGGCGGCGCAAAAGTATCGCCGGGCGTCTTTGACCTTGTCAAAAAGGGATACAGCCCGGTTGAGGCTTATTTTATCGAGCGCAACCGTGAGCTTGAGGCGCAGAACAAGATGTATTCAGATGCGGACACCGCTAAGAAAAAGAGTGTAGGTTCGCTTGCGGGAGTTCAGAATACAGATGAGGATGATTTTCTTGCGGGTTTCGATTCCGAGTAGATTTCAGCTGAGATGAAATCATGAAAGAAGGGATTTAAATGGCAATCAATTTCCACGAGAAATATGCAAAACAGATTCAGACAAAATTTGTCAGAGAGTCGCTCCTTGCAGGAGCTCTCGACAACTCATACAGCTTTACAGGCGTAAAGACTGTTAAGATTTCTACACCGATAACCGTTCCGATGGTGGACTACACACGCACCGGCGCCAACCGCTACGGAACACCGGAAGAGATGCAGGATGTTGTTCAGGAAATGACACTCACTCAGGATAAGAGCTTTACTCTTACCATCGACAAGGGCAACAATGCAGACCAGAACGGCATTAAGGAAGCGGGCAAGATGCTCTCTCTCCAGATAGCGGAGAGGGCTGTTCCGCTTATGGATAATTACGGCTTCGCGCGTCTTTCACAGATGGCAGGAAAGATTGTCGGCAATGCTACGGCACTTTCAAAGTCAAATATCTGTGAGCGTATCACTGCCGGCACGACATATATGGATGACAAAGAAGTTCCGCAGGACGGAAGAACACTCTTTATTCCGAGTGATACATATGCGAAGCTCCGCCTTTCTGATGAGTTCCAGAAGTGTGATGGACTTCTTGATAAGTCTCTCACAAAGGGGCAGGTGGGGACATACGACAACATGCGTGTTGTTAAAGTTCCTGCAGGCAGATGGCCTAAAGACGTGAACTTTATAATCGTTTACAAGAGAGCGGCCTGTGCCCCTGTTAAGCTCAACGATACCAAGTACCACAAGGACCCGCCGGGCATTTCGGGCGACCTTCTCGAGGGCAGACAGTATTATGACCTCTTTGTTTACGGCGCGAAGTGCGACGGTGTATATGTTGAAGTCAATACCGCAAGTGGCGGCGGCACAATTTGCGCAACTCCGACACTTACTTCAAAGGCACTCGCAAGCACAACCTCAGGCGCGACAATCAAGTACACAACCGACGGCACAGACCCGAGATATTCTGCGTCTGCCAAGGTTTACGGTGCAGCACTTACCGATGCTGCCGGAACAGTTGTCCGCGCATATGCTTATAAAGACGGAGCATTTCCTTCAGAAGTGCTCGAAGCTACACTTTAGTAGCGACAGTAACAGGGAGGGCTTTTTGCTCTCCCTGTTTTGCAAAACGGTTGCGGTGCAACCTGCACCTCATCACCGCCTACGGCGGAGCTTCCCCTCAGGGGGAAGCCATATTTGATTTTAGTTCGGAGATATTATTTGCGAAGTGAAATTAAAAAATAAGAAAAGAAAGGATGCAAGGATATGACAGGAGAAGAGATTTACGAGATAGCTCTTTCGTTTGTCTTTGAAAGAAAGAGAGAAGATGCAGACTATGAGGAGTTCTTCCCGACGTTTTTAAATACCGTGATGCAAGAGGCTCTGCCGTATGAGAATATGATACGGAGAAAGAGCGGGAAGGTTGCACTTGCCATGGCACCTAAAATTACCAAGGACGGGATGAATGAGGAAATCGACTTTTCAGAGAGCTTATGCCGGGTAGCTTTGCCGTATGGTGTTGCCGCATTTTACTGCCAGGATGACGGCGACAACTACCGCGCGGCAGATTACAGAAACAGGTTTATAGTTGCGCTCGGCGATGCTGTCGGCGGTGTTCACATAAACGACATTGAGGACGTTTACGGATACGGCGCGGCACTTGAAGGTTAGGAGGAAAGAGAACATGAGTGAATGTATTGTAATGGCTGTAGGGGTTGCTCTCGGCGCGGCTTGTGCTATTATCGCGATTGGCGTGGTGCTCGTTTTGAAGCCCTCTCAGTCGGCTGTGCCGACAGCACGCCCTGTGGGAGAGCCTTTTGGGAAGGTTACGGCCGAGGATGAGGAATCGAAGAAATTAAAGAAACAATGGGAAAATTTCTTGAATTACGATGGCACGGAGAAAGACCAGATGCCGATAGGAGAGGAATAAGAGATGCCGAAGATAAGTAATATCGGTACACCGACATCACCAACTATATACACAAAAAAATACGGAGCTTTTCGCGGTGTTGATTTTTCGCAGAGTGAAACGATGGTGGACGACAGCCGTTCGCCCCGTGCGGTGAATGTTATATCGGACACAGGCGGATTTCCGGAAAAGCGCCTCGGCTGGAGAACGCTTAAAACACTCGACGGAAGAATTAACGGAATATACCACTATAAGGGGATTATTACGCAGGAAGCGGAAAACGAGGGCGAAGAAGGTGCAGAAACGCTTGTGGAGTGTTTTATTATTCACGCGGGTACAAAGATATATTCATGGAGCGGGAGCGAGGAAGACGAGCCGACAGAGCTTCTCTCCGGGATAAACGATGCCTGCTCTACGGGAAGATGCTTTAAGGAGCGGCTTTTTATACTGACAGGTGAGGAACTTCTGGAATACAACGGCAAAACCTGCGTGAGAGTTGAAGACGGAGGATCGTCATATGTGCCGACAACGTGGCAAGGGCGCAGTACGGCTCATAGGACGACTGAAGGTAATGGGATGTGGGTCGAAGACAATGGAGGGGCAGGGAATGCGTATCAGGAGGTCAATATTGCTTGCCAAAAAAGAAAAAACACGTTCAGAATAAACTCGGACCTGAGTTGGGTGAGGTATCTTTTTCTTGATGGCAAAATCAAAGCAGGGACGAGAATGAAAATGACATATATTCCGACCGGACAAGTTATATTTGATATAATCGCGCCAGAAGGCGAAGAACCTGTCATATATAACGTTGAAAAGACCCTCTTTGGTTATGTAAATGTTTATCAGGCAACGGTAACAATAAGCCGAGGTATGGACGGAGTAGAAGAAAGTATAGCTCGAGATTTGGGAATAAAAACGGGTAGTGTTATTAAAGGAGTAATGCAGACGTCCAGGACTACCGATTTTCAAGAGCCTGCGCCGGGCGAAGACAATTACTGTATTGAGTATGTTGCGGAAGTTGGGAAAAGCGAGGGGGCGATTTCAAAGTGTACAGTTATGGACGTTTTTGAAAACCGCATTTTTTATTCAGGGAATCCCGACTTCCCGAATACGGACTGGCATAGCGAGCTTAACGAGCCTACATATGTAAGGGATTTAAGCTATACGGAAATCGGGCTGGATGCGACCCCCATTACGGGATATCTTCACACGGGAAATGAACAGGCAATCCTTAAAGACGATAACGATGGTGCAACCATATACATGCGTTACCGCGCAGAGGATGCTGAGGGGAATGCACTGTTTCCGATACGGCAGGGAAACTCGGGGATAGGTGCGGTTGCAAGAAATGCAGTCTGCACGGTTCTTGATGACCCTCTGTATCTGTCGCGCAACGGCGTGTATGCAATAGCACAGCAGGACATATCAAGCGAGCGTGCGCTTAATATACGCTCGACACGCATAAACAAAAAGCTCTTGAAGAACGAAAACCTCGAAGACGCTCATATGTGCACCTGGAAAGGTAACCTGATGTTATTTATAAACGGCGAGTGCTATGTGGCAGATGCCGCGCAAAAGACCTATACAGGGAATAAGACCGGCACGTTTGAATACGAGTGGTACTTCTGGACGAACATTCCCGCAAGGGTGGCCTGTGAGCACGGCGGAGCGCTTTATTTTGGGACAGAGGACGGTCGCGTTTGCCGGTTCAATGACGACATGAAGAACTCGCGAGGAGAGATAGAGCCAAAGGCGTATTCAGACGACGGTGAGCCCATAATCGCAGAATGGGCAACAAACCTGTCAGATGACGGTGACTTTATGCGGCTTAAGACAATGAAGAAAAAAGGCTCAGGGGTTATGCTGAAGACATACAACCGCTCGGGGGTTAAGGTCTGCATAAAAACCGACAAGGATTTTGAACGCGAGATTTTAGAAAAGAGCGCGGGCATATTCAATTTTGAAGACCTTGATTTTAACGATTTTACGTTCAACACATCGGAGTATTCGGTTGTGCCGTTTAATGCCAAATTCAAAAAATACAAGGCAATACAGGTTATATGCCGCAATGACAAGGTAAACCAGGCATTTGGTGTGCTCGGGATAATACGACGGTATGTAACAGGCAATTTTGCAAAATAGGGAAATAAGAGAGGTGAACACCTCATCCGTCAGCTTACGCTGACACCTTCCCCTCGAGGGGAAGGCTTTGAGGAGAAAGGAGATTTAAAAATGGGAGCAACAAAAACAACGTGGTGGGATAAGAATAACGACCAGCACGAGGGCTGGATAAAAGACGGAAAGACATATATGGACGAGGCGGCAACGACGCGAGTCCCCGTCGGCGCGACTGTTCAGACTGCAGGTGGTACATATAAAATGACCTCAAACGGCGGCATTCCCACATATGCAACGTCGAAAAACCAGTATGAGGCAAAGAGCAATGCGGCAATCAATGCATATCAGGCGGCGGGAAACGTTCAGAAGGAAAGAATAAACAGCGCGACAAATGCGGCGGTTGCAGAGCTTAACCGACAGAAGCAGATTGCCCAGACAAACAGAGCGGATGCGGACCGTGCGGCGCGTGAGGCATATATGAAGGCTGCAAACCCGTTCGGCGCCATGGAAGAGCAGAGGGTAAAGCTCGGGCTTGATGAGTCGGGATGGGCTGAAAGCTCAAAACTCAAGCTTGCGAGCGCTTATGCAGCACAGGTTAACGCGAATTACCGCGCAATGAATGAACAACTGCAGAATCTTGATGTTCAGATAGCCCAGGCAAAGGCGAGCGGGCAGTATGAGCTTGCAAACATTCTTGAGGCAAGGGCGCAAAACGTACTACAGCAGCAGATAGCACTGCAGGGCAATATCTTCTCCGGAGATATGCAGGCAATGGGGCAGGCGGAGAGCACGCGCCAGTTTGATGAGCAGATGGCGGCACAGAAGGAACAGGCAGAAGCCAACAATAAATGGAACCTCGCAATGGCGTTTATTGAGAACGGGAAAAATGCTTCGTTTATATCAGAGACGCTCGGAATCCCGCAGGCTGATGTCAATACCCTTATAGCTGCGGTAAACGCTCAGAAAAGTGTAAGGTCCGGTGGCGGAGGCGGAAGTGGCGGGAAGAATCCGGCTGATACGCCAAAGTCATATGTAGAGCAGATGCTTGCACTCGGCTCGGATGCCGCGGTTGCAGAGTGGCTTATACGAAACAACTTCTCGGAGAGTGAAAAGGAAACTTTGTTGGAGTTATACGAGGAGGCAAAGAAAGAACAGACAGTGATTGAGGGTGCGGCAGCTCTCAACGCGCATAAAAGTAAGTATGGCACGGCTTATGATTCGGTTTGGAGCAACGTCAGAAGGATGCTCGATGCGGGAAAAACAAAGGAAGCGATTATTGCCTATGTTACCCGCTTTGCTGATAACGGACTTACCGATGAGGGGATTCGGCAGATTGAAAAACAGTTAGGTTGGGCATAAATATTTTACAAGCGGGAAGGAGAGCTTTTTGTGGGAATACTTGTTGACGGCGTAAATGAAGAAAGAAAAAGAAGACAGCAACAAAAGAGAATAGATTGGGAGAAAAAGCTCATGGCGGATGCCACTGCTGCTGAGGAAAGGAAAAAGCAGGGAACTTCGTTTTCTGCTCCTGTACCGAAGACTGCCGAGGAAAAAGAAACGGACATAAACCGCAGAGAAGCAAACAGAAGCGTTCAGTATTCCATGCTTCCAGAGGTCAGAGCGGGGGCTATCAAGCGCGCCGAGGCCTCCGGGGACACAGATAAGGTGCGTGAACTTTCACGCGCAAAGGATATTGAAGCCTGGGCGGAGTCTGATTACGTAAAAAAAGAAGCTCAGCGTAGGTATGACGAAGAGTTTTTAAAGGCTAAAGCCCGCGGGGATGAGAACCCTGCCATTGCCGCTATGAAAGCAGGGGACGCATATCTTAACATATACCGAAATGCGGCGCAGGAAACGCGCAACAATGTTTATAATTATCGCCAAGCCGAGAAAAGAAATGAGATGGAAGCGGTAAGCGCAAACGCTGACTTTGACGAAAAGGCAAATATCGGCGCAAAGATTACATCAAGTGCAGAGTTTGAAGACGGTAAATATAATTTGCCGTCTCCGTTCAGTAAACAGGTACATATAGATATAATTATGTCTTTTGTTAATGGAACTGCAGATTCTGAGGGCCAGTATGGAGAAGATAAGGCGCGCGTTGAGCAGATGACCGAGAAAGAGAAGAACGTAATGAGAAGCTTTGCGGCAGACGGTCAGTTTGACAAGGCTGAGGAATATTATAAGCTCCTTGAAAGAACGCTGAACAAGCGGGTTCAGGAAGCAGAAAACAAGGAGACGTATAAGGACGCATACGAAAGACCTGTTGTGGGAGCTGTAAAAAATGTCGGGGCAAGCTTCACTACTCCTGCGGCATACGTTGAAAACGCAGTAAATGCAGTCGGAAACATCTTCAGAGATGAGTATGTTCCGACAGACACAAATTCGAGCGCTTTCAGAGGCGCGCACACGGCGAAACAAACAAGCGAAGGCGTGACAGACCGCGCATATGATGCGGCGGGCGGCGGAACAAAGGGCGAGGTTGCGTCATTTCTTGCAGGTACGGGGCTTTCTATGGCGAACTTTTTAAGCAAGGCTCCGCTCGGCCCGTATGCGATGCTGGCTATGGGCGCGGATACCGCAGGCCAGACAACGCTTGACGTTTTAGAGCGCGGAGGAACGGCGGGGCAGGCTTTGGTTTTATCAACAGCGGCGGGCACTATTGAGGCTCTTACAGAAAAGATGCCGCTTGACAACCTTTTTAAAACGGCAAAGCAGGTTGGAAAAACAGGAGTAAAAGCAACGATAAAGTCGGTTTTAAAGCAAGCGGGGATGGAAGCGACAGAGGAAATGGTTTCTGAGCTTGCAAATACTGCGCTTGATATTGCCGTAATGCGCGATAAATCTGAGTATCAGAATTACATATCAGAGCTTGAAAAGAACGGGACGAGCCGCATAGAGGCAGAAAAAGAAGCGTTTTTCCAATTCTTCGGCAAAAATATTCTTATGGCGGGAGCGGGCGGAGCGCTCTCCGGCGGAATAATGGGCGGAGGAGCTTCGGCCATATCGGAAATAAACACAGCAATAAACCGAAACCGAGCGGGCGGCGGTTTTACAAAAACCGAGTTCAGCGACAAGATAACGAATAAGCAGATTCGTGCGCTTGATGCTATCGGCCGTGCGCTCGGCATTAATATCTCTATCGGCGCACCTACGGGGAGTGCACCGGGCGCACATAACGGATATTATGAAAACGGGAATATAGTAATCGCCCAGGATGCGGAAAATCCGCTTGAAGTTGTCCTCTGCCACGAAGTGACACACCATATGAAGAGAACGGCGCCGGCAGAGTATAACGCGTTCCTTGAGCTTGCGGTAAACGCATCTGAAAAGCTTAGCAACGCCGAAAAGAGCGAGCTTATAACCCGATACAAGGCAGAATATTCAAAAGGCACACAGACCGAGTTTTCAGACGCACAGGCACTTGACGAGATAGCGGCAGACTTTGCAAGCCGTATTGTAAACGACATAAGTCTGTTTGACCGACTCGCACAAAGCAACCGCAACGTTGCTGTGAGATTTATTGACAGCATAAAGGATTTTATAGCAAAAGTAAAATCCACTTTCTCCGGGGATAAGTCGAAGATGGACACTGCATCACAGGAGAAATACGGCGCGAGGGTATCGGAGCTTGAGGCGGCGGTCGCGCAGTTTGAGCAGATGCTCTCTGCAACGGAAACTGCAGTCGCAAGCGGAAATATAAACACCGCCGGCACAGAAGCAGGCGGCGGGAGAATGTATGATTTAAAAATGTTTGATGACGGAAGACGTTTTGTAGATGTACAAACAGACCAACATTTATTTGATGGGTTGACAGAAAATGAAAAAGGAAGAATGGCAACCAAAATAA
Source organism: Eubacteriales bacterium (assembly GCA_045586595.1). Lineage (GTDB taxonomy): Bacteria > Bacillota > Clostridia > Oscillospirales > JAAYXM01 > SIG480. Next base: position 24,663 of record JAZNAQ010000020.1, on the reverse strand, counting down.
TAAAAGAAAGATTTTCCGGAAAAGTAGTTGGACGCGATAACAGAGTTTTCGTAAATGGACGAAGCGCAGCAGAATACGGGCATCCAGCAAAGAGAATAAGCGGTCTTGAATATGATGCAAAAATGCGAGCGTCAACGGAACTTGACAACCTTATCGATGCAGGGACAAACTTCAGAACGGCCCCAGACGGAGCAGACGGGCACGTACATCCGCAGGCGACAGGGGATTTTAAATATTTTGATACGATATTCAAAGTAGGAAATGAATATTTTGAAGGGAGGATAAATATTCTCCCGAATGAAAAGGGAGACCTTCTGACGGATATAACACAAATAAAAAATATCACGCAGGACATAAGTAGCTCATACGGACAAAATCCGAAGTCTACATTCCTGCGTGATAATTCAGAGGATATCAACTCCTCTACTAATAGTATACCCGATTCTCCTGAAAAAAGCAACAGGCAAAATTCGTTAAAAACGGAAGATTTGCTTTCTCCGGATTATGGGAAGACAGCAGACACCTCATCCACCGCAAGCGGTTTCCCTTCCCCTCAAGGGGAAGGCTCTGTGGATGGCTCATATATCGAGGAGACGGGGCTTGATACATATTTTAATGATATCGAGGAGCGGGCGCAGGTGACAGCGGAGAAAAATGGCGAAGAAAAAGAATCTCAAGTGATGGGAAAGCCTGAAGAGGAAAAGAAACCTTTTTTGAAAAAAATAAGTGAAACCGCAAGTTTTGCAAAACGCAAGATGTTGAACAGTGGTGAGGCTATTCGGAAAATTGCAAAGACGGTTAAAGATGAGCACTTATACGGCACATATAACCGCACACGAAGTGCTGGGAACATTGTTTCGGATATGCTCGGAAACAAGCAGACAAACATAAAAGGTCAAAAGGTTGGAGAGAGCCTTGAAGAAATAATTAGCCCTATAAAGGAAAAGGGTGAACAGCATTGGAATGATTTTCAGCGATATATTTTTCTGAGGCACAATGTAGCGCGAATGAGCCTTGAAAACAGAACGGCAGAAGAGAGAGCAAACGCAGAACTTCAGGAATACATAAAAGCAAATTCCGACCTTCCGACGAGGACGCAAGAACAGCTCAAAGAAATGAGCAAAAGAGAAGACAACGGAGGGCTTCGGGCAAGAAAGTATTTAGAGTTACAGAGGAAGTTAAGGGCGGCGGAAGAGAAAAACAAACCTATTTTATTTGAGAATACCAAACTTCCGCTTGATGCTAATAAGTCCAGATGGAAGGCGGCACAACTCTTGCGCGAAAATCCGGAGTTTAAGGAATATGAATCAAAAGTTCGCAAATATGTTGACAATCTTATGCAGTACCGAATCGACAGCGGACTTATAACGCAGGAAGAGGCGGATTATTTCAAAAAGAAGTATCCCGATTATGTCCCGACATACAGAAATACCGAAGAGAATATGAAGTGGATTACGGGGAAAGTAAATATAAGTGCTGCGATAAGCAAAGCGGAGGGCGGCCAGGAGAAATTGTTGCCGCTTGATGTAGCACTGTCTGCGATGACAAATAAAGTCGTAAAAAACGGGCAGAAAAACATACTTGCAAACAAGGTTTTAGACTTGTACGACAAAAACCCCGAGTTGTTAAAAGGATACATAACAGAGGTGAACGAAGAAGGAAGAAATCTTGATGCAGAGTTTGACAACATAGCAGAAGAAAGCTTCCTCGAAAACACTGTTGGTTTTTACAAGGACGGAAAAAGCGTGAAAATGTCTGTCACGCCTGAAACATTTGAGGCGTTTGACACCTTATCAAATATGCCGAAAGAAAAGATTCCGGGTGTAAAGTTGTGGGGGAATATAGTTGATACATACAAAAAGCTTATCACTACATACGATGTGACCTTTGGTGTAAGAAACTTTCTCAAGGATTTCCAGGATGCGCTTATATATAGCACGGATACAAAAGCATTTTTAAAGAATTTTGGGCGTGCATACAAGGAGATAGTAACAAACGGCGAAATGTGGGAGTTATACCAAGCGGCAGGAGGTTTAAGTTCCTCAAGGTTTGAAGACATCCAGAATGAGGGCGTAACAAAAAGCGGAAAGCTGAAGAAGATAAAAGAAGGAATTGCTTCATTGAATGTGGTGATTGAGCAGGCGCCGCGACTTGCGGAGTTTATGAGTGTTTACGAGAAGGGAGACCCGAACTCTGTTGACACACTTTCAGATGCTCTTCTTGCAGCTGCAGACATCACAACAAACTTTGGCGAAAGCGGGACATATGGAAAAGTAATAAACAGATACATTGTCCCGTTTCTTAACCCGTCTTTGCAGGGAACGGCAAAACTCGTGAGAACATTCACGGAAAGCAAGAGTTCAAAAGCATGGATAGCTCTTGCGGTTAAATGCACAATGTTCGGGCTTACTGCAGGCTTCTTTAATGACCTTGTGCTTGGCGCATTTGGAGATGACGACGAAAAAGAGGACTATGAAAATCTCCCGGAAAGAATGAAGGACAACTACTTCTTATTCCCGACGGACGACGGAAAGTTTATACGACTTCCGAAAGGACGCGTTATGGCTGCGCTCGGCGTTGTGGCCGACAGGTTGCGCGACACGATGAAGGGCGAGAAGGTTGATGCAGGCGAGGCACTTTCGATAATTGCAGAAAACATACTTCCCGAAAATCCGCTGAACCATATTCTTCAAGATGCGATAAATACCGACTTACTCAACGACGAAAGTAAGGGCAGAACCTGGTACGGTACCGACATTGAAAACGACAGCCTTCAGTCGCTCCCGGCGGGAGAGAGGTTTGACAACTCAACGGACTACGTTTCAAAGGCTCTTGGAAAGGCATTGGGAGTATCACCGAAAAAGCTCAACTATATCCTCAAGCAGTATACAGGCGGCGTTGGGCGAATGGTCCTTCCGATGCTGACACCGAGCGAGCAAAAGGGCGACAATGTGGCAGAGAATATAGCGCTTGGGGCTTGGAGCGCATTGACATCGAGTTTTATGACTGACAGCAAGCTTTCAAACAAGATAAGCGGTGAGTTTTACGATGCGGTTGATGCCGCGGAGCAGGCGAAGAACTCTGCAAAGGGTACGCTGGTAGATAAAATCGTTTACAAGCATTTAAACCGAGAAAGGAATATGGTAGGTACCTACAGCTCGAAGATAAGAGCCGCAGAGACGGACAAAAACCTAACAAGCAAGGAACGGCGTGCGGCCGTCAGAGCGGCGAGCGCAGAGAAGACGGCGTACCAGAAGACCATACTTGAAAACATCGACAAATACCGTAGCAATGTTGAAAAGTATCTGAAAAAGTATCCGGGCCGCGATGAGGATAAAAAGCTTGAATATGCGTACAGAGAAGCAAACCGCGCGCTCTACGGAGAGGAATATGCAATAAGAGTAAACGGCGGCTCTGATGTCCACAAAAAGGCGGAGGAGAAGGTAAAACGCGGAAAGACAACATGGAAGGAGTATTATGAAGAATACTTCGGCAAAACTGACAGGCGCTTTGAGGCTATATCTGACCGCTTTGACATCTCGTATGCTGAGTTTGAAAAAATCGAGAGCGCGATATCAAAGAACAGCTCAAAGGCAGACGAGGTTGCGGCAATACAAAAGCTCGGATATAAGAACAGTATCGCCAGACGGATATACACGCTGTACCACGATACGAAATAAGGAGGGTGACACCTCATCCGCCGCGCGAAGCTCGGCACCTTCCCCTCAAGGGGAAGGCTTGGGGACCGAGAAGATGAAAAACAGAAAGGAGAAGCGATATGGATATTAAAAAGACGGCAACGGAGATTTGGCGGGAGTTTGGAAAGGGTAAGAACTACAACAAGTCGATTGACTTATATGAGACTGTAAAGACGTGCGAAAACTTCTTTATCGGCAAGCAGTGGGAGGGGCTTAACGCCCCTGACCTGCCAAAGCCTGTTCTTAACGTAACAAAGCGCGTTGTGAGCTACTTTATAGCAATGCTTGTATCGGATGATGTCGGAATACTTCTTGAGCCGTATAAAAAGACAAAAACACAGATGGCGGCCGAGGACGGCGGGAAGCCGATGGAAGTTATCAAAGAGGAGCTCGATGCGAGAGTAATTGAGACCGAGGTCGATAAGACGATTGAGCGCTGCAATATAAAAGCACAGGCGCGAAAGGTCGTCAGAAACGCGGCGGTTGACGGCGATGCGTATATGTATTTCTACTTTGACGAGGACATAGACGCAGGCAACGGCGCCCGAGGCGGTATAGCGAGCGAGGTTATTGACAACACAAGCGTTATTTTCGGCAATCCGTATAAATACGAGGTCCAGAAACAGCCGTACATAATAATAGCAACACCGTGTATTTTGTCCGACGTGCGCGAAGAAGCTAAAAAGCGCGGGCTTTCTGATGACGAGGTCGCACAGATACACGCCGACGATGACTCGGATATATACACATTCAGAGAGAGCGGGAGCAGTGAGCTCTGCACGGTTATAACAAAGCTCTGGCGCGAGAACGGAACTATACACGCGATAAAGACGACGAAGGATGTTGTGCTTCGCTCTGAGTGGGACACAAAGTATGAACGGTACCCGATAGCCAATATGGTATGGGAAGAGATAAAAAACTCATACCACGGCATGAGTGCTGTATCGCAGACGATTCCGAACCAGATATGTATAAATCAGCTGTATGCAATGAGCATACACTGGGCTAAGACAAACGCAATACAGAAGATGGTTTACGATGCAACGAAAATTCCGAGCTGGAGCAACAAGGTGGGACAGGCGATAGGTGTTGTGGGAAACCCGAACGACGCTATTGCATCAGCCACCGGCGGCGGAAATATGTCTCCGCAGATGATGAACATTATAAACGGCCTGATGCAGCACACGTCGGAGTATATGGGCGCGAATGATGCGGCGCTCGGCAACGTAAAGCCGGACAACACGTCTGCAATTATCGCAACACAGAACGCCGCGGCAATGCCGCTTGAGATACAGAGGCTTGAGTATTTCAGGTTTATGGAAGAATGTGTGCGGATAATTATTGACATCATCCGCACGGACTACGGTACGCGTCCGATAAACATAACAAGCGACGGTGCGTCCTACGAAGGAATGCATGACTTCTCGACGCTCAGTGATGCAAATTACAACATGAAAGTTGAGATAGGGCAGTCGTCATACTGGAGCGAGCTCACGCAGATTCAGACGGCGGATAATCTCCTGGCGAAGGGAATTGTTCCGGATGCGGTTACATATCTCGAATCCATCCCGGACAAGTTCATTAAGAACAAGGCGAAAATAGTCAAAACACTTAAGGCGAACATAAAACAGCAAGAGCAACAGGCGGCGCAGATGCAACAGCTTATGCCGGGCGGAGCGGACCTGCCGATAACAGAACAGGGGGTAATGTAAAATGAGCTTAGACAATCACAAGATAACAACCTATGCGGATAACGTGGCAGACCTGCCGGACTATCCTTCAGACGCGGGATATTCGGCAAAACAGCTTAAGGCGATTTTTGACGGCAGAGGCGACAAGGAGATAAAAGAAAAGTTCAACGCGCTCATTGATGAGCTCATGGAGATAATTGCGGGGCTTGAAACGGCAAACGACAGTGCAGAGCAGAACGCGAAAGAGCATGCTGAAGGGCTTGTATCTATGCACAACACAGCAGATGGTGCTCACAACGATATTCGTATCCTTGTGTCGGAACTGACAAGAAGGCTGAATGCGCTTGCGGACAGTGACGATACAACGCTCGACCAGTTGTCTGAGCTTGTTGCGTACATAAAGGACAACCGCGAGCTTATAGAAGTTGTCACGACGGCAAAGGCAAATGTATCTGATGTTGAACGGATTGATTCCCTCATCAGGCTTGCAGATGAGAAGATAAGCGAACACATCGCAGATAAGAGCAACCCGCATAAGGTTACGGCCGCGCAGCTTGGAATAATGCCCGGAACAGGCGGAGGTATGGCTGAAAACGTTGGGAGCGGATTGGCGATTGTTTCTGTGCACGACGACCTTACTTCTATAATACCCGATGATGGCGAGATGTATATTGTTAAATATGATAATATGCCGGCGTATGACGAGAACAAAGAGCTCATTATAACAGATACGGTTCGATATCGTATCTTCATAGGAGACGGAATTACACCGCTTTCAGAGCTTTTACCAATAAGCAATCTACAGGGAGGCGAGGGTACAGGCTCTATAGTTCAGATTGACCCTACATACGATAAGGGTGATGACCGATACTATTCACCGAACGAAGCACCGGGTCAGCTCTCTGCGGCACTTGGTAAATATAACAACGTGCCGGGTAAGGCTTCCATGGCGGTCAACTATGATAACCTTGTTGAAGCTGATAGAGCGTTTGCAGCTGGGTGGGGGAACCGCATTGGAGCGAGCGCAATCGCGGCTTTTATTGCGGGTTTTCAGAATATTGTGCTGAATAAATACCAAGCATCTTTTGGTATGTATAACAATCCTGATGACCTTGATGCTTTGTTTATGATAGGGGCAGGAACAGGCGAGAATGACCGAAAAAACGCATTTACAGTATGCAAAGACGGTACTATAAAATTTGATGGAAAGGTTTTTGATATTTCTAAATATGATTCGATTGCAGAGCTTTCCGGTGAAATTCGTCAGCTTTCAGACCAACTTAATATTCCTGTAACTCTCGGAGCAGATGTTGACGGAAAGCTTATAGCCAAACCTATGGAGGGGACGCTTACTGAGAGAGCGTTCAAATTCTATACGAATAATGGACACTCGGATGTAGTAACCAATGGTACTCTTGAGGCTTACTCAGAATATCCTGATGAAGGTTCAGGCTCTGACCGTACATGGGCATTTCTTGGGACAGTAGCTACAAGGTCTACTTCTTCAGGCAACTTTACCTCTCTGCGTGAAGAATGGTTAGAGACGCCAACGATGTACTCTGACGAATGGATAGCTTTTAAAATTAAAGTACCTAAGACAGGGAAATACGTCTTACATGAGAATTGGGGGTTTTATAAAAACGGAGGTAAAATAGAGTCATATATAATACCAATGACAGACGAGATGCGGGCAGAATTTGCACCTGATAACACTGAAACCTATGGTGTTATCAGCAATGCGGAGTTAGAGGGCTCCCCCGATACTATGAAGAGGGAGAATTTCAAATACTTCTCGGATTTAACCTCAGTACAGGGGGCGGAGCCTATAGGTGTTATTTATACGCGTAAGGCAGGCTCCATCGAACTCGATGGTTTCGAGAATGTACGCATCGGAACTGTTGAGCTTTCTGAAGGGGAGCACGTGTTAATCCTTCGCGTAGTTAAATCATCCGGCAGCAGAGCGGCAATGGTATTCAGAGATTTTACTCTCAGCACGTTTGAGCCGCTGACTGATGCAGTTTATGTAAGAAAAGATGAGCTTGAAGATGCAATTAAGGCGTATGTTGATAAAGTTATCTCGGGAGGCGGCGGTGTATGAAGCTAACAGAAGCTATACGGCAGGCGGATGATTTGAGAATGAACACTCTCGGTGAGGAGCAAAAGGCACAATGGCTCCATGAGCTTGACGGCAAGATTGCGGAGACCATGGGCAGGGATATACCCAAAAGCACATGGCCCGATGACCGCGAGCTGCTGATGCCTGCTCCGTGCGACAATATCTATGTTTTGTACCTTGTCGCGATGATTGATTATTACAATCAGGAAACGGCGATGTACACAAACGACATGGCTATGTTTAATCAGGCATATTCTGAGGCGAAGGCGTGGTGGAGACGGAGAAATATGCCGAAGTCTTCGGGGAATTGGAGGGCAACGTGAGATACGTCATTCCTCAAGGGGATTGTAGTATTACAATAAATTGCGAATAACAGATTGAGATGATGGTGCATGTATTGTCACGGAAAGGAACTTGAGGTTTTACTTCTGCTATAATCATATAAAAAGAAAGTTGTGGTAAAGAATGGAGTTTAATATCACATCGAAGCAGCAACAATTTATTGAGGCGAGGCCATCGGAGGTTTTGTTCGGCGGAGCTGCAGGCGGTGGGAAGTCGTACGCTCAGCTGATAGATGCTTTTTTGTTTGCACTGCGATATCCTCGCTCGAAGCAACTCATACTGCGAAGGACATTTCCGGAGCTTGAAAAGAGCCTCATTCGCGTGGCTTGTGACATATATCCCCAAAGTGTGTTTAAGTATAACGCGAGCAAGCATGTGGGGAGATTTACAAACGGCTCGATTGTTGATTTTGCATACTGTGACAGCGAAAGAGATGTATATAAATATCAGTCGGCAGAGTATGATGTTATCCGCTTTGACGAGCTTACGCACTTTACAGAGCAGATGTATATATATCTGCTCTCGCGAGTAAGAGGAACAAACGGGTACCCGAAGCAGATAAAGAGCTCAACGAACCCCGGAGGCATTGGGCATTCTTGGGTAAAGTCAAGGTTTATTGACGTCGGACCGCCTAACTGTGAGCATGACGGAAAAATATTTATCCCGGCAATGGTACAGGATAATCTGTTTCTGATGGACAGTGACCCCGACTATGTAAAACGTCTTGAAAAGCTCTCGGAAAAGGACAAGCAGGCACTTCTGTTCGGAAACTGGGATATATTTGACGGACAGTATTTTACGGAATGGAACCGAAAGATACACGTTATCCAGCCGTTTGAAATTCCAAAGCACTGGCGGCGGTATTTTGTTATGGACTACGGACTTGATATGCTTGCGGGGTACTGGATAGCGCTCGATACATACGGAAGGGCATATGTATACAGGGAGATATACCAGAGTGGGCTTATAATATCTGAAGCGGCAAAATGCATTTGTAAGCTTACGGATGAGGAGATATACGCAAACATTGCGCCGCCTGACTTATGGAACAGGAGACAGGACACAGGAAAGAGCGCGGCCGAAATATTTGCGGAAAACGGTGTGCGGTTGGTTCGTGCGAACAATGACCGCGTGCAGGGCTGGTACAACCTGAAGGAATGGTTAAGGCCATGCAAAGACGAACAAGGAGAAATGATTGCGCCGCTTCGCATCTTTTCGAATTGTTTAAACCTAATACGCACTCTGCCGAGTGTTGCGATGGACGGCAAAAATCCGAATGATGTCGCGCGAGAGCCTCACGAGCTCACGCACGCTCCCGACGCCATTCGGTATTTTGTGGCCGGAAGACCGACACCTGCAGTTGCGGTACCGGTGTATGACGAAGATGCGCCGGGCTATGATACACAATTAGAAGAAATTTTTAATTATGGAGGTTGAAAAGGAAATGCTAAAAATCAAAGGAATGTTATATGCGCTCGTAGGCGTGTTTGGAGGACTGATTGCAAAGCTGCTTGGAGGGTGGACATCGGATATGGTAACGCTTCTTATTTTTATGGCCATTGATTTTATTACAGGGCTTCTTGTTGCCGGAGTTTTTAAAAACAGCAACAAGTCAGATACCGGCGCTCTGAACTCAAAAGCGGGGTGGAAGGGGCTCTGCAAAAAATGCTTAACTCTGTTCTTTGTAATTATAGCGCACAGGCTTGATATTGAGCTTGGAATTAACTACATACGAACATCGGCAATTATTGGCTTTATTGCGAATGAGGCAATGTCTATCGTTGAAAATGCGGGGCTGATGGGAATGCCGCTCCCGAAGATAATTACCAGGGCAATCGAGGTATTAAAGGAAGAAGCGGAAGGAGAGGTAAAAGGATGAAGACAACTAAATACAAAGGCGGTAGGATATACACGGTACCGCTGTCTGACATCGAGTATATAGGGTATTTCTACGGCAAGAACGGCAATGAGGAAATAAAAAGCGCGATGAGTCGGGTGAAGAAGGAGCGCGGCCGAGCTCCTGACTTTCTTATGAACGCAGAGTTGTTTGAATTCAAAACGCGCAAGGCGGCGAGTGATGTTGTAAGCGACGGTGTAGCGCATCGTCTGACTGAGGGCTATGGGCTTGCGTTTCCGAACAACACCGAGGTTGTTTTCTCGTATAAGAACAATGTGGGTGCTAAAGATTACATAGGTGCATATCCGACCCTTGTCAGAAACGGCAAGGCTGAGAATATAAACCCTGCAGGGATAACTGGTAGGCGCGGCCGAACTGCGCTTGGAGTCGATGGCAGCAATCTGTATGTTGCGCTTCTTCCTGACAGCGGCGGCGCGACACTCCCTGAGCTTCGCCGAGCGTTTCTTAATACAGGTGCGACAGATGCGATAAATCTCGACGGCGGCGGGAGCACACAGTTCTACGCACCTCTCGGCAACTACTTCTCTGGCAGAAGGGTAAGAGGGTTTATCGGTATATGGTGCCGTGGCAGTGACATCCGCTATGTCAAGGTAAGAACGAGCCTTAACGTAAGAAGTGGTGCTGGTATATTCAACAAGCGTGTTGGCAAACTGTATAACGGCGATGCCGTAACCGTGCTTGAAGAAAAGAACGGCTGGTGTCGCATCGCTTCGGGTTGGGTAAGCTCTTTGTATTTGAGAAAGTCGGTGTGATATGGAAATAATACAGGATTTGATACCTAAGGGGCGAATAAACCGACCTGGGACAGACAACAGCTGCGAGTACATAACTGTTCACGATACCGCGAATAAAGATAAGGGCTCAAACACACAATCTCATGCAAAGTACCTCAAAGGACTTAATAAGAAGACAAGCTGGCATTATACGGTTGATGACAGCTCGATTTATCAGCATTTGCCAGATGGAGAGAAGAGCTACCACACGTCGGACAAGGCGGCAAATGAGAGCTCGATTGCGATTGAGTTGTGTGTGAACTCGGACGGTGATTTCGGCAAGACGGTCGACAATGCCGTTTGGCTTGTTCGTCAGCTGATGAAGAAGCACGGCATCCCGGCGGGGAACATTCGTGCACACCGAGACTGGACTGGGAAGAACTGCCCTGCTTCGCTCACTGGTGACAAGTGGACAGAGTTTCTCGCAAGGTGTGCGGCCGAGGAAGAAAGCACGAGAGCCGAGAAGTACATATCGGTTGACGAACTGAAGGCCATGGGGTATAATGGAATAAGGTGGTAGAAATGGGAACCCCCTCGCGGAATAACCGCGAGGGGGTGTTGTTATTTGCAGAGAAAAAGAGAGAATACTCATGCGAAATTTCTTGTGAGTAATCTCTCTTTTTATGCTCGAACATTAAATCGAGCACACCAGAACGAAGACTCCGTCAATCATTAAGATTTTGGCAGTGTTCGCCTGAGTTAAGTTTGGTGGAGATAAGCGGGATCGAACCGCTGACCTCTTGAATGCCATTCAAGCGCTCTCCCAGCTGAGCTATACCCCCAAATCGTCCAAAATTATACCATGTTTTTGGTTTGTTGTCAATATGAATATTTCAGCAAAAGAGGGATTGTAAGCTTAAAACATTTGTGTTATAATATTAACAGCTGAATTTGGTATGAGGTGAAAAAATGAAAACAGTAAAACAGCAAACCATCGATACCATGCGCGTTCTTGCGGCTGAGGCTATTGATAAAGCAAAGTCCGGCCACCCGGGTATTGCGCTTGGTGCCATGCCGATGGCATATACTCTCTGGGCAGAAAAGATGAAACACAGCCCGAAGAATATAAAGTGGCAAAACCGCGACCGCTTCGTTCTTTCCTCCGGTCACGGCTCCGCTATGCTTTATGCACTTCTTCATATGTTTGACTACGGTCTTACTCTTGAAGACCTTAAAAACTTCCGTCAGGAGGGCAGCAAGACTCCGGGCCATCCTGAATATGGTGAGGTTGCAGGCGTTGAGATAACAACCGGCCCGCTTGGCCAGGGTATCGCAAACGGTGTAGGCTTTGCTATGGCAGAGCGCCACCTTGCATCTAAGTTCAACCGCGACGGTATTGATATTATAGACCATTATACATATGTCCTCTGTGGCGACGGTTGCCTTATGGAGGGTATCGCGTCTGAGGCGGCTTCTCTCGCAGGCACACTTGGTCTTGGTAAGCTCATTGTTCTTTACGACTCAAACTCAATAACAATCGAGGGAAGTACCGACCTCGCGTTTACAGAAGATGTTTGCGCACGCTTTGAAGCATACGGCTGGCAGACTCTCTCGGTATCTGACGGCAACGATACAGACCTTATCGCAGCAGCAATCGACGAGGCAAAGGCAGAGAAGGACAAGCCGACCATTATTAAGATTACAACAGAAATCGGCTTTGGCGCTCCGAATGCAGGCACATCACAGGTTCACGGCGAGGCGCTCGGCGCTGAAAAGCTTGCAAAGCTTAAAGAAAACCTCGGCGTTCCGGCAGACGAGTTCTATGTTCCGGACGAGGTCCGCGCTCATATGAGCGAAGTTGTTTCAGACCTCAATAAGAATGAGGACGAGTGGAACAAGAAGTATGCAGACTATGCTGCAAAATATCCTGAGCTTGCAAAAGAGTGGGAAGCTCTTATTTCAGGAAAGCTCGATATGGATAAGCTTGACTCTGACGAGTTCTGGAGCTTTGAAAACAAGGCTAACGCAACTCGTAACCTCTCAGGTGAGACTATTAACCGCCTTGCAAAGATTATGCCTAACCTTTTTGGCGGCTCGGCTGACCTTGCTCCGTCAAACAAGACAAACATAAAGGATGGCGGCGATTTCTCAAAGGACAATTACGCAGGCAGAAACATTCACTTTGGTGTTCGTGAGCACGCTATGGGTGCTATTGCAAACGCTATGGCGGCATACGGCGGGATTCATCCGTTTGTTGCTACCTTCTTTGTGTTCTCTGACTATGTAAAGCCGGCAATGCGTCTCTCTGCTCTTATGGAGCTTCCGGTAACATATGTATTCTCGCATGACAGTATCGGCGTCGGCGAGGACGGCCCGACACATCAGCCGATTGAACAGCTTGCAGCAATGCGCTCAATTCCGGGATTTGTTGACTTCCGCCCGGCAGATGGCCATGAGACAGCTGCTGCTTGGTACTACTCTGTTACTAACGGTAAGCATCCGGTAGGTATTGCACTTACTCGCCAGAATCTACCGTATTACGAGGAGACAGGAAAGGGCGCGCTTAAGGGTGCATATGTTGTCCGTGATAGCAAGGATGCAAAGGTTATCCTCATCGCTTCAGGCTCTGAGCTTGAGCTTGCATATAAGGCATATGATGAGCTTGCTGCAGAGGGTATCGCAGCAAGAGTAGTATCAATGCCGTCAGTTGCTCTGTTTGAGATGCAGTCTGAGGAATACCGCGAGAGCGTTCTTCCGAAGAGCATTCGTGCAAGAGTATTTGTTGAGGCAGGTTGTGGCTTCGGTCTTGACCGCTACGTTGGTCTTGACGGTGCTAAGATTTGCATGGAAGGCTTCGGAGCTTCTGCTCCGTACTCCAAGCTCTTCCCGAAGTTTGGCTTTACTGTTGAAAATGTAGTAAATACAGCAAAGAAGCTTGTAAAGTAAAAGTACTGAACAATTAAAAATGAGCCGATGTTGTATAACATCGGCTCATTTTTCTGTTGACTTTGAACATTTCATATATTATAATATTCACGTTGCAAAGATTTCATAACGGGGTGTGGCGCAGCTGGGGACGTTTCCGAGCGCTGCCGGTGGCAGAAGAAGCGAGGAAAAAGGAGTGGCCGCAACAAACCGATTGACAAGCAATGTATTGCGCAGGCAGAGGTGCTGTTGCAACAGGGAGCGCAGCGGACGGTCTGCAGAAACGTAAAAAGCAGGCAACAAAATTCAGACAATTTCATAACGGGGTGTGGCGCAGCTGGTAGCGCGGGTGGTTTGGGACCATCAGGCCGCAGGTTCGAGCCCTGTCACTCCGACCAAAAAAAGCAGATGTCCGTCAGGACTTCTGCTTTTTTTGATAAAAAAGGGCTCGAACCTTGAGAAGGTCGCTTCGTCAAAAAAATAGTCCGGTGGACTGTTTTTTAGAAGCGATGTGCGAAGACGGGGACTGCGAGCGATGCGTAGCGGTCGTCAAGCACGGCAGATTGCGAAGCAATATGTGCCCTGTCACTCCGACCAATACACCGGTATCCAAAAGGATACCGGTGTATTTTTTAATTCTTCCCAACTTTTATTCCATATATTATGCTTGAAATTGCATAAGGTATCAACAAAACAATACATAAAACGGTGGTGATTGGCGGGAGGAATATGCTTATTAAAAACAATATGCCCATAATAACGGATTGGTAAGCCATAAAGCGGTTTATTTTTCTTGCTTTTTCGGTGTTAACATCATAGTTCTTTATATAGTCAAACTTGGGTAAAAAGTTACCTACCACGAGCAAAACAGCACCAACAACAAAGGCTGCGATTTTTCTTATATCCAAGTTCCAGCCGAGAGCATAACCGAGTGTGGCGGCTTGAAGGATAATTGTCATAATCGGAATAATCCACTTTGTTGCGGTTTCAAATTTTTTTCTTTCACCGTGTTTTTTTGCGTTTATGTCATTGATAAAACAGCAAAATGCTTGCAGAAGTGCCATTAAAACCGGCAATCCGAAAACGGCAAACTCTTTTGATGCAAAGTTATCGGGGTTGTTTTGCAGGTCAAAGTGTATTGCCACCTGGTCGGGCAAGTTGTTGAAAACCGCAACTCCCAAGATAATAGGCAACAGGCATACTGCACAAGTTACAGCAAGGCTTTTCCATTTTATGAATTTCATTTATTTTTGCCTCCTAACATATAAATCCAGGTCAAGACATCCTCGAATACAGAGGTGTTCAGTTCATAATAAATAAAGTTTTTCTGTTTTTGCTCTGCAACAAGGTCAGCTTGTTTGAGCTTTGCAAGGTGATATGAAACTGTTGCTCCCGTTAAGTTGAATTGCTCAACAATTTCACCTGCTGACTTTCTGCCGCTTTTAAGCAATAACAATATATCGCGCCTTACAGGGTCAGATATCGCTTTCAGTGTTTCGTTCATTCCCATTTATATCACCTCGCTTATGCTATTTAGATATATATCTAAATGTATTATAACAAAATGTTTGCTAGTTGTCAACTACTATTTAGAATTTTATCTAAATAGTAGTTCTTAGCATAAGCAAAAATGATATTGATAAAAAGAAAAGGCCGGTTTTTCAACCGGCCCAACATATTTAGTATAGCAGATACATATAATTAATGTCAATACTTTTTGGTGGATATAACTATATTTCTGTGTTTTATACAAAAGTGATTAGTGTATTTTGTACAAAACTACATATTGCAATATATCACCCTGTATGTTATATTATAGTCAGAAAGGGTGATACCGATGTTCAAGTAAAACCCAAAAGCTCAAAAATAAAAAGAGTGAGCTGAATTTAAAAAGCGAAAGCCTTACAAAATGAAAAGTGTTCCGATAATATATAAAAATAAAAGTCTTGTTCAAAAAAATAATAAAAAATACAAAAACAGAAAGTATAAAATCCTGATAATATAACAGGAACACGGTTCAGAAAGAGAAGGCATCGCTAATCTGAAGAAAGAGAGGTTACCCAAAGATGTTAGATATCAAGAGTAAACAGAAATAACCCTTAACCGTATATGGGTGAAAGACATATCGGTTAAGGGTTATTTCGCTTTTAATACTAAAATGTTGATGTGGACACCGATTATCGGTGTTTTTTTGTTTATGTGTTACTAATTTGCAGATGCTATATAGGCTTCGGCACAGCGAACAGCTTCCATTGCATCTTTTGCGTATTTGTCGGCGCCTATTTTATCGGCATATTCCTTTGTAAGAACAGCGCCGCCGACAAGTACCTTGCACCAGGGTGCCTTTTCTCTGAGCTGTTTTATGGTTTCCTCCATTGCGGGGACGGTGGTTGTCATAAGTGCGCTCAACCCAACAAGCGGAGAATGAAGCTTTATAACGGTTTCTGTTATTTTATCCGGAAGGACATCTTTTCCTAAATCTACAACATTGAAGCCGTAGTTTTCAAGTAGCAGTTTTACGATATTTTTGCCAATATCGTGAACATCGCCGTGAACGGTTGCGAGAACGAATGTCCCTTTATTTGATGGTTTCTCTGAGCTTTTCGACATTGAACTCTTTATATGCTCAAATGCGCTTTTGGCGGCTTCTGCGCTCATGAGTAGCTGAGGCAGATACACTGTTTTGCTTTCAAAGCCTTTGCCTACGGTGTTAAGTGCAGGGATAATCTCGTTTTGAACAATATCAAGAGGCGCAACGTTTTGCAAAAGTTGGCGTGTCAGCTCTCCTGCTTTTTCTTTAAAGCCTTTTATTATTGCACGCGAAAGCTCAGACTTAAATTCTTCGGGTGCCTTTGATGTATCAGTTGCTACAACGGTATTTGTCGAGACAGTAAAAGACTCTGCGGCACTGATGTATTCTGCACAGTTTTCGTCAAGGCCTTTGAGCGCTTTATAGGTGTAGTAGGTTTTCATCATATCTGCGGAATACGGGTTCATAATCGCCGCAGAAAGGCCGTTTTCAAGCGCGAGTGCAAAGAATGTTCCGTTTATCGCATCGCGGTTGGGTAGGCCAAATGAAATGTTTGAAACGCCGAGCGAGGTATGGCAACCCAACTCCTGTTTTATGCGCTTGAGCGAGTTGAGTGTTGAAAGTGCAGCCGAGGTATCGGCGCTTATTGTCATAGCCAATGTGTCAAAGATAATGTTCTTTTTATCTATCCCGTAGGTTGCGGCTGTTTTAAATATTCTCTCGGCGATTGCAAACCTCGCATCTGCCGACTCGGGTATGCCATTCTCATCAAGCGTGAGCGCAACAACCACTCCTCCGTATTTTTTAACAAGAGGGAAGACTGCCTCCATGCTTGATTTCTTGCCATTTACGGAATTTATCATTGCTTTGCCGTTATAGCGGCGTAAAGCCGCCTCCATGGCAGTAATATCAGATGTGTCTATCTGCAAGGGCAAATTTATAATTGCCTGAAGCTCGCGCACTGTGTTTTCAAGCATTTTCGGCTCGTCAATGTCGGGGAGACCGACGTTTACATCGAGTATGTGTACGCCTTTTTCCTGTTGATTGACGCCCTCTGATAGGATGTAATCCATGTCATTTTCAAGAAGTGCCTGTTTAAATCTCTTTTTGCCTGTGGGGTTTATGCGCTCTCCTATAAGGATTGGGGAATCGCCAAACTTTACAGCATGTGTGTATGATGACACAACAGTTATATTCTTATCTTTTATTTTACACGGAGACAAATCATAGGTCTTTTCGTTGAGCTTTTTTATATACTGAGGTGTTGTGCCGCAGCATCCGCCGACTACGCGAACACCTTTTTTTACAAGTGCCGCTACTTCCTCGGAGAACTCGTCCGCAGTCACGTCGAAAACGTTTTTTCCGTTAACCGATTTCGGGAGCCCTGCGTTTGGTTTGAGTATTACGGGTATTGATGCGTTGTCGAGGAGTTCCTCAATAACGCCCCGTAACTGTTTGGGGCCGAGCGAACAGTTTGCACCAATAGCGTCGGCACCTAACCCTTCAAGCATTGCAACCATTGCGGCAGGGGTTGCCCCTGTCATAAGCTTTCCGTCCTCGCCGTAAGCGTTCGATACAATTACGGGGAGGGTGCTGTTCTCTTTTGCGGCAAGAAGTGCCGCCTTTGTTTCATAACAGTCGTTCATTGTCTCTATTATAATAAGATCAGCGCCGTGCTTTGTGCCAAGCTTTACGGTTTCTGCAAAGACAGAAACGGCGTCCTCAAAATCAAGGTCGCCGAGCGGGCGGAGCAATTTTCCGGAAGGGCCAATGTCAAGAGCGATAAACTTTTCTTTATTAGAAAGAGACTCATCTCTTGCTGCTTTAGCGTTGTCTAGTGCGGCTTTTATTATATCTTCAAGCTCTTTAGGAGAAAACTTGAGTATATTTGCTCCGAAAGTGTTTGTGCACACTACATTACTGCCGGCATCAAAATAATCCCTGTGAATTTTGGTTATAATCTCAGGTCTGGTTATGTTCCAGCGCTCAGGAGCTTCTCCCGGCTGTAACCCTGATTGTTGGAGAAGGGTTCCCATACCGCCGTCGAGATAAACTATATTGTTTTTTAAAAATTCTAAGAAAGTCATAATGTACTCCTTAAAGAACAGTTTGCTTCGTTGTCAGTAATGCCGATAAAAGCGGTGACTGATTTTGTTGGTGACATAAGTAGGCTGTCGTTTAAAGAAAGCGCAATCCTTTTTGAACACTCAAGAACACAAAAAATGTCTTTTTGAACAGAGAGCGGCAAATCGCCGTAGCCCGGGCTGAAGCGCGGGTGCAAAACTGCGTTCCTCTCTTTTTTTATGTCCTCACAAAAGGCATTGCACAAAGCCTCTACTCGCTCTGAGCCGATGGCTTGCAGCATAAGTGCTTTGGCGGGTGATAGCCTGGTGTATTTCGCGATAAGCCTGTCTATTCCAACCCCTACAGTGGCAGAAAAAACAATGACACTTTTACAGCCTTTCAGGTTTTTGGCAAGGTTCTTGGATTTGGCAGAAAAACACCCGAAGTCACAAGCGGAGCCGTCTGCCGATACAGGGAGCTCGCGATAACACACATTATAGCTAAGCTCGTCTCTCGCTTCGTCTATGCAAGCACGAAGAAGTGAGAGGGTCTCAACGTCGGCACACTTACAGCCGGCATACCGCAAAATCTCCTTTTCGCAAATGGGTGGTTCTTTATAAGTTTTGGTTATTATATTTAAATTCATTTTCCTAAAATATCAGAAAGGTTGCTTTGAATCTTCTCGGCAACATCAGGCTTGTTCATCGAATATACATGGACGTTTGTTATGCCGTTTGCATACAAATCAATGATCTGGTCGGTTGCATATGCGATTCCCGCCTGCTTCATTGCGGCAGGGTCAGAGCCAAACTTATCGACGAGGCTTTTGAATCTTTGTGGCATAAAAGAGCCTGAGAGCTTAATAGCTCGCTCTACTTGGTTTGCGTTGGTAATAGGCATTATTCCGGGAATGACGGGAACAGTTATGCCGGCTTCACGGATTTTATAAAGAAAGTTGTAGAGCAGGTTGTTGTCAAAGAACATCTGTGTTGTAAGAAAATCACAGCCTGCATCGACCTTTTCTTTAAGGTGTGCTATGTCTTCTTTTTGGTTTACGCTTTCCGGGTGGATCTCGGGGTAGCATGCGCCACCTATACAGAAGGCAGAATCGGTGCTTTTGAGCTCATATATAAGGTCAAGGGCGTGGCGGTAATCCCAACGGCTTCTGTCGGCGCTTTCAAGCTCTTGAGGAATATCACCGCGAAGTGCCATGACATTCGTAATCCCCGCCGCTTTTATTTCACCAATTTTTTGACGTACGGTTTCTTTTGTGGACGAAACACAGGTAAGGTGAGCTAAAGTCGGAACTCCATAAAGCTCTTTGATGTTTTTTGCAATATCAAGGGTATACTTACTTGTGCCGCCGCCTGCACCGTAGGTAACACTCATAAAGGCGGGGCGCAGCTTTGCAATCTCCTCTGTTGCTGTCCTAACGCTTTCAAAGCTTGTTTCGGTTTTGGGCGGGAAAACCTCAAAAGAAAGAGATAGAGTACTTTTTGATAATAAATCTATAATTTTCATATTAAATATTCCTTTGGTTTAGGATGAATAGATTATACTACTATATGAGCGAGCAAGTCAAGCCGTTTTGTGTATATGAAAAATAGCCGCTCTTATGAGCGGCTAACATATTCAGTATAACAAATTAATAGTGCAGCTGTCAATCTTTTTTAGACAATGTACCTATATTTCTGCGTTTTGCATAAAGCGGATTAGTTTATTTTGTACAAGATTGCGTATTGCAATATATTACCCTGTATGTTATATTATAGTCAGAAAGGGTGATACCGATGTTCAAGTAAAACCCAGAAGCTCGAAATAAAGTGAGCTGAGAGATGAAGCCCTCTAAACAAGGGTTCCGGCATAAAAGTGATTTCTTCTTGGAGAAAATAAAGAGCTGAGAATACTGAGCTATATGTAAGCGTGCCGAGGAACGAATTGCATAAAATAAAAGAGGGTGGATTTCAAACCGTAGAAAGAGAGGTTAATCAAGGATGTTAGATATCAAGAGTGAACAGAAATAACCCTTGGCTTAATGTGGGTGAAAGACACATAAGTCAAGGGTTATTTTTTTATATTTTTTTTGACAACATCCGATAAAAATATATACTTCTGAAAAAAAGTGTGGTATACTATTTCATATTTTGTTTGATAATCAGAGGTGAAGTTATGCTAACAGCAAAGAACAAAATAGATTGCCACACCCACATAATAACAGAGCGCATTGCAAGTGAGTATTTTGCACAAACTGACGGTTACGCTATAGTTATGCAGTTTCTCGATAAGTTTACTCAAAACGGCCTTGCGGATGACTCGTACAATACAGTTAATAACAATGACAGGCTGTTTTTGTGTCCCTGCATAGACATAAGCCGGGACATTCCTCCCCAACTCAGCGTGATAGAAAAACAGCTTTTAGATAATCGCATTGTAGGGCTTAAAATCTATCTTACATACCAGTCGGGGAGGGCAGATGATGAACGTCTTTTGCCAATCTATGAGTTTGCCGACAAGCATCGCCTCACCATAACATATCACACCGGCTCGGTTTCCCTTGTGCTTCCGTCCGATGGTGACATTGAAGGCTCAAATGCAAAGTATGTAAAAAACGTTGCAGAGAAGTTTCCAGGTGTCAACTTTGTTGTTGCACATATGGATGACCCACGCTATGATGAATGCATCCGTGTTATGCACGGTATGGATAATATGTTTACCGACTTTTCGGGAGCATATGAGCCGGGTACAAAAGAAGGCGCAGATATGGAATGGGCCATTGAAACCTTTGCAAAGGCAATTAATCAATATCCAGATACATACAAGCAGATTCTCTATGGTACAGATTTTTGCCCGCCGATAAACTTGTCGGCTGTTGAGGAATACGACTATACAATATCAAAAATTTTCACTCCGGAGCAGTTCGAGGACATATATTACAATAACTGTTTAAGAGCATTCCCGAAACTTTGTGAGTACATACAGAAAGGATAAAAAATGCAAAACGCTAAAAAATCAAGCTTTAAAAGCTTTTTAAAATCATTTACCCCTTACCAGATTATATATCTTGCAGCGGTGCTTGTTCTGACTGCAGTGTGCGTTATCTTTTTCCCTGATACAATGCTTGGCGAAGAAGTTTTCGGAAAAACTTTTCTTATAATCTGCATGATTACAAGCGTTATATCAAATCCGCTTTGTGAGCTTCTTATCTCAAAGCAGAGCAAATGGAACTTTGTTGTTGACTTTTTCCTTATCGAAATCCCTGAACTTGTTATCTGCCTTAATTTCGGTTGGTATGCAGTTGCGGCGACAGTTGTGTTCTTCTGGATGCCGATAGACGTTATAAGCTATATCAGATGGACAAAGCACCCGAGCGAGGAGGATGAAAACGTCACACATGTAAAGCGCTTAAAGCCGTTGCAGACGCTCCTTACGGTTGTGGGTATTTTCGTGTTCGGTTTCGTTGTCGGAAGCCTTCTTCAGTTGGTTCCGGGTGCATCTGATACTTATCTTGATGCATTTGCCTCAGCTGTCGGTATGGCTAACGGTGTGCTGCTTCTTCTTCGCTACAGCGAGCAGTGGCTTGCATGGCTTATAACAACTGTGTTCTATCTCTTTATGGATATAAGCTCCGGTGCATATGTTCTTCTCATCACGGAGATTGCAATGCTTATAAATACGATTTACGGCCTTGTAAAGTGGCTCATTTATACTAAACGCCACCCGACAGAAACGCTCCAAGAAAAGAGCAATATTGTTTAAAAGGAAGCCTGCGAAAAATTTTTTTCGCAGGCTTCCTTTTTGTGCTTGAAAGAATAAAGGTTTTGTGGTATACTCAATGAGTTTGAAAAAACACATTTCATTTTAAAGGAAGCGAAATAAAAATGGGTACACTGTTAACTGTTTCGATAGCTCTGCTTGCGGGGCTGCTCATGACAAGAGTATTTAAACCGCTGAAGTTGCCGGCTGTAACCGCATATCTCATTGCGGGTGTGCTTATCGGCCCGTATTGTCTCGGCGCGTTGGGGATAACAAATCTCGGTTTTAATTCACACGCGGCGGTAGAGGCGCTTGCTCTCGTTTCTGAGGTTGCGCTCGGCTTTATAGCATTTTCAATAGGTAGCGAATTTCGCGTAAGTGACCTTAAAAAGATAGGAAAGCAGGCATTTGTTATCGGTGTTTTCCAGGCGCTTGTTGCAACGCTGTTTGTTGACCTTGCGCTTCTTGTTGTACATATGATTATGCCAGACAAGCTCACTGTTCCGCAGCTTCTTACTCTGGGAGCTATTGCTACTGCAACAGCTCCGGCTGCAACGCTTATGGTTGTTCGTCAGTATAAGGCAAAGGGGCCTCTTACAGATTTGCTCTTGCCTATAGTTGCGCTTGACGATGCTGTGGGTCTTATTGTTTTTGCTGTATCGTTCGGTATTGCTAAGTCGCTTGTTGTCGGTCAGGTGGATATGATTTCCATAATTGTCAACCCACTCGTTGAGATTATATGTTCACTTGGGTTGGGTGCGATTATGGGTTGGGTTCTCACTCAACTTGAAAAGCTTTTCAACTCAAACACGAACCGACTCAACCTCACTATCGCGTTTGTCTTCATTACAGTTGCGCTGTCTATGATAGAATTTTCAGTAGGAGCGGTTCATGTAAGCTTTTCGTCGCTTCTTGTCTGCATGATGCTCGGAACGTTTTTCTGCAATATCTGTCCCTTGTCAGAAGACCTTATGGAGCGTGCTGATAAATGGACATCTCCGCTGTTTGCGTTGTTCTTTGTAATCAGCGGTGCAGAACTTGAGCTTGGAGTGTTTGCAGATATTGCAATCGTTGCGATAGGTATTGTGTATATAATTTTCCGCTCACTCGGAAAATGTTTTGGCTCAGCAGTTAGTGCAAAGGCAACAAAGTGTTCGCCTGAAATATGTAAGTATCTCGGAATTACGCTTCTTCCGCAGGCAGGCGTTGCCCTCGGTATGTGTACGATTGCAGCAGCAACCTTCCCCGGGGGGCAGGGAGACCTTATACGCAATATTACGTTGTTCGCTGTGCTTATTTACGAAATTTTCGGCCCTGTTCTCACGCGTATGGCACTTACGGCTGCGGGAGATATTAAGCCCATGTCAGACGAGGTCAAAAACCGCCGCCAGACAAAGCTTGATGAAGCAAAGCAGAGGGCTGAAAACTAAAATACTTAAAACCCGAATGTTTAAACACATTCGGGTTTTTGGATAGGAGATGGAGCTTTGAAAGAAAAAATTATTTCATCACTTGCATATGTGAGGACATTTTTTAAGTGGGTTGTTATTTCTTTAGTTGTTGGAGCGGTTGGAGGTATTGTAGGCAGTGTTTTCCACAAGTGTATCGACTTTGCTACCGAAACAAGAGATGAGCATTCGTGGCTCATATATCTGCTTCCGCTCGGCGGGCTCGTCATAACCGCGCTTTATAGTCTTTGCAAAACAAAGGTTGATACAAATCGTGTTATCGAATCTGTGCGAACAAAAGAAGACATACCGTGGTTTATGGCACCTCTCATATTTGTCGGTACGGTTATAACTCATCTTTTGGGTGGCTCAGCAGGGCGCGAAGGAGCAGCTCTGCAGCTTGGCGGGAGTATAGGTTACAACCTTGGCAGACTGTTTCGCCTTAATGCGGGAGACTCTCATATTATAGTAATGTCGGGGATGAGCGCAGTTTTTGCAGCCCTTTTCGGGACACCTCTTACTGCTGTCTTTTTTGCGCTTGAGGTAACAAGTGTAGGTGTTATGTATTATGCGGGGCTTCTACCTTGCGTAATATCGGCAATGTGCGCGTGCATCATTGCCGAACTTTTCGGGATTTCGCCGGTAAGGTTCAATTTGTTTGAGTTTCCGGCATTATCGCTTGAGGTAGTTGCAAAAACAGTTGTTCTTGCGGCACTCTGTGCGGTTGTATGTATAGTTTTTTGTACAGCAATCAAGATATGTGAGCATTATACAGAGAAGTTCATACACAATAGTTTTCTTCGCGCATTTCTCGGCGGCATGGCAATCGTATTGTTGACGGTTGCGCTCGGTACATACGACTATAACGGTGCGGGTATGCACGTTATAGAGCGAGCAATCAACGGCGAGGCAAACTGGGAAGCTTTTTTGATTAAAATAATATTTACTGCAATCACGATCTCTGCAGGCTTTAAGGGCGGTGAAATTGTTCCTGCGTTCTTCATTGGCTCAACCTTCGGTTGCGTTGTGGGCTCGTTGCTTGGGCTTCCTGCAGGCTTTGGTGCTGCGGTAGGCTTTGTTGCGTTATTCTGTGGTGTGGTAAACTGTCCTGTTGCGTCTGTTTTGCTGGCACTGGAAGTGTTCGGCCCAGAGTCAATCCTTGTGTTTGCTCTTGTTTGCGGAGTGAGCTACATGATGTCAGGATACTGCGGGTTGTATAAAAGCCAGAAGATAATGTACTCAAAGCTTGAAGCAAAATATATCAACGCGAATGCAGACTAAATAAAAGGTAAAGACCTGTAATACGAATGTATTACAGGTCTCTTTGAATAATGAAAACCACGCGATAGTCGCGTGGTTCAAAAGAGGCTATTGCCGATGAACAAAAAATTCTCCATTGTGTTAGAATAAAAATGACCTGCCAGTCAAATTAAAAACACAATGGAGGATTTATCTATGAAAAAAC